>CAMBRG010000074.1 GCA_945869845.1 Opitutus sp. GAS368 | reverse complement strand
TGTGGCCGGTCCAGTGCTCGGGATCGAGGGCGGCGTCGTTTTCGGGGAGGTGGGGATCGCCGGCGTTACCGAAAATGCTCTCAATGAAATCGAGGTTGGCGACGAGGGAGCCAGGCACGAAGAAACGCGTTTCCATCGCGCGCTTTGGGGTGAAGCCCGGCACGGCGGGCACAACGGTCGGGCGCAAATGAAGGGTGACGAAGGTCTCGGCTTGCGCGGGTTCGGCGGCGGTAAACGGCAGCCGGAGAAAATCGGCGGGCGGATGGAGCGCGTGCTTGAGCAGGCGGGCGAAGACGATGGCGGGGACGGCTTTTTTGTCGTTGGGAATGGGCAGGCCGCCCTCGGTGACGTGGAAAATACCCTGCGTGGTGCGGCGGTCGCTCTTGGGGTTGTGCAGCACACCTTGGCGCACGCGATACGAGGTGAGGATGGGGCTGTGGTGTTCGTCGCGGCTGGGCGGAAGCGACAGGGCGCGAGCCAAGCCGGGGCGGTCGAGCACGAGCGTGGTCGCGGGCAGGCGGGGCACCTCGGCCGTACCGTCGATGAGCTCGTTGAGGAAATTCTGAATGCGTTGGTCAACCGGGCAGAGATGACGGGTGAGGGCGCGGTCCTTCTCGCGGCTCAGGGCGAGGAAATTGCCGACGAGCTCGGCGAGGCCGTCTTCGGCGGGCAAGGCGACACCGGGCTGACCGATTTCGCGGAGTTTGAGATTGAGGTAGGCGAGGAGACGCGAATCGCGGGGATCGACGGACGGAGCGGGCTGAGCGGCGGCCGAAGCGGCGGAGCTGGAAGGGTGCATGGTTATTGTTTAAGCGTCTCCCGTGCCGGGTGCGGTGAGCAAGCGCGACCGGCCTCGCGCGGAAAACTTAATCGGAAAGGCGGAGGCGCTCGCAGTGCGCAGGATGGGGTGTCGCCCCTGACTCATTTTCCAGACGGCGGCCGTCGAGGGCGTGGAACCGTGCCGAAGTCGGAGGGGCCCCGCCTTGCGCCTTGCCACCGCCCCCACCGCCAAGCCTCTTACACCTCTCAAACCTCTCTGCTATGTCCACCGCTCAACGTCTCGACGGCCGCAAGCCCGACCAACTCCGCACCATCACCTTCGAGGCCGACATCGCCCCACACGCGACCGGCTCCGTGCTCGTCGCCTTCGGCCTCACGCGTGTCATCTGCGCCGCTACCATCGAGCCCGGCGTGCCCACGTGGATGAAACAGCAAAAAGTCCCCGGCGGCTGGCTCACGGCCGAGTATTCGATGCTGCCTTACTCCACGCTCGAGCGGAAATCCCGCGACATCTCCCGCGGCAAAATCGACGGCCGCACCGTCGAGATCCAACGCCTCATCGGCCGCTCCCTCCGCGCCGTCATCGACCTCAACAAGCTCGGCCAAAACACGCTCTGGCTCGACTGCGACGTCCTCCAGGCCGACGGCGGCACGCGCACCGCCTCGATCACCGGCGCCTACCTCGCCGCCCGCCTCGCCGTCCAAAAACTCCTCGACGCCAAAAAAATCCCCGAGAACCCCCTCGTCGATTCCGTCGCCGCCATCAGCGCCGGCATCTACCAAGGCGACGCCTTCCTCGATCTCAACTATGTCGAAGACAAAGACGCCGAGGTCGACGCCAACATCGTTATGACCGGCCGCGGCCAATTCGTTGAAGTTCAGAGCAGCGGTGAAGAGACGACGTTTTCCGGCGACCAACTCCAATCCCTCCTCGCCCTCTCCCAAACCGGCCTCAAGGAACTCGCGTCCCTCCAAACCGCGTTTCTCACGAAGCAGCTCTTGAAGTTCTGACCACCTCAAGGGGCGCCCGATGTCCCCGCCGGGCTGAACGCGTAGCAACCCAGCCGCGGTTAGCGACCTGGGGGTCATAGCGACCTTCGGGTTCAAGCCTTGCCCTTTGTCACCTGGTCGAAGTGAGCCTGAAACGGGGCGGGTTCGCCCGGCAGGCGCTATCCGAGCGGCTCAGGCGAAACGGCGTCTGCCGCCCGGCCAGACCTCACGGCAAAAACTCCACGAATTTCCAACTGCGGTTGTCGATCACGTTGGGCACGAACCGGAGCTTAGGGTTCATCGCAAACACCCGCGTGTAAAAATACAACGGGATGATCGGCACTTCGTCCGCGAGCATGGCTTCCAGTTTTTGGTAGATCGCAAACCGCTCGGCATCGCTGCCCACTTTGGCCGATTCATCGAGGAGCGCGTCATAGGTCGCGTTGCTCCAGCCCGTGTCGTTGTTGCCGCCACCCGTCCGCCACATGTCCATAAACGTATTGGGATCGACGTAGTCCGCGATCCACCCGGCGCGCGCGAGGTCGAAGGCCAAGGTGTCCTGTGAATCCAGGTAAACCTTCCACTCTTGGTTCGTGAGTCCGATATCCACCCCGAGCCGCGTGCGCCACATCTGCTGGATCGCTTCGGCGATCGCGCGGTGATTTTCCGAGGTATTGTAGAGGATGCTGACCTGCGGGAATCCGCGTCCTTCCGGGAACCCTGCCTCCGCCAACAGCCGTTTGGCTTCGGCGAGGTCGCCGGCGATGCGCGCTTCCGATTTAAACTTCGGCGACGGCGGAGTGAAATTGTAGGCGGGCGTTTGGCCGCCGCGGGTCACGTTGCGCACGATTGATTCGCGGTCGATCGCCAGCGCCAGCGCCCGGCGCACGCGCTTGTCGTTGAGCGGCGGCTTAGTGACGTTGAACCGGAAAAAATAAACGCCGTAGTAGGGCTCCTGCCGGTAGCTCTCCGGAAATTCCCGTTTGTAAGTGTCGATCTTGGTGTTCGGCAGTTCGTTGGTTTTATCAACCTGGCCCGTGCGAAACATGCGCTCCTCCGTATCGATGCTCTCGGTCGGCATGAAGTTGATCGTGTCCAGTTTCACGGTCGCGCGGTCCCAATACGTGGGCGAGCGCGTGACGACGATCCGCTGGTTCGGCCGCCACTCCTTCAGGACAAACGGACCGTTGCCCACCATGTTCTCCGGGCGCGTCCAAACGGTGCCTTTGCGGGCGAGTCCGCCGAATTTTTCCACGGTTGGAATGTGCACCGGGAACCACGAGTAGTGCTTCATTGCCTCGATCAGAAACGGGGTGCGGTTGTTCAACGTCACGACCAACGTGCGCGCGTCGACGGCCTTGAAACCCACTTTGGAAAAATCGGTGAGCTTACCCTTGTTGTAATCCTCGGCCCCCACCGCCGGGTGCAGTTTGTAAGCATACTCCGACGCGAGCGCCGGCGTCAGGATCCGTTTAAACGAGGCCACGAAATCCTGCGCCGTCACCGGGTCGCCGTTGGACCACTTCGCGTCGGCGCGCAGATGAAACGTATAGGTGCGGCCGTCTTCGGAAATATCCCACCGCTCGGCCACGCCGCCAATCGTGTCGGCGCCGCTGGGTCCTTCCGCGACGAGGCCTTCAAAGAGCGCGTTGACGATCTTGTTCTCCGGCACGCCCGTGACGATCTGCGGATCAATATCCTGCGGCTCGGTGCCGTTGCCGAGATTCAAAACGGTGCGCGGGCCGGCCGGCGCGGCGGCCGGCGCGGCGGCACCGGACTTGGATTCAGTTTTGCCGCAACCGGTGACCAGCAAAGCCGCCGCGAGCAGGGCCGCGCCGAGGGGAAATAGACGAGTAAGCATGCCGCCATGGGAGCACTCCCCGCGCTGAGCGCAAGACGCCCGTCGCAGCTTCGAATTTTTCCCGGGGGATTCCAAGCGGCGAGCCACCGCCGCTTGGCCTCACGCCTTTACCCGCTCGCGCTTGCCGCTCTTGGCCGCGGCATAAATCGCTTCGATGACGGTCATGTCCGTCCGCCCGAGTTCGCCCGGGGTCGGCAACGGCGTGCCGTCGATTAGGCTCTTGGCGATCGCATCCATGTGCCTCGCCTGCTGGCGCAGCGGCGGATAGCTCAACGGACCTTTGCTCGTCGCGCCCTTGATTCCCCGGTAGCCGAACGCCGGGTTCAGCTCAAACCAACCGCGCTCAGCCTCGGCCCGGAAGGTGTTCCCGCTGCGCTCGTAGCTGGACATCACGTCGCACGTCGCACCGTTGGCGAACTCAAGTTTATAGTTCAACGTCTCCTCTACCTCGTTGAAAAACTCCGGCCGCACCTTCGGTTCTTCCTGCGCCGTTACGCTCACCGGCACCGCCCCGGTCGCCATCCAAGCCGCATGGTTGGCGTAGATTCCCACGTCCATCAACGCCCCGCCGCCGGCCAAAGCCGCGTTCACCCGCCACGGTTTCACGCCGTTGCGCAGACCGATTTTGAAAGCGCGCAGACTGTTCATTTTCATGAACGGGCCGAATTCGTTCTCCCGCGCGAGCCGCATCAGCTCCATGTGGTAAGGATCGTAGTGGAGCCGGTAGCCGATCGCCAACGCCCGCTTCGCCGCGCGGCTCGCGGCCAGCATCGCGTCGCACTCGACCACCGTGTTGGCCATAGGCTTCTCGCAAATGACGTGTTTGCCCGCCTTCAACGCGCGGATCGAATGCTCCGCGTGCAACCCCGGCGGCGTCACCACATAGACGAGGTCGATCTCGGGGTTGTCCGCGAGCCGGTCCATCGTGGCGTAATCGTAGATGTTCTTCTCGGAGAAGCCATACTCGGTTGCCCACTGCTCGCCCTTCGCGCGCGTGCCCGTGACGACGCCCGCCAACTGCACAAACTCGGTCTCCTTCAACGCCGGGCCCAACTCGCCTCGCGAGTAATTGCCGAGGCCCACGAGCGCGAGCCCGAGTTTCTTCGGACGCGCCGTCGCGCCGCGTAGGCTCAGACTGGGAAAGGAAATCGCCGCCGCCCCGAGGGCAAAGCGGCCGATAAAGGTGCGACGTGACAGCGGGGTGTATTGGGATCGTTTCATAGGGTGAGACCAAACAAACCGTCGTTCCCGCCAAAGCAAGCCGCCACAATTCCTTTGGTGCCCGGGGCCGGACTCGAACCGGCACGGCCTTACGGCCAGGGGATTTTAAGTCCCATGCGTCTACCATTTCGCCACCCGGGCGGGTGCACAGCCTGCGAGCAAAACGCCTCACCTCGCGGGAGCAAATTCATTTGCGAATCCGTATACGCCCATACCGCACCCTCGATTTGCGCTCTACCGCGCCCTACCTGCCGATTGACGCCGTTCCCAATCCGGTTTCGCCTTTCGCCATGCCCCTCTGCTTTCTCCTCCGGGTCTTTCTATGCTCCACCGCCGTCAGCCTGGCGCATGCGGCCACCCCAGCCCCCATCGAAACTGACATCTGCGTCTACGGCGGCACCGCCGGCGGTGTCATCGCCGCCGTCCAGGCCGCCCGCCTCGGCCACACCGTTGTGCTCGTCAGCCCCGACTCCCGCCTCGGCGGCCTCAGCAGCGGCGGTCTCGGCCAGACCGACATCGGCAACAAACGCGCCATCGGCGGTCTCGCCCGCAATTTCTACGAGCGCGTCGCCCAACACTACGCCCGCCCCGAAGCTTGGACGCGCCAGCCGATCGGCTCTTATCGCAGCATCGGCCAGTCCGCCACCGACCCCGGCGAACCCGCCATGTGGACCTTCGAGCCGCACGTCGCGGAAAAAATCTTTGAGGATTTTGTCCGCGAGAACCGCCTCAACGTCCTCCGCCGCGAGCGCCTCGATCTCGCCCGCGCCGTCGAGAAAACCGGCGCCCGCCTCACCGCGATCCGCCTCGAATCCGGCCGCGTCATCCGCGCGAAAATGTTCATCGACGCCACTTACGAGGGCGACCTCATGGCCAAGACCGGCGTCGCCTACCGCGTCGGCCGCGAAGCCAACGCCGAATTCGGCGAAACCCTCAACGGCGTCCAAACCCAGCAGGCCAAGGCCCACCAGTTCTTCCCCGGCGTCTCGCCCTACGTCGTCCCCGGCGATCCCGCCAGCGGCCTCCTGCCCGGCATCACCGCCACCGGCCCAGGAGTCGAAGGCGCCGCCGACGCCAAGGTCCAAGCCTACAATTTCCGCCTCTGCTTCACCGACGCCCCCGCCAACCGCATTCCGTTTCCCCAACCCTCCGGTTACGATGTGCGCAATTACGAACTCCTCCTCCGCAACTTCGAGGCCGGTCTAAAAATCCTTCCGCTCCACCCGGCCGACATGCCGAACCGAAAGACCGACACCAACAACAACACCGGCTTCTCCACCGATTTCATCGGCGAAAATTACGCTTACCCCGAAGCCGACTACGCCACCCGCGACCGCATCCGCGCCGCCCACCTCGCCTACACCCAAGGCCTCCTCTGGACCCTCGCCAACCACCCGCGCGTCCCCGAGAAAATCCGCGCCGAGGCCTCCCGCTGGGGTCTGTCCCGTGACGAGTTCACCGACAACGGCGGCTGGCCCACCCAGCTTTACGTCCGCGAAGCCCGCCGCATGACCGGCGCCTACGTGATGACCGAGCACAACTGCACCGGCCGCGATGTCGCCCCCGATGCCGTCGGCCTCGGCGCCTACAGCATGGATTCCCACAACGTGCAGCGCACCGTGAACGCCGCCGGCCACGTCGTAAACGAAGGCGACGTCCAGGTCCGCGTTCGTTCGCCCTACCCCATCGCCTACGGTTCGATCATCCCGCGCGCCGCCGAGTGCGAAAATCTCCTCGTGCCCGTCGCGCTCTCCGCGACGCACATCGCCTACGGCTCGATCCGCATGGAGCCCGTCTTCATGGTCCTCGGCCAAAGCGCCGCCACCGCCGCCGCCCACGCCATCGCACAGAAAACCTCCGTCCAAACCATCGACCGCGCTCGCCTTCGCGAGAAACTCCTCGCCGACAAACAAGTCCTCGTCTGGACCCCACCGCCGCCCGCACCCGCCACCAAAAAATAACCCCGCTTGCCGCCCCGTCCACCGTCCCGTCTCTTTTCCATCCCATGAAATTCTTCCTCACCCTCCTCACCCTCCTCGCCCTGCTCCCGGCCGCCCTCTTCGCCCAAACCGCCGCCCCCGCCTCGCCCGCTGTTCCGACCACCGCCCTCCCCTACGGCGCGCCGATCACGCTCGCCCAAGCCCGCACCGTCCTCGCCGCCGCCCAAGCCGAAGCCATCGCCAACAAGTGGGCCGTCGTCATCGCCATCGTCGACACCGGCGGCCACCTCGTCGCCCTCGAGCGCATGGACGTCACCCAATACGGCAGCGTCAACGTCGCCCTCGGCAAAGCCACCACCTCCGCCGCGTTTCGGCGCTCCTCCAAAGTCTTTCAAGATCTCGTCGCCGCCGGCGGCGAAGGTCTCCGCACGCTCTCGCTCCCCGGCGCGACGCCCATCGAGGGCGGCCTGCCCCTCGTCCACGACGGCAAAATCATCGGCGCGATCGGTGTCTCCGGGGTGACGTCCGTCCAAGACGGCCAGATCGCCCGCGCCGGCGTCGCCGCGCTCGCACCCAAGAGCTAAACCCGTCCGTTCTCGCTCCAATCTCATGGCCACACCCCACTACGTTTCGCTCGGCCGCCTGAGCGTCGTCCCTGTTCTCGCCGAGCTCGCCGCCAGCCAGGTTCTCCCCGGCACCGGCGTCTCCTCCGAAACGTTCTGGTCGACCCTCGGCCAACTCGTCGCCGACCTCGCCCCGCGCAACCGCGCCCTGCTCGCCCGCCGCGATGACCTTCAGGCCCAGATAGACGCCTGGCACACGGCGCACCCCGCCGCCGCGTTGCCCGGCGATGACTACAAAACTTTCCTCACCCGCATCGGCTACCTCGTCCCGCCGCCCGCCCCGTTTCAGATTTCCACGCCCGACGCCGACGACGAGATCGCCCGCGTCGCCGGTCCGCAGCTCGTCGTACCCGTGATGAACGCCCGCTACGCGCTCAACGCCGCCAACGCCCGCTGGGGCAGTCTCTACGACGCCCTCTACGGCACCAACGCCATCGACTCCGCCAACGGCTCGGGCGCCGGTAGCGCCTTCAATCCCGCCCGCGGCGCCTGCGTCGTCGCCTACGCGCGCAACTTCCTGGACCAAGCCGTACCCTTGCTCGCCGGCACCCACCACGACGCCACCGGCTACACCGTCGACGGCGGCACGCTTTCGATCACCCTCGCCAACGGCACCCGCACCGCGCCGGCCGATCCGCTCGCCTTCGCCGGCTGGCACGGCGAACCGTCCGTGCCGGCCGCAATTCTCCTCCGCCATCACGGTCTGCACCTTGAGTTGCACTTCGACCGCACCCACCCGATCGGCAGCAAAGACGCCGCCGGCATCAAAGACGTCGTGCTCGAATCCGCGCTCACCACGATCCAGGACTTCGAGGATTCCGTCGCCGCCGTCGACGCCGAGGACAAGGCCCTCGTCTACGCCAACTGGCTCGGCCTCATGCGCGGCGATCTTTCCGCCGATCTCGAAAAATCCGGCCGCACCGTCACCCGCCGCCTCAACGCCGACCGCGTCTGGCAAAAAGCCGGCGGCGGCGCGCTCACCTTGCCCGGTCGCAGCCTCCTGCTCGCGCGCAACGTCGGCCTGCATATGTTCACCGATGCCGTGCTCGACGCCGCCGGCCAGCCGATTCCGGAAGGCATGCTCGACGCGCTGTTCACCTGCGCGATCGCGCTCCACGATCTGCGCGGCCCCAAGGCCCGCGCCAATTCGCGGCGCGGCGGCGTTTACATTGTTAAACCGAAAATGCACGGCCCCGAAGAGGTCGCGTTTGCGGTCGAGATCTTTGCCCGCGTCGAAGCGGCCCTCGGCCTGCCGCCGCTGTCCGTAAAGATCGGCGTGATGGACGAAGAGCGCCGCACCACGCTCAACCTCGCCGCCTGCATCCACGCCGCCCGCGAGCGCCTCATCTTTATCAACACCGGTTTCCTCGACCGCACCGGCGACGAAATCCACACCAGCATGGTCGCCGGCCCGATGGTCCGCAAAGCCGCGATGAAACCGCAGCCGTGGATCGCCGCCTACGAGGACTGGAATGTCGACACCGGCCTCGCCTGCGGCCTGCGCGGCCGCGCCCAAATCGGCAAAGGCATGTGGGCCATGCCCGAGCAGATGGCCGAGATGATCGCCGCCAAAATCGGCCACCCCAAAGCCGGCGCCAACACCGCGTGGGTGCCGTCGCCCACCGCCGCGACCTTGCACGCGATGCACTATCACCAGATCAGCGTCGCCGCCCGCCAGACCGAGATCGCGTCGCGCACCCCGGCCTCCCGCGACCTCATCATGACCGTGCCGCTGCACCGCGGCGGCGCGTTTTCCGCCGCCGAGATCCGCGAGGAACTCGACAACAATTGCCAAAGCATCCTCGGCTACGTCGTGCGCTGGATCGATCAAGGCGTGGGCTGTTCCAAGGTGCCCGACATCCACGGCGTGGGCCTCATGGAAGACCGCGCCACGCTGCGCATCTCCAGCCAACACGTCGCCAATTGGCTTAAGCACGGCTGCTGCACCCGCGAGCAAGTCACCGACAGCCTCCACCGCATGGCCGTCGTCGTGGATGGCCAAAACGCCGGCGATAAACTCTATCGCCCGATGGCCCCGAATTTCGCCGCGAGCATCGCGTTTCAAGCCGCCGCCGACCTCATCTTCCAAGGCGAGGCCCAGCCCAACGGCTACACCGAGTTCATCCTCCACGCCCGCCGCCGCGAAGCGAAGCACCGCGCCGCCTGAAGGTAGGTGTCTCCGACCCGCCCTCCGCGCCACGCGCGCGCCACGCCCGCGCCACGCGCCCCGAGGACGGGTCAAAGACCTTTATCCTACTTTCCAGTCTTCGCCCCGCCCGCGCTCGCCGGCCGCAGCCGCACCACACGTCCAGCTTTCTCATCGCGGCGGTCGTTGAGCGCCACGTAGACCAACCCATCCGGCCCCACGCGCACATCGCGCACCCGGCCGCGGTCTTTCAAAATCGTTTCGCGCCGCGCCAACCCGTCCGCCGTCACGACGATCTGGTCAACCCGCTCCCCCACCAGCCCACCCGCCAGAAAACTCCCGCGCCACGCCGGAAAGCCTTCGGCGTTATAAAACGCCAACCCCGAGGCCCCGATGCTCGGCGTCCAATCGAGCAACGGCTCATTTACATCCGGCCGCGACGTGGCCCACTTCACCGGCATGAAGTTGTAGTTCTTCCCCCGCGAGACCGCCGCCCAGCCGTAGTTTTTTCCCGCCTCGATCCGGTTAAACTCGTCGCCCCCGCGCGGCCCGTGTTCGGTCTCCCACAGCCGCCCGGTCACACCGTCGCGCACCAGCCCGTGGGGATTTCTCACCCCGTAGGCCCACACCGAGGGCCACACCTCGGCCCGACCGGCAAACGGGTTGTCCGCCGGCACCCGACCGTCGTCATGCAGGCGGTGGATCTTGCCCGCCGGGTGCCCGAGGTTCTGCGCGGTCCCATCCGACCCGCGATCGCCAATGCCAAAAAACAGAAACCCCGCGCCATCGGAAACCAGCCGCGAGCCAAAATGCCGCCCCGAGCCCGAGTGCAACGCCGCCGGTACCTCAAAAATCATCTGCTGCTCAATCCAACGCCCGTCCACGATTTTTCCGCGAACGATCGCCGTAAACCCCGCTTCGCCCCCGCCGCCCGGACGCGGCTGGGCATAGCTTAGATAAATCCAGCCGTTCTGCGCGTGATTGGGATGCACGGCGACATCCATCAACCCGCCCTGCCCTTTCGCGAACACCGCCGGCGTGCCCGCCACCGGCGCCGACATCCGCCCGTCCATCCCCAAGATCCGCAACCGGCCGGGACGCTCCGTCACGAGCATCCGTCCGTCGGGCAGCCACGCGATCGACCACGGCGTTTCAAGCCCCGTCGCCACATCCTCCAAGACAAACGTTTCCCCCGCCGCGCTCAACTCCCGGGTCGACGCCCCCGCCGTTTTTCGCGCGGGCTCGGGCCCAGGCCGCCGCGGCGCCTCATGCAGATAGGCGACCAACTCGCGCACCTCAGCATCGGTCAATAGCGCCCCAAAACCCGGCATACCGGTTTCGGGATAGCCGATCTTGATGCTCTTAAAGATTTCCTCCGCCGTGCCTCCCCGCCGCCACTTGCCGGGCACCAGCGAGCCGCCCAAACCTCCGTTGCGGTCGGCCCCGTGGCAGTTGGCGCAGAGCATCTGATAATGCCGGTAATTCCGTTGATACGCCTCATCCGATAACCGCAACGGCGCCGTTTCCGCTGCGACGGACCAGCTGCCCCACACCAACCCCAACGCGCCGAAACAGGATTTGAACGTCATGATTTTGAAAGTGATTCGCGCCCAAACGAGCACACCTCCCCGCAAAGCTCCAGCCCCCGGCCGAAAAATCCGCCGTCGAGATTCCAACCGGCGGCCGGCCCGGTCTCCGCCACAAAACTCTCGCGGCCGCACTCCGCACCCGCCACAACCAGCCTCGTTCGCTTCCCTCGTTCGCCTCGCTGCCCCTGCGATTCGAAAATCCCGTTCGTCAGGAACCCCCACAATATGCTCATACCCAAAATCCGTTCGTCGGGCGCCGCTGCATTGGCCGCCCTCGCCGCCTTGCTCGCCCCCGCCAATGCCCGCGCCAGCGAGGCCAACATCAAGATCCCCGATCTCAGCACTGTTTCGTTCCTCAACGGCGCGCTCTCCGGCACCTCCGTCCTCATGATCGGCCTCGCCGTTTGCGTCGCCGGCGTGCTCTACGGCTGGCTCCAATACGTGCAGACGAAAAACCTCCCCGTCCACGCCTCCATGAGCGCGGTTTCCCAAATCATCTGGGAAACGTGCAAAACCTACCTTTGGCAGCAGGGCAAGTTCCTCGCGCTGCTCTGGCTTCTCATCGCCGTCTGCATGGTCTATTACTTCGGCGTCCTTTCGGAAAACTCCGCCGGCGCCGTCGCCATGATTCTCGGCGCCTCCGTCCTCGGCATCCTCGGCAGCTACGCCGTCGCCTGGTTCGGCATCCGCATCAACACGGTCGCCAACTCCCGCGCTGCGTTTTCCGCCCTGCAGGGCAACGCCCTCGCCACGCTTTGCATTCCGCTCAAATCCGGCATGAGCGTCGGGCTCCTGCTCGTCGCCACCGAGCTGTTTTTCATGATCTGCATCTTGCAGTTCATCCCCAGTTCGCTCGCCGGCCCGTGCTTCATCGGCTTCGCCATCGGCGAATCCCTCGGCGCCTCCGCCCTCCGCATCTGCGGCGGCATCTTCACCAAGATCGCCGACATTGGCGCCGATCTCATGAAGATCGTTTTCAACCTCCCCGAGGACGACCCCCGCAACCCCGGCGTGATCGCCGACTGCACCGGGGACAACGCCGGCGACTCCGTCGGCCCCACCGCCGACGGCTTTGAGACCTACGGCGTCACCGGCGTCGCGCTCATCGCGTTTCTCGCCCTCGCGCTCGCCGCTTCGCCCGCCCTTTGCGCGACTCTGATCGTATGGCTCTTCGCGATGCGCATCCTCATGGTCCTCACTTCGCTCGGCAGCTACCTCGTCAACGAAGCCATCAGCAAACTACTCTACGGCGGCTCCAAAGATTTTAACCTCGAACAGCCGCTTACGAACCTCGTCTGGATCACGTCCTTCGTTTCGATTCTTGTCACTTACGCCGCCAGCTACGCGTTGCTCCACGACATGGCCGGCAACCCGCAACTTTGGTGGGTCCTCTCCACGATCATCTCCCTCGGCACCATCGCCGGTGCGCTCATTCCGGAATTCACGAAGGCGTTCACCTCGACCGAGTCCCGCCACGTGAAGGAAGTCGTCACTTCCTCGCGCCAAGGCGGCGCCTCGCTCAACATTCTCAGCGGCCTCGTCGCGGGTAACTTCTCCGCCTTCTGGACCGGTCTCTGCATCCTCGCGCTCATGTTCGGCGCCTACCACTTCTCGCAACACGCCGCCGTTATCGCGATGATGCCCGCCGCATTCGTTTTCGCCGCGCCGATCTTCGCGTTCGGCCTCGTCGCCTTTGGTTTCCTTGGCATGGGCCCGGTCACCATCGCCGTCGATTCGTTCGGCCCCGTCACCGACAACGCCCAATCCGTCTACGAGCTCTCGCAGATCGAGCAGAAGCCCGGCATCGCGGAAGAGATCAAACGCGACTTCGGCTTCGCCCCCGATTTTGAAAACGCAAAACACCAGCTCGAGAAAGGCGACGGCGCCGGCAACACGTTTAAAGCCACCGCCAAACCCGTGCTCATCGGCACAGCCGTCGTCGGCGCGACCACGATGGTCTTCGGCATCATCATGATGCTGAAAGGGATTTACCCCGACACGATCGAGAAGCTCTCCCTCGTGCACCCCGAGCCGATCATGGGCCTGCTCATGGGCGGCGCCGTCGTCTACTGGTTCACCGGCGCGAGCACGCAGGCCGTCGTCACCGGTGCCTACCGCGCCGTCGTCTACATCAAGGACAACATGAAACTCGACGCCGCCACCGCCTCGATCGAGGCGTCGAAAGAAGTCGTCCGAATCTGCACGCAATACGCGCAACGCGGCATGGTGAACATCTTCATCGTGATCTTCTGCTTCAGCCTCTCGCTGGCCTTCTTCGATCCGTTTTTCTTCATCGGCTACCTGATCGGCATGGCGTTCTTCGGCCTCTTCCAAGCCATCTTCATGGCCAACGCCGGCGGTGCCTGGGACAACGCCAAGAAAATCGTCGAGGTGGAGCTGAAGATGAAGAACACCCCGCTCCACGCCGCAACCGTCGTCGGCGATACCGTGGGTGACCCGTTCAAAGACACGTCGTCCGTGTCGTTGAACCCCGTGATCAAGTTCACCACCCTCTTTGGCCTGCTCGCCGTGGAGATCGCCGTAAAAATGCCCGAAGGCCTGAAGCACACGCTGGGAGCCGCGATCTTCATCGTGGGCCTGGTCTTCGTCTACCGGAGCTTCTATTCGATGCGCATCCCCGTGGACGAAAAAGACGCCGCAGTCGTCGAGCACCAGAGAAAGCAAGGCTGAGTCCGCCCGATTCCGCCGTAGGGCGGGGTCGCCGCACCCCGCCCCAAGACTAAGCCCCGAGGTGGGCCGTGCGCGGAGCGCACGGCCTGCCCAATTCCCCGGCTTCCTCGAAGCCCGTCATTCCGAGAAGCGTAGCGACGAAGCAATCCACTGGATTGCCACGGCGCGCTTCGCGCACCTCGCCAATGACAAACATCTAGAAATTAAAGGACGCTGGTATAAATCTTGGGTAGGCCGATACACGACCTTCCGCAAACCATGCCGACTTCACCTTGTTTCTCGCCGCTAGCACCGCCTCACTTTTAGATCCCATCTCGAACCTACACGCATTCGAATCAGCAGCCCTACATCATGCCGAAAAAGACCTCCGCCTCCCTACTTTCCCCTGTCGCTCTCGTCACCGGTGCCGGTAGCGGCGTGGGCCGCGCCGTCGCCCTCAAGCTTGCCGCCGAGGGCTGGCGCGTCGCTCTTGTTGGTCGCCGGCCCGAGGCCCTGGCCGCCACGATCGCCCTCGTACCTGCTGCGTCGCGCAAATTCCTCCGCGCCTTCGCCTGCGATATCGGCGACCAACCTGCCGTCACGGCGCTGGCCGCCTCGGTACTCGCGCGGTTCGGTCAGGTCGATGCCTTCATCAACGCCGCCGGCACCAACACCCCGCGCCGTAGCTGGTCCGAGTTGCCCGTCGCCGCTTATCACGAGCTGATGGCAGCGAATCTCCACGGCCCGTTTTACTGCGTGCAGGCGCTACTCCCCGCAATGCGCGCGCGCCGCTCCGGCACGTTCGTCTTCATTAACTCCGAGGCCGGTCTCAAGGCCAGCCCAAAGGCCGGCGTCGCCTACGTCGCCTCGAAATTCGGTCTCACCGGCCTCGCCCAATCGCTCAACGCCGAGGAGCGCCCCAATGGCTTGCGCGCGTGCTCGATCTTCCCCGGCGACATCGACACCGACATCCTCAACAAACGCCCCGTTCCCCCGCCGCCCGAGGCGCGCGCGAAGATGATGCAGCCCGCCGACATCGCCGCCTGCGTATGGCTCGCCGTCTCGCTTCCGCCCCGCGCCGTCGTCGAAGAACTACTGGTGCGCCCGCTTTGAGTCTTTATTCGGGCGCGCCGCTTTACTGTAGCCGCC
This sequence comes from Opitutus sp. GAS368, assembly GCA_945869845.1. Lineage (GTDB taxonomy): Bacteria > Verrucomicrobiota > Verrucomicrobiia > Opitutales > Opitutaceae > Tous-C4FEB. The sequence continues at coordinate 1,331 of CAMBRG010000074.1, read as the reverse complement.
GCAGCACGCGCACCCGTTCCTGCCCCACGCGCGAGGGAAACGAAACCTCCGGCACATAATCGTGCACGATCTCGTAGCCGTCGGCAAAAAGCGCCGTGAGTTCCGCGACCGGAAAAGCAAACGGCGGCCCTTCCTCTCCCGGATCGAGCTGCGGATCGATGAACCACACGCCCATCAGCAGCCCGCCCGGTCGCAACGTCAGGTCGATGCCCCGCCGATAATCGGCGCGCAGCGAAGGGTGCAACCCGCTCATGCACGTGTGCTCGAGCACGACATCAAAGCCCCCGCGCCACGCGGCCGGCGGGTTAAACAAATCACCCACGACGAAGCGCTCGGCCAGCGTCGGATAGAGCGCACGGGCCTCGGCGATTCCGGTCGGCGCAAGATCGAGGCCCACCGCATCGAGCCCGTGTTCAACGGCGAGAGCGACTTCGTGACCGTGACCGCAGCCCGGCACCAAGGTGCGCCCGCGCGTCGGATGCCGCTCCAAAAACTGCCGCAGCGGTGGTGAGGGTTTACCCCGATTCCAGAACACTTCCTGCTTTTGATAGGCTTCTTCCCAGTTCATCGGCCGCAAACCTCTCCCACGATTTACGAGAAGACGAACCCGTTCGTGCTCCTCATTTCCCTGGCGCCGCGCCGCCCTCGGCGCGTTCCGGATTCAGCCCGCCAAGGACGCAGTCCGGTTGAAGCACCAAAGCCGAGAACGCAGAAAAACCCGCCCGCAGTTCACCCTCACGCCTCCCGACCACGGTTAATCTTTCATCACAACCGCACCCCTCATTGCGCCCGCTTGCCGAACTCTCCGATCCTACTACGATCTTCCGCGTGCCCATGATCCCGCGCACGCTCACCGCCGTCGTCATCGCCTCGGTCATCGCCTTGGCGGGCGCGGTCTCCGCTCAGCCCCTCACCCGCGTCGCCGCGACCTCACTCCGCTTGCCGGCCGTTCCGCCCGCCTCCACCTATTCCACCGAGCGCGTCTTCGCCTCTCTCGCGATCAGCCAGCCCATCGCCCTCGAAGTCTACGAAATCCGCTGAGCCTCCGTGTGCCGGCGGCGACGAGCAGCTGCCCGCAAGCCGTCAAACTGCGTGAAGCGCGACCGCCCAAAGCGCATCATTTCGCCCCGCGACCTGTTACTTCTCGCGCAAGAGATTGCCGCGTACTCGGACTAAACTCTCGACCCCAGTGGGTCGCGAGATATCCACGCTCAAAAATTTTCAACCACAACAATTGAAACAATCAGTAAGCCCTTGATTTTTTTGCTCGCGCTTAAAATCCGCGCGCCTATCGGGTTTTTTCATGCCCCTCGCCTCAAAGTTCACCGCTC
>CAMBRG010000073.1 GCA_945869845.1 Opitutus sp. GAS368 | reverse complement strand
GTGAGCGGCGCTTCGTCGAGTTGCTTCTCCGCGATGCGATCGAGAAAAATTTTATCAATCAGGGCGGTCAGTTGCGCGGCGTCGGCGGAGCGGAGGGAGCGCGAGGCGGCTTCGACCCCGTCGGCGAGGGAGATGACGGCGCTCTCCTTAAACTGAGGGCGCGGGCCATCGTAGCGGAAGGGCGCGTCGTCGGTAATTTTCGCGGCCGAACTAGGGGCGCCGGGAGGGGTGGCGGAGGCGGACGCCGGCGAAGTGGAGGACCCCGGGGCAATCGAGAGTGAGACGGCTCGCTGGTAAAAATAGCGGATGAGGTTGGTGCCGTGGTGTTGGGCGATGACATCGAGCACGGCGCGGGGTAGGCGGTAGCGGGCGGCGAGTTCGACGCCGTCGGCGACATGGCGTTTGATGATCCGGGCGGATTCAACCGGATCGAGGTCGTCGTGGGGGTTCTGACGATCGCGTTGGTTTTCCGTGAAGAAATTCGGATGTTCGGTTTTGCCGATGTCGTGGAAGAGCGCGCAGACGCGGGCGAGGAGCGGGTTGGCGCCGATGGCGTTGGAGGCGTTTTCGGCCAGCTGCGCGACGACGAGTGAGTGGTGATAGGTGCCCGGAGCCTCGAGCTGCATGCGGCGCAAGAGAGGGTGATTGTAGTCAGTCAGCTCAAGAAGAGTGATATCCGTAGTGCGCTTGAAGAGAGACTCGAGGACCGGGAGTAGGCCAACGACGGCGACGCCGGTGAAGAGGCCGGTAAGAACGCCGGCCGACATCTGGCGGGCGAGGGTATCGAGCGGGGTTTGGTCGGCAAAGGCGATGAGGGCGGCGAAGACCGCGACCGTAAGGCCGCCAGCGGCGGCGGAGCGAACGACGCGGCCGCGGCGCCGGGCGTCGCGGGCGAAGTAGATCGCGACCAGGGACGCGAGAAAAGTGAGGACGAGCAGGTCGAGCCGGTTGCCGTAGATCACGCCGGTGAAAATCGAGATGAGCAGCGCCATAAAAATGGCGGAGCCGGCGTCGATGAGGATGGCGACGATGAGCGGAGCGAAGGCGGTGGGCGCGACGTAAGGCAGCGTCGAGGCCCACGAGCCGTCGTTCACAAAGAAATCGGCCCCGCCGAGGGCGTAGACGAGACGGACGAGACCGAGGTTGAGAATGACAACGAGGGCGAGGAGTCCGAGGCGGACGTTGCTCCTGAGCGTTTCGGCATCCTCGAGCCGGATATAAATGATGGAGGCGAGGACCATCGCGAGCACGAGGAGCACGCGGCCGAAGAGGGCGAGGCCCTCGTTGAGTTCGGCGTCGCCATGTTCGAGCAGGTAGCGGCGGTGAGCGGAGAGCAGTTCGTGTTGTTCCGGGGTCACGCGATCGCCTGGCTCGATGAGGGTTTGACCGCGGGTCACATTGACCGAGACGGGAACGAGGGCGCGGGCCGCGTCGGTCTCGCGTTGCTGGGTGGCGGCGCGGTCGAAGGTGACATTGGTGGTGATGCCGTTGCGGAAAAATCGGAAAAGGGCCTGCGCGGAGGGACGGGGCACGCCCTCGGTGGCGAGACTGACGCGGAGGATAGTAAACGCGTCTTCGCTCGAATGCACGGGGCGCGGGGCGGTTGAGCCGTTGGGCGTGAAAACCTGGAACACGGTGATCCCGCCGCTGCCGGGATTGCCGAGGGCGGCGTCGTGAATGCCCTCGGTGTGAAGCTCGCGGAGCACGCTGATCCCGGTTTCAAACAGGGCGGCACGGGCCGCGGCGTCGCCGGAGGCGAGAAGGGCGGCGAGGTCTTCGGGACTGGTGCGATAAGCGCCGATTGCGTTGAAGGTGGTGGCGATTTCGTCGAGTTCGTTGCGGTAAGAGCTGAGGCTCGGGCTGCCTTTGGGGTGGGCCGTTTCGTAGAGCGCCAGGCGGGCGAGAAGGTCGCGGGCGGCAGCTTCGAAGCGCTCCAAGGCGCCCAACTCGAGACGGTAAACCGGCGGGACACGGTCAAGGAATTGTTCGCGGGCGGCCGTGGTGCGTTCTTGGCTGACGTAGGTGAACGAAGCGGCGGCATTGATGCGGGCCGTGGCGGTTTGGCCGGGGAGCAACGGCTGGCGAAGCGACGTCATGCCGGTCGAGCTGATGAGCACGATGGCGGTAAAAGTAACGAGAAAGATCAGCGTGGAGACGAGGCGACTGCGCTCGAGGAATTCTCGCGCCGGGGAGCGCGCGGCCGACTTGGCGGGGCGACGCGCTCCGAGGCCGCCGACGAGGAGTTTCCACTGGTTTTTGACGGACATGAGGCGAGCGGGTGGCGGAAAAAAGGAAGGGCCTAGCGTTTCTCCGCCGGTCCGTCTTCGGTGCCGATGGGATTGCGGTAGGCTTCGTAGGCTTCGATGATTTTCAGAACCAAGGGATGCCGGACGACGTCGCTGCCGCTGAACGTGTGAAATTCGATGCCGGGGATGTTTTGCAAAATGCGCCGGACTTCGAGCAGGCCGCTTTGTTTGGATCGGGGCAGATCGATTTGGGTGATGTCACCGGTGACGACCATGCGCGATTCTTCGCCCAAGCGCGTGAGAAACATCATCATCTGCTCGGGCGTGGTATTCTGCGCTTCATCAAGCACGACAAAGGCGTTGGAGAGCGTGCGGCCGCGCATGTAGGCGAGCGGGGCAATTTCGATCACGCCCTTCTCGGTGAGGCGGGTGACGTCGGCGGGGTCGAGCATGTCGCCGAGCGCGTCGTAGAGCGGTCGGAGGTAAGGCAGGATCTTTTCCTCGAGATCGCCCGGGAGGAAGCCGAGGGCTTCGCCGGCTTCGACGGCGGGGCGGGTTAGAATAATGCGCTGAACCTCGTTCTTCAGCAGCGCGGAGACCGCGGCGGCCATGGCGAGGTAGGTCTTGCCCGTGCCAGCGGGACCGATGCCGAAGACCACGGGATTCTTGAGGATCGACTGGAGGTAGAGCTTTTGGCCGAGGGTTTTCGGGACGATCGTCTTGCGGTTGGTGGCGATCACGAGCGGGGCGGCGTAAAGGGCTTTGAGGTCGGCCCCTTCGCCACGCGCAAAGGTCTCCAGAATGCGGAGGAAGTCAGGCGTGCGGATGGCGAGACCTTGGCCGCGGGCGGCGTGGAGAAAGTTAAAGAAATCCGTGGCGAGCGCGATGGCTTCGGCGGGTGGGCGCTGCGGGCTGGTGGCAGCCGACGCGGAGGGTTCGATTTTCAGCCAGTCTTCCCGCGTGATGAGGCGAACGTGCAGCGCGACCTCGGCGGCCGTGAGATTTTGGTCGGAGCCGGCGTAGAGCGCGCTCAAGTGGCGGGCGCTGGGAAAATGGAGAGTTTTGGTGTGCAAACGCGGAGGGATCAAAAATGGGACGGACGGATTCCTAGTCGGAGGCAGAAGCGGAGGACGAAAGAGAAAAATTAAGCGGGAAGAGAAAGATTAAGCGGGAAAGAAGGATTATAGAAGGGTAGGGACAGCCGCGGCGAGGCGGTCCCACATCGCTTCTAGGGCTTGGGGCAAGATGCGGGTTTGGCCCAGAACCGGCATGAAATTGTTGTCGCCCGACCAGCGGGGCACGAGGTGACCGTGAAGGTGGGCGATGCTGCCGCCGGCGGCGGAACCGAGGTTGAAGCCGACGTTGATGCCGTCGGGTTTTAGGACGGCGTGGAGTAGCTTTTGGCCAAAAATGATCTCTTCCATGAGATCGGCGCGTTCGGGAGGCGTGAGATCGAGCAGGTCGTTTACCTCCCGAAAAGGCACGGCGAGGAGGTGCCCGGGGTTATAGGGAAAGCGATTGAGAATCAGATACGAAAGAGGTGAACGGTGGACAATCAGAGCGGTGCGGTCGTCGCCGAGGGCCGGGAGTTCGGTGAAGGGGCGCTGCAGGGCGGCCGGGTAGCGCGGCGCTTCGATGTATTCCATGCGCCAATAAGGGTGAAGCTGCTGCGGATTCAAAGGACGGGTAAGAAAGGATGCGACGGGATGGTTGTCAAAGCGCGGTCAGGGCGATTTCTGAGTTGATATGACGACCGTCATGGCAATGATTTCGCGGCTATGCGCTACCCTCCGACGCACAAACTCGACACCCGGCGCCGTATCGTGGCGGCGGCGAGCGCGGCGTTTCGGGAACGCGGAGTGGAAAACACCGGTGTGGACGAAGTGATGCGCCGGGCGGGGCTGACCCACGGGGGATTTTACGCGCATTTTGAGGACAAGGCCGCGCTCGTGGCCGAGGCGTGTGCCGACGCGTTTGAGGCGGCGGTGGGTAATTTGGAACGGATCGCGGGCCGGCCGACCGCCGGGCAAAGGGCGCGGTTGCTCATCGATAGTTACCTTTCGGCCCGACACCGGGACAATCGGGGTTCCGGTTGTCTGGTCGTCGCGGTGGGCGCGGATATGGCGAGGCTCGACGGTGCGGGCCGGACGGGGTACGCGCGAGGATTTGCGCGGCATCTGGATCGACTGTGCGCGGCCCTGCGGCTGGCGCGGGATGAGGAGAAAAACCGGGACCGCGTGACCCATCTGATGAGTTCGCTGGTGGGGGCGTTGTTGTTCGCGCGGGCGGCGGACACGCCGGAGCGGAGTGATGCATTGTTGAGCTCGGCGCGGCGGATGTTGCGCGAGGAGTTCTGCTAAGAGCGCGGGGCAATTTCCCAATTTATGAACACAACACAGAGCAATCGGCGGCGGGTCGTTATCACAGGGTTGGGGGCGGTGACGCCCGTTGGAAATTCGGTGGCGGAGACTTGGGCGTCGTTGACGGCCGGACGCAGCGGCATCGGGAAGCTGACGCGGTTCGACGCGACGGGTTGCACCGCGCAGATCGCGGGCGAGGTCAAAAACTACGACCCGACCAAACCGATTGCGAAGCCGGTGCATCCCCGCGGTGCGGCGGGAGAGCCGGTGTTGGGTCCCCTCACGCCGAAAGAAACGAAGAAGCTCGGGCGCTTCACCCAGCTCGGGCTCGGGGCGGGGCTCGAAGCGTATGTTGATTCGGGGCTTGATGCGGTCCGGGCGACGCTTCGGCCCGAGCGGTTGGCGATCAACATGGGCGTGGGTTTGGGCGGGCTGCCTGAGATTGAGGCGATGCATGAGACGTGGAAGACGGGTGGGTTTCGAAAGATTTCGCCGTTCTTCATTATCCAAGTCGCGCCAAACATTCTCTCGGGACAGTTGGCGATTTTGCTCGATGCGCGGGGGCCCAACATGAGCAACACGGCGGCGTGCGCGACGAGCGGGCATTCGCTCGGCGAATCGTTGCGGGTGATCCAGCGCGGTGAGGCCGATGTGATGATCGCGGGCGGTTCCGAGGCGGCGATCAGTCCTCTTTCGGTGGGCGCGTTTGCGCAGATGCGAGCGCTCTCGACCCGGAACGATGCGCCGGAAAAGGCGTCACGGCCTTACGACACCGATCGCGACGGGTTCGTGATCGGCGAAGGTGCCGTGGCGATGGTACTCGAAGAATACGAGCACGCAAAAGCGCGGGGCGCGCGGATCTACGCCGAGCTGCGCGGTTATGCGGCGACGGGCGATGCGTATCATCTTTCGTCGCTGGCGCCCGCGGCCGAGGGATCGCGGCGGGCAATGGAGCTGGCGCTGGCTGATGCGGGCGTGCAGCCCGTATCGGTCGGCTATGTGTCGGCGCACGCGACCTCTACCCCGGGTGGTGACGGGGAAGAAGCGACGGCGATGGGGGCCGTGTTTGCCGAGGCGAAGGCGACGCTGCATGTGAGCGGCGTGAAATCCATGACCGGGCATCTGCTCGGTGGTGCGGGTGCGCTGGGCGCGCTCGCCGCGGTGCTGGCCGTGCATCACGGCGTGGTTCCGCCGACGATTAATTTGGACAACATCGATCCCGCGTGTGCGGCGCTTGGGCTGAATTTCACGCCCAACGTGGCGGTGACGAAGCGCGTCGACTACGCACTCGCGAACAGTTTCGGGTTCGGCGGGACAAATGCTTCGCTCGTCGTTGGTCGAGTTTAATTCGGACGGTTGGCTTCCGTCTATTGATGCATGAGCGGTTGAAGTTTGTCGTCGAGCGGGCCGGGCTGGCGTGGCCGGAGGTGGCAACGGCGGGTGGGTTGGCAGAGTTGGCGGTGGATGTCTTTTTGCGCCCGCCGCCGCCGTCGAGGATGACACCGCGCGAGGCCGGGTATCTGGAAACGGCCCGGCGCGGGATGCTGGCGACGCGGGCGGGCGCGTTGGCGGCCTGGACTTGGGGCAGTGAGACTGCGCCCGTGGTGGGGCTGGTGCACGGCTGGGCGGGGCGGGGGTCGCAACTGGGCGCGTTTGCGGCGCCTCTGGTGACGGCGGGCTTTCGAGTGGTGGCCTTCGACGGACCCGCGCACGGGGAGTCGCCGGGTGTCGAGGCTTCGGTGCCGCGTTTGGCCGAGTGCATCGTGGAAATCGCGTCTCAGCGGGGCGGGGTGCACGCGCTCATCGGCCACTCGATGGGGGCGGCGAGTGCGGCGATGGCGACGATGATCGGACTCACGACCAAAGGATTGGTGATGATTGCCCCGCCGCTGAGCCACCGTCGGCGCATGGAGCGGGTGGCTGCGGGGCTTGAGCTGACGCCTGAAGTGCGGACGTTATTTTATGCGACGGCGGAGCGACGCGTGGGCTGGAAAGACGAGGACGCGGATATGCGCGTGGTGGCGCGCCGGGCGCCGTGCCCGGCCTTAGTTTTTCACGACCCACAAGACGACCACACCGATTTTTCGGGTTCGGAGGAGTTCGTGGCGCAGTGGAGCGGGGCGCGGTTGTTGCCGTGTCCGGGACGCGGGCATTTGCGGATCCTGGCGACGCCGGAAGTGGTGGCGGAGGCGGTTCGGTTTGTGGCGGCTTTATAGAATTGGCCAGCAGCGCGGTGGCGTCTGCGGCGGAACTCATGGCGTTTGTGGCTTGGGATCAGTCGCACGGTTGGCAGGCGAAGAAGGATCAATTTTGAATCCGCCGCTGCCCAACCCTCCAAATTTATTAACGAGGGATGCACGCGAATTAAGCCGGATAAAGCCGGGGAACCAACTTCACCTCATGGGCGAGTCGTCTGCAGCTCCCATCGATTTGGGAACCGGGTCCATTCGGGTCTATCCGTGCTTCAACGGCCGTTTTTAGAATGACTCGGAATCGGGGCCGTAACGTGGCAAAGTAGGGTGCCTAAAGTGGCGCCTCGGAGGTTGGCCGTTAAATCGAGGTGTGAAGAAAAGTAAAAAGGTGGGGCGATTCCAGCCAGTACTTGTTCCCGTCGCAGGGCTGGGCCGCGAGCAAACCGGTTGAGTTAGTTCGACGCGGCTCGCCTCACGATTTCCATTTACTGGGACTCTGACCGGTCCGTCGGCGAAACCAGCGGGCAAAATAGTTGGGGTCCTCAAAGCCCGATTGGACCGCAGCCTCTGCAATGGAGTGGCTGGAGCAAAGGTACTTTTGGGCGGCCTCGAGCCGGAGGCGGTCACGAAGCTCACGTAAGGTGAGGCCGGATTCGTGCTTTAATTTTCGACTGAGGTGATCGGGGTGGAAGCCGAAATCGCGGGCGACCTTGCCGAGTGCAACGGATTTCCGGATCGGCTCGGTTAGCTGTTCGAGCAGCGAAGGAGGTGGCGTGCCTTGGTTGGCTGCCGGCTCCAGTAAGCGAGCGACGACGGCGAGAATGGTGGAATAGTCCAAAAGCGTGAGCCGGCCTTTTCGTGGAATAAAGGAGAGTAAGGCGTGAAGCTCGTTGAGCGCGGCGGGCCGCAGCGTGCGGTGCGCCGATCTAATCCGGCGGGCATCTTCCAGCTCGTAATCGAGAACGAGGCACAAGGGACGGCTTGGGCCGGAAACGGAAAATCCGTGGGGAGTTCCGGCGGGGATGATAAACAAGTCCCCGGCCCGGGCTGGTCGACGCCGTCCGATGGTGGACTGAATGCCCTCGCCGGAAAGGTAGAGGATGAGTTGGGCGTAAGCGTGGCGGTGAGGGGCAACCTCGGCGTCGCGGTGGCGGTTGAGTTGAAGTTTGCGCAGGACGAAACCCAAGGCGTGAATTTCAATCTTCTGAATCAGTAAAGGGCTCCAAGCATGCATAAAGTCGCTTTTGTGCTATAATCCGTCGCTTTTGTGCTAACGCAAGTGGCGGAATCGGCGTAGGGTGTTGGCTCTCACTTCACGATCCAGTCTTTAACCTTCAATCATTATGATCACACACCAGGTCGGCATTATCATGAACGGCGTCACAGGACGCATGGGCACCAACCAACACCTGTTGCGCTCAATCAAGGCCATTATTGACCAGGGCGGCATCAAGCTCGCCGACGGCGACGTCATCATGCCCGACCCAATTTTGATCGGGCGCAGTGAGTCTAAGGTGGCCGCTTTGGCTGCGCGCGCGGGCGTGAAGCGCTATAGCACGAATCTGGACGCCGCGCTCGCCGATGCTGGCAACCAAGTTTATTTCGACGCAACCCTGACCGGGCAGCGTCCGATTGGCGTGCGCAAGGCGATCGCGGCGAAGAAACACATTTACTGCGAGAAACCCTCGGCGACGACCTCGGCCGAGGCGCTCGCGCTTTACAAAGAAGTCACGGCGGCCGGCCTCAAGAACGGTGTGGTGCAGGACAAGCTTTGGCTTCCGGGATTGCTCAAGCTAAAATACCTGATCGATACCGGATTTTTTGGAAAGATTCTATCGGTGCGCGGCGAATTCGGCTATTGGGTTTTCACCGGGGAGAACGAGAAATTGCAGCGCCCGTCTTGGAATTACCGCAAAGAAGACGACGGTGGCATCATCGTCGATATGCTGTGCCATTGGCAGTATGTGATTCAGAATTTGTTCGGCGACGTGAAGTCGGTCTCGTGCCTCGGCGCCACCCACATCCCCCAACGCTGGGATGAAGCGGGCAAGCCCTACACGTGCACCGCTGACGATTCTGCTTATGCAACATTCGAGCTGAAAAACGGCGTGATCTGTCACTTTAACTCGTCGTGGGTCGTCCGGGTGCGCCGCGATGATCTGCTCACTTTGCAGGTCGATGGCACCCACGGCAGCGCCGTCGCGGGCCTGCGCAATTGCGTGATCCAGCACGGTTCGATGACGCCGCGTTGCGTCTGGAGTCCCGATACCGACAGCCCGATCAAATACACGGACGGCTGGGTCACCCAGCCGACGAACGACGTGTTTGATAACGCATTCAAGGTGCAGTGGGAGCTCTTCCTGAAGCACGTGGTGAAGGGCGATCCTTTCCCCTGGAATTTGCTGGAAGGCGCCCGAGGCGTGCAACTCGCCGAGCTTGGCCTCCAGTCTTGGGCTGAGCGGCGGTGGCTGGATGTGCCGGACTTGGCGTAACCCGGCGCCACTCGCGGTGGAATGCCGCGATTTCATTTCCAAACGCGTGAATTGCACTGGCATTTCACGCGTTTTCAATAGGGTTACGCGGTGACTTCCCCCGGAACCTCCGGAAAGAGCATCCATCTAAATCACTATGACAACATCTTCAATCTTCGCCCTTATCGGCAACCAGACGTCGTTTTTGCCGTCGTGGGTTTTCATGGTCCTTCTTGGCTTGGTGATGATTTTTTCGCTCTACGCCCAGATGCGCGTGTCGAGCGTTTACAACAAGAACGCTCAGATTCCTTCGCGAGGTCGGATCACCGGACGCGAGGCCGCCGAGGCTGTGATGGCTCGCGCCGGCATCACCGACGTCGAGATCGCCTCGACCGAAGGTCACCTCACCGATCACTACGACCCGATCAATAAGCGGCTCGTGCTCTCGGAGGAAAATTACCGCGGCACCAGTCTTGCAGCCCTCGGGGTTGCCGCCCACGAAGCGGGCCATGCCATCCAACACAAAATCGGTTACTCGATGCTCAAGTTGCGAATGGCGCTGGTGCCTGCCACCAACATTGTGACGCGAGCCTTGCCGATCGTGATGATCGCCGGATTTTTCCTCGCGAGCGGCCTCACTGGCCTGATGCTCGACCTCGCGATTCTCTGTTACGCGGTGTTGGCGTTTTTCCAGTTTGTGACTTTGCCCGTTGAATTTGACGCGAGTCGTCGCGCTCGGGTCGAGTTGGTTGGCCTCGGAATCATCGACCGGGACGAAATGCCCGGAGTCACGGCCACGCTGAACGCAGCCGCGCTCACCTACGTGGCCGCATTCGTCAGCTCACTGATGTATCTGCTCTACCTGCTTAATTCGCGTCGCGAGTAATCGACGGTTTTTTTCGCCCATTCAAAAGCCGGCCGGGAAAGGCCGGCTTTTTTGTGAGCACACGGTTCAACGGAGTCCGTCACGGTTGTTGGGTTTAGAAGCCGGGAAACCCGCCTCGGCCCTTCATGGACTCCATTTGGCGCATCATCTTTTTAGCCCCGCCGCCTTTCATCATCTTCATCATCTTTTGCATCTGCTGAAACTGCTTCAGCACTTGGTTTACCTCGACGATTCTTACACCTGCGCCGTTGGCAATCCGCTGACGCCGACCACCGTTTAGAATGTCGGGCTTTCGGCGCTCCTTCAAAGTCATTGAAAGAATAATGGCCTCGGTCTTGCCCATTTGGCGTTCGGAATCGTCGGGTAGCTGAACCCCGCTCATGCCGGGCATCATCCCGACGATACTCTGCATGGAGCCCATTTTTTTGATCTGCTGCATCTGGGCTAGAAAATCTTCGAGGTTGAAATCGGCCTTGCGCATCTTTTCGGCCATGCGCTCGGCTTCTTTTTGATCGATGTTTTCCTGCGCCCGCTCGACGAGGGAAACGACGTCGCCCATGCCAAGGATACGGGACGCGAGTCGGTCGGGGTAAAACGTATCGAAATCGCTGGTTTTTTCCCCGGTGCCGACAAATTTAATCGGAACGCCCGTGATGCTCTTGATTGAAAGCGCCGCGCCGCCGCGGGCATCGCCGTCAAGCTTCGTCAGAATCAGCCCGGTTAGCTGGAGGGCGTCGTGAAAGGCCTTGGCAACATTGACGGCTTCTTGGCCGAGCGCGCCATCCGCGACCAAGAAGACTTCGTCGGGCTGAATGCGGGCGCGGAGTTTTTTGACCTCTTCGATCAGGTCGGCGTCGATCTGGAGGCGGCCGGCGGTGTCGAAGATCATGCAATCCGTGCCGGCCGCATCGGCGGCGGCGAGGGCCGCAGCGCCGATAGCCGTGACGTCCCGGGAGCTGCGGTCGGCGTAGAAACCAAGCTCTTCTTGCTTGGCGAGAATCTCAAGTTGGTCGATCGCGGCGGGACGGTAGATATCACAGGCGACAACGAAGGGCTTATAACCGCGCTTTTTCAGCAGCTTGCCGAGCTTCGCGGTGGAGGTGGTTTTGCCGGAGCCGTGCAGACCAACCATCAGAACCTTGAGTGGGCGGGCAGGGGAGAGCGTGGTCTGCCCCTCGCCGAGCAACTGCACGAGTTCATCGTTGATGATTTTGACCACTTGCTGGCCGGGTGTGACCGATTTCAGCACTTCTTGGCCGACGCAGGCCGTTTGGACCCGCTCGACGAAGTCGCGGGCGACCTTGAAGTGGACGTCGGCGGCGAGCAGGGCGGTGCGCACTTCTTTGAGCGCGTCCGCCATGTTTTCTTCCGTGAGTTTGCCGACCCCGCGAAGATTGCGGAGTGCGCTGCCGAGTTTTTCCGTGAGAGATTCGAACATGGAGACGGAAGCTTGGGTGAAATTTGGGACGCGATGCAACTCCGCTTCGAGTAACGGTGGCAGGGTGGAGGCGGGACAATTTTCGTCCTCGTCAAAACGGGTGTGGTGCCGGATAAACGCCGTCCCTATGAACCCTGTGCTTAAGCTGTTACTCGAAGGCGGCAATCTCACGACGGCGCAAATCGCGCAGGTCGCGAACTTGGCCGTGAGCGAAGTCGAACAGCGCTTGGAGCAGTTGAAGAAGGATAAAGTCCTTCTCGGCTGGCGTCCGGTGCTCGATCTTTCCAACGAGGCGGCAGCGGCTGCCACCGTGCGGGCGGTGATCGAGGTAAAGATCACGCCGGAGCGCGGCGGCGGGTTTAACCGGCTCGCCGAACGCCTCGCGCGCTTCGACGAGGTGGAGTCGTGTTACCTCATGTCGGGCGGTTACGATCTGCTCGTTTTTGTGAAGGGCGCGTCGCTCCAAAAAGTCGCAGGGTTCGTGTCGGAGAAGCTCTCCACGATTGAGGGCGTCATCTCGACCTCGACCCATTTTATGCTCCGCTGTTATAAAGATCAGGGATTCCTGCTCAATACCGGCGAGGCCTCCACCACGCGGCTCACGATCACACCCTAACCGGAGCATTTTCCCATGAGCACAGATTCCAAACGCTGGGTCGCCGGCCATGTGGCCGCACTGCCCAAGAGCGGTATCCGCGATTTCTTTGAACTGGTCGCCAAAATGAAGGGCCAAGATGTGATTTCGCTCGGAGTGGGTGAACCCGATTTTGTGACGCCTTGGAACATCCGCGAAGCGGCGATTTTTGCGCTCGAGCGCGGCAAGACCTATTACACGTCTAACCTCGGACTGATTGAGTTGCGTCGGGCGATTTCGACGTACGTGACCGAGCATTTCGGCGTCGATTACCGGCCGGACGACCAAGTCATTGTCACGGTGGGCGTGAGTGAGGCGTTGGATCTAGCCTTGCGGGCCTTCTGCAATCCCGGCGACAAGGTGATGTTTCATCAGCCGTGCTACGTTTCCTATCATCCGAGTATCGCGCTGGTGCACGGGCAGGCCGTCGGCGTACCGACCTATGCCCGGGATAATTTCGCGCTGACCGCTGAGGCCCTCCGGTCGGCGTGGCAACCGGGTTGCAAGATTCTGATGCTGAATCTGCCCTGCAATCCGACGGGTGGCACCTGCGACCGGGTGCAACTGGAAGCGATCGCAGCGTTTTGCCGCGAAAAAGATCTGCTCGTGCTCAGCGACGAGATCTATTCGGAGCTCACCTTCGAGGGGACTCATACCAGTATTGCGAGCCTGCCCGGAATGGCGGAGCGGACGATTTTTCTGCATGGCTTTTCCAAGGCGTTTGCGATGACCGGCTGGCGGCTCGGCTATGCCTGCGGTCCAGCGGTGCTCATCGATGCGATGATGAAGGTGCACCAATATACGATGCTTTGCGCGTCGATCATCGCCCAAGAAGCGGCGCTGGAGGCGCTCACTCGTGGCTGGGACCATGTCTTGAAAATGCGTGAACAGTATCATCGCCGCCGCGATCTTGTGGTCCGCCGATTTAACGAAATCGGGCTTAAGTGTCACTCGCCACGCGGCAGTTTCTATGCGTTCCCGAGCGTCGCTGGCACCGGGCGCACCGAGAAGGAATTTTCCGCCGGCCTGTTGACCGAGCAGAAAGTGGCGGTCGTCCCCGGCAGCGCTTTCGGGGACAACGGCATCGGGCACGTGCGCGCGTGCTTTGCCACCAGCTACGAACAGCTCATTGTCGCCTGCGACCGCATCGAGCGGTTTGTGCAGCAGCCCAAAGCCTAATCCGTCTCGGCGGCCGGCGGGGCAGGGTGGAGAACCAAATTCTTCCTTTGCTCCCGCTGGCCTTCCGTCGTGCACTCTCTTTATGTCCCGCACCGTTGCTATCGTCGGCCGACCCAATGTCGGCAAAAGTCGCCTTTTTAACCGCTTAGCGCGGAAACGCATTTCCATTGTTCATGACCAACCGGGTGTAACACGCGATGTGATCTCGACCGAGATCAGCGAGGGCGCGTTTACTTTGCTCGATACGGGCGGGTTGGGGCTGGTGGGCGGTGAATCGACGGTCGATTTAATCAAGGCCTCGGAGAAGCAGGTGGATTTCGCCATCGCCTCTGCCGACCTGATTTTGTTCGTGATCGATGGACTCGAGGGCGTGACCGGCCTCGACGACCGCATCGCGAAGATGCTGCGTAAGTCGAAGAAGAATGTGCTGCTCGTCGTGAACAAAGCCGATTTTAATGACGAGAAGGTCCAGCTCGACGGCGCTTATGCGCTTGGGCTCGGTGAGCCGTCGCGCGTGTCGGCCGAGCATGGCACCGGTGAAAATGATCTGCGAGGGGTCATCCTCGAGCGCTTGGGCGCGGCGCCCGAAGTCGATCCGAGTCACATCAAAACCTCGGCCGACCCCCTCTGCTTTTGCTTCATCGGCCGGCCGAATGTGGGCAAAAGTTCGTTGAGCAATAATCTGCTACAAAGCGACCGACTTGTGGTCAGCCCGATTCCCGGCACCACGCGCGATTCGGTGGAGCTTCCGTTCAAATTCAAGGGCCGCGATGGTGAGATGTATCCGTTTAAACTCATCGATACGGCGGGAATTAAGGCGGCGACGAAGCTGGCCTCGCCGGTCGAGTATTTTTCTCGGCTGCGTTCGCTCGATGCAATCCAGCGGGCCGATGTCGTTTTCCTCGTGCTCGACGCGTTGGAGGGCGTGACCCAGCAGGATAAGGCGATCGCCGGAGAGGCGATCAAAGAGAAAAAGCCGATCGTGATTGTCGTCAATAAGTGGGACCTCGTGCAGGAGATGTTTACCGGAGGAAATCTGAAAGTCTCGGGGTATAAAAACGCCCGCGAGTATCGGGAGAAGTATGAGAAGGCGCTGTTTGATCGGCTCTTTTTCACGCCGGGTTCGCCGCTGATATTTGTCTCGGCCATGAGCGGCTACGAGGTGGACCGCATGTTGAATGCGGCGGTTAAGCTCAATCGCACGCTCGATAAGAAATTGCCCACCGCGAAGCTCAATCAGCACCTCGCGTATCTCGCCGAGCGCACTCCGCCGCCCTCCGTGGGCGGGAAACGTTTTCGGGTCTACTACGCGACGCAGACGGGCACGCGCCCGTTTCGCATCAAGCTGTTTTGTAATCGCGAGGAAAAACTCACGGAGCAATACCGGCGTTATCTTGAGGCCGGATTGGTCGAGCAATTCGATCTCGCGGGCTGTCCGATCTATTTCGATCTCGTCGGCAAAGAAAAACGGGAGCCGGCGCCCTTCAGCAACAGCTCCTTCCCGACCACCAAGGCGCAGCATAAGCGCGGTCCGGCGGAGAAGCGTGCTGGACGGGTCGAGCTCGAAACGCTCGAGGACTAAGCCGCGGCCTTGGCCAACGGGGCGTCACTTTAGCGATGAGTTCACCCGCGCCGCTCCGAATCGTCTTCTTCGGCTCAGATGCGATCGCGTTGCGCTTGCTCGACTGGTTTGATTCGGCGGCGGGTCGCTTGCAGGCCGAGATTGTGGCGGTGTTTACCCAGCCCGACCGGCCAGTCGGGCGTGGTCAAAAGATCACCGCTAATGCGATCAAAACGTGGGCCTTGGCGCACACCTTGCCGGTGTTTCAGCCTGAGAAACTGGACGACTCGTCGCGGGCCGAGCTCGCCGCGCTCAAGCCGGATCTTTCGCTGGTGATGGCCTATGGGCACATTTTTAGGGAGGCGTTCATCGCGACGCCTCGTCTGGGCACGCTGAACCTGCACACCTCGTTATTGCCGAGGTATCGCGGGGCTTCGCCGATTCAGACTGCGATTGCAAACGGTGACGGTGAGACCGGCGTCACGCTGATGCGGATTGTGCGGGAACTTGACGCTGGGCCGCTCGCCGATGCCGAGTTGGTTAACATCGGGGCGCTTGATACGGCGGGAGACGTCGAGGGAAAATTGGCGGCGGCCTGCGTGCCGTTGGTCGCGCGGGCCCTCCCGCGGCTGGCCAGCGGTGGACTGGTGTTTGTCGAGCAGGACCACTCGGCGGCAACCTTTTGCCGGCGCCTTGAAAAGGCCGATGGAGCCCTCGACTTCGCATCGCCGGCGGCGGCGCTCGCGGCCCGAATCAATGGCCTGTTTCCGTGGCCGACCTGTGCGATTTCGATCAACGGTGAGCTGGTAAAGATTGGTTTGGCCGATGTTCCGGGCGAGGTGGTCGGGGGCCAAGGCGAGGCCGGAGGGATTCCGGGTTCAGTCATGGGATCCGATTCGGCCGGCCTCTTGCTGGCGACGGGCCGGGGCGTTCTCCGTCTGCGCCGACTGCAGCGTGCCGGCGGACGGATGTTGGAGGCGGGCGAATTTTTGCGGGGCTACCCGATTCCCACCGGGGTTCGGATCGAATCGAGACCCCTTGCGCCGCTCGTCGCCCCAGCCCCTTTTCGGCGTTGATCCGTTCTCTTCGCACAACCCGCTTGTTTTCCGGCCGGGGCTTTTTCATCCTGAGGCTCATGTTTAAACGTTGTCGGTGTTTTGTGGTCTTTGTGGCGCTCGGTCTTGGGTCGCAGGGTTTCGCCCAAGTGGAGCTGGCGAATCTGCGCGAGGACGTGCGTGGCCTTTCGCAGCGGCTCGGTGAATTGGCGCTGAAGATCGAGCAATTGGAACGTGAGAATCGCGAGCTGAAGTCGGGTCAGAGCGCCGTGAGCAAAAGTTATGCAACCGTGA
>CAMBRG010000072.1 GCA_945869845.1 Opitutus sp. GAS368 | reverse complement strand
AGCTGCATCCCGTCGAATTCGTAGCGCTCCAGCAGCTCGGTGATGATCGCCAGCATAAACGCCCGCACCTCGGGCCGGCTGTAATCGAGCGCCCAGTTGCGCCAGTCGGTGTCGCCCCGGGCCACCGCCGCCGCGTCCACGATCACATCGGGGTGCGCCCGCCGGACTTTCGGGAGATTCCACTCATCCGCCGCCGTCGGATTGTGCACGTCGTTCATGCGCACGGTCACGAAGGTCTCTTTGCCCGAGGCGCGGAGTTTCTCGAGGAAGTAGCCGAACGGGTCACGGCCCGCCGCGTGTTCCAAAGCCAGTTGTTTATGGCGGGGATCGGTCTCGCCGACCTTGGTCGGATAATAATAACGGCCGGCGCCGGGGCAGAGCAGATACGTAGTCACGTTGGGCGGACACGCCGCGACCACTTCGTCGATGTCCCGCCGGAAGTCGGTCGACAACGTGCCCAACGTGCCGTTGCCGTCGTTATCCAGCAAAATCCGTTTTGGCGCCGCGGCCTCGGCGGTCAGAACCAGTGCGGCCATAAAGATACAAAACGAAAACGGATGCGTTGATAGTTTCATGAGGTGAAATCGGATTAGCTCCGCCAGCGGCCGGGGCGAGCCGAAACCCCTTTCTTTTTTTCGCCGCTTTGTTCTTCTTGAAGCTACTCCCCAAAAAACATGAAACCCGTCACCCGTCGCGATTTCCTCAAAGTCACCTCCGCCGCCAGCCTTGCCGCTGCCGCCGGCTCCTCGTTGGCCTTCGCCGCTCCCGCTGCGGCGGCTCCTGCCCTCAATCCATTTGGGCGCACCGGCCGCCCCCGCCTGTTGCTCAGTCTCGCCGCCTATTCATTCCGCGAGAATTTCCCGATCTCGCGCGGCCAGCCCAATCTCAAGGTGCCCGCCGGCCGGGCAACCGACATGTTTCAGTTCATCGACACGTGCGCGGCCCACGGCTGCGCCGGCGCGGAGCTCACCAGCTATTTTTTCTCCGAAGAGAGCGACGCGTATCTGCTGAAGTTGCGACGCCACGCTTTCCTGCGCGGCGTGGCCATCAGCGGCACCGCCATCGGCAACAATTTTTCCCACCCCGTCGGCCCAAAGCGCGACCAAGAGATCGCGTTGACCAAAAAATGGATCGACCGCGCCGCTCTGCTCGGCGCACCGCACATCCGGGTGTTTGCCGGCGTCACCAAGGAACTCGCCCGCGACGCGGCCGATAAACTCGTAATCACCGCCCTCGAAGAATGCTGTGACTACGCCGGCCAGCGCGGCGTCTTTCTCGGCTTGGAAAATCACGACTCCATTGGCAGCGCCGCCACCTTGCTCCCCATGGTGAAAGCCGTGCAGAGCCCGTGGATCGGCGTGAATCTCGACTCGGGCAACTTCCGCACCGCGGATCCCTACGCGGACTTCGCCGCCTGCGTGCCCTACGCGCTCAACGTCCAGTTCAAGGTCGAGCTCAAGGGCAACACCGACACCGCCCGCCCCGCCGATTTGAAACGCTTCAGCCAACTGCTCCGCGACGGCGGCTACCAAGGTTGGGTCGCCCTCGAATACGAAGCCAAGGAAGACTCCGCCGTCGCCGTCCCCCGCTATCTTCGCGAGATGCGCGAGATCTTCGCGGCAGGCTGAGAACCTCGCCTGAGTTTCGCCTAAAAACGCATCGCTCCTCCATCGGTCCCGGCCACACTTCCCTCATGAATCTACCCGTCATTGCCCAAAAATCGCCTCTCCCCGTCGCCGTCGAAGCCGGAAAAACTTACTACTGGTGCTCGTGCGGCTTGAGCAAAAGCCAACCGTTCTGTGATGGCGGTCACAAAGGCTCAGGCTTCTCGCCCACGCCCTACACCGCCGAAAAAACCGGCACCGTTTATTTCTGCGGCTGCAAGCACGGCAAAAATGGGCCGCTCTGCGACGGCAGTCACAAGCAGCTTTGAGCGCCGCGGTAACGCCGCCGTCTCCCGGCGCAAATCGCCCTTGAGAACCGGCTGATCCCGGCGGACGTTCCCGCCATGCAAGTTTTCGTTCACCCCAACCGAGCCGTGCTTCGCGCCCTGTGCGCCTTGATCGTTGGCGCCGCGGTCATCCCGTCGTGCCTCATCGCCGCGCCCGCCGTCGCGCCCATCGTCGCCGCCCCCGCCGCGCCCGCCCAAAACAGTTCGCCCTACACCAAGGGCCAGAAAACTCGCGATGGCATCGGCGTTTACTACTTCGGCCGCGAGATCGCGCACTACATGACCCATCACGGCGCCCCTTGGCTCGAGCGGGGCGAGCGCGAAATCGAGGAGCGACCCGACTTGGTCATGCAGGCGCTCGCTCTGAAACCCGGCGACATCGTGGCCGATCTCGGCTGCGGCACCGGCTACTTCAGCTGGCGCATGGCGCAGGCCGTCGCGCCCGCCGGCATCGTCTACGGGGTCGAGATCCAGACCGAGATGCTCGCACTGCTCGACGTCCTCATGCAGCAACGCGGCGTGACCAACGTCGTCGGCGTGCTGGGCACCGCCGAAGACCCGAAGCTCCCCCAACCCGTCGATCTCGCGATCCTCGTCGATGTTTATCACGAGTGCAGTCGCCCCGCCGAATACATCGCCGCCGTTTGCCGCAGCCTGAAACCCGGCGGCCGCCTCGTCTTCGTCGAATACCGCGGCGAAGACCCCGAAGTGCCCATCAAACCTCTGCACAAAATGACCCAGGCGCAGGTGAAATTGGAAATGACCGGGCAACCGCTCGACTTCGTGCAGACCGTCCACTCGCTCCCCCGCCAGCACTTGATCATCTTCAAGAAACGCGCCGCACCTTGATTTTGCCTCTGCGGCGAACCGCCCCACCCACGCGCAATCAAAACCCAATCCCCGCCACCTCACTCTCATGAAAACCCGCGCGCTGAGCCTCACTTGCTCCGGTCTTGTTTTTTTACTCGCGGGTTGCGGTCAGCCTCCGACACCCAACGCCGAACCCACCACCGCCGAAAAGGCCGAGTTGGCCGTGAAGAGCGCCGTGGCCGTAGCCACCGCCAAGACCAAGGAAGTCGCCCGGGAGGTCAGGGATTTGGCCGCCGAAAAGATCATCGAGTGGCACCTCACGCCGGAGGAAATCAAGACCGAGCTCGAACGCACGGGCCGCGTGGTTCGGTCCAAAGCCAACGCCGCCGTAGCCAAATCCGGTGAGGTGATCGACAACGCCCGCGTCATCGCCGTCATCAAATCCAAGCTGGTCGGCGACCGGCAACTTTCCGCCCGCGAGATCGGCGTCGAAGCCAAACAAGGCACCGTGACGCTGACCGGCACCGTTGGCTCCGCTGATCTCATCGGGCGGACCCTCTCCCTCGCTCTCGACACCGAAGGCGTCACCGAAGTCGTGTCTCTGCTGACGGTCTCCGTTAGTCCCTGAATCGCCCTCCCTGCGCGACGTCATTTAGGCAGCTCACGTCCCTGGAGACGCGACGCCCCCGTCGCGTGCCGCGGCCAGTTCAAGCCAAGGGCGCAATGATTGAGGTCGCTCAAAATCAAAAGCCCCTGCCCCGGCGCGGCGGCTTTCGAATTTCTTTCATTTCGGTCCTGCGCAGAGTTGCGCAACCCGCCCTTTCTCGTTCCATCTTCGCCCGATGACTTACTCCCCACGCCTCCGTCTGCATCTCTCCGCCGCTCTTCTCGCCCTCCTCGCCCTCACCGCCTTGCCGCTCGCCGCCCAAGGCATCCGCGAACGCACCGGCACCATCGCCGAGCGCTACACCGCCCTCTGCGCCAGCTGCCACGGTCAAAACATGGAGGGTGGCTCGGCTCCTTCGATGCTCGACGACATCTGGGTCCACGGCGGCGACGACGCCAGCCTCGCCCGCAGCATCCGCAACGGCTTTCCCGAAAAAGGCATGCCCGCCTGGGGCGCCGCGATCGACGACAAGGAGATCCGCGCCATGGTCATCTATATGCGCGAGAAGCGCGCAAAACATCAGCGCGACAAGACCGACTTCACCAAGCCCGTCGAGTCGATCACCGCGAACAGCCAACTCCACCCGTTCCGCGTCGACACCTGGGTCGCAAAACTCGACCAACCCTACTCCCTCGCCTTCCTCCCCGACGGTCGCTCCCTCGTCACCGAAAAGCGCGGCGACCTGCGCCTGATCGAGAAAGGTCAGCTCGTGAGCAAACCCGTCGCCGGGTTGCCCGCGGTCGACAACAGCGGCCAAGCTGGCCTCTTCGACGTCGTCCTCCATCCCGACTACGCCAAGAACGGCTGGATCTACCTCGCCTACGCCGACCTGCAAACCAGCGCCGACGGCAAGTCCGTCAGTCTCACCCGCGTGATTCGCGGCAAACTCAAGGACGGCGCCCTCATTGACCAAGAAACCGTCTTCAAGGGCCCGCTCGAGTATCACCGCCCCGCCGGCGGCGTTCACTTCGGCGGCCGCATCGCTTTCGATCGCGCCGGTTTTCTGTTCTTCACCATCGGCGAGCGCGGTGACGGCAAGAATTCCCAAGACCTCGCCCGCCCCACCGGCAAAGTTCACCGGATCCACGACGACGGCCGCATCCCCGCCGACAATCCCTTCGTGAAGGACCCGAAAGCGGCGCCGACGATCTGGAGCTACGGCCACCGCAATCCGCAGGGCCTCGCCTTCCACCCTGCCACGGGCGAACTCTACGACCTCGAGCACGGCCCGCGCGGCGGCGACGAACTCAACCTCGTCAAGAAGGGTCTCAACTACGGCTGGCCCGTCATCACCTACGGCATGAATTACAACGGCACCGCGATGACCGACCTCACCGCCAAGGACGGCATGGAGCAGCCGCTGACCTACTGGGTCCCCTCAATCGCTCCGTGCGGCGCAAATTTCTACACCGGCAACCTTTTCCCCAAGTGGAAAAACCACCTCTTCGTCGCGACCCTCGCCGCCGAGGAACTTCACCGCATCGAAGTCGTCGGCGACAAAGTCGTCGCGCAGGAAGTGGTCTTCAAAGGCCTCGGCCGCATCCGCGATGTGATCACCGGTCCCGACGGCGCCCTCTACGTGCTGCTCCCCAACCGCATCGCCCGCGTCACGCCCGCGCCGTAAGGCGCGGAAAGAACTGAACCACAGTAGCGGATTCGGGTCCGCGAGTTGTCACCATCAAGACAACCCGTCCCACCATGAAATTCCGCTCCACGCTCCACGCCTTACTGCTCAGCCTCTGCTCGCCGTGTTTCGGTGCCGCACCCGACAATCTCGACGGCTACGTTTATTACGAAAGCGGAAGAACTATCGCCCGCACTTCCTTCGATTTTGCCGCAACGTTTTCGAACGGAAGGACCTTCGACGAACTCTACTCCCGCCGCACCGGAATCATCGGGCCTGGCGTGCTTCCCCAGCTGTTCTCGCCGACAACTGGAGTTTTTCTCTATCGCAAGATCGACGGCACCACGGCCGAGCTGACCCTTCAAAACTCAACCGTCTCTGGGAAACGAACGCTGCGCTTCACTGCCGACTCATCGGGTGAGGTCACTTTCGAAAGCACGGCTGGTCTCTCGGGCAACTTCCGCCTCGCCCCGCTGGCCGCCCGTTCCCCGCTGCTCGCGTGCTCGAACCGGTCTTTCGTCGCGGCCAATGCTCCGGCCTTCGCTGGATTCGTGATTACGGGTGAAGTCGCCCGCGTTGTTGTCGTGCGGGCCGTCGGCCCCGGTCTCGCACCGTTCGGGATTACCGATTTTCTCCGCAACCCCGCACTCGTAGTGACACGTAGCCGCGACAACCTCGTGGTCGGCACCAACGACGACTGGTCCTCGGAGAGTTCCGAATCCGTCACGCGCACGACCGCCGTTGCCGGCACCTTCCCCCTACCCGTCGCGTCCAAGGATTCCGTGGTGATCCTGAATCTGGCCGCCGGGGCCTACGTCGCTCAAGTGACATCGCCCGACTCAACCGATAGCGGCCAAACCTTGATCGAGGTCTACATCTTGCCCTGAGCGCGCCCTCCCCTGATCGCACTTCAAATGAAGACCGTTCTCTTCCTCACCTTCCTGCTTTCGTCGCTCTCAAGC
This sequence comes from Opitutus sp. GAS368, assembly GCA_945869845.1. Classification (GTDB taxonomy): domain Bacteria; phylum Verrucomicrobiota; class Verrucomicrobiia; order Opitutales; family Opitutaceae; genus Tous-C4FEB. Next base: position 10,639 of record CAMBRG010000072.1, on the reverse strand, counting down.
GCGTTCGCCGTCGCACCGAAAACGTTGGACGGCTACCTCTACTACGAGCGCGGCGACTACGCCGGGGCTTCCCCCACCTTCGAAGAATCCGCTTCGCTTTTCACCGCCGACGGCACGTTTCAACAAATCTATGCTCGCTTCAACCTGAGTGATCGGAGCGGCGCCTTTGACCCGCCCTTCGTTGCGCCAACCCAAGGCAGGTATGTCTATCGCCGGATCGACGACCAGACGGCCGAGCTGAGCTTCATCGACGCCGGGTCGTTTTCACACTCGGGCATCTTGCGCTTCAGCCCCGCGAACGACGGCACCGGCACGTTCTTCGATCCGGCATTCAACCCGCCGCCCAACACCATTCCCAGTGGCGTGATCGCTCGCTCGTTCCGACTCGTTTTACGGACCGAGCTCTCGCCGTTGGGCGGATGTTCCAATCGCTCGTTCGTCCGGCCCGGCGGGTCGGCGCTGACGGGCTTCGCCATCAGCGGCACCGAGAATCGGATCGTGCTGGTCCGGGCCGTTGGGCCGGGACTTGCCCAGTTTGGCATCACCAATTTCCTGCGCGACCCCGTTCTCACCGGCGTAGGCCGGGGCAACGACGATTGGACGTCGACCACGGCCGAAGGAATCCGCCGCACGTCGGCCGCGCTTGGAGTCTTCGCTCTCCCGGTCGCCTCCAAAGACGCCGCCGTCATCGCCCGCCTTCGCCCCGGTTCCTATGTGGCCCAAGCTTCGTCACTCGACCCGACCGACAGCGGCCAAATCTTGATCGAAGTCTACATTCTGCCGTAGCCGCTGCGTTTCTGCCTACGCTTTCAGCGTCACGCCGTGCCCGGCCGCGATTCCGGCCACGGAGATGATCCCGCCCGTCACGGCGAATCCCCCATCAAACGGGTTCGTCGCCATGAACCACGGCGTGTCCAGATCGGCGAATTCAAACCCGCCGATCCCGGTCGCGAAACACGCCGACACCGACATCGCCAGCATACTCTCGACGTTGCCGCCGATCATGAGGCCAAGCCCTGCCGCGCGCGCCGCCGTCGCGAGTTCCCACGCCGCGATCACGCCGGATTTCATCAGTTTGATGTTTACGACGTGGGCCGCGCCCGCCGCCGCGATCCGCCGCACGTCGTCCGCCGTGCACGCGGTCTCGTCCGCCGCCACGCGCCAGCCCGACTCGGCGATCAATGCCGCCGCGCCCGCCAAGTCGTCCTTCGCCAGCCACTGCTCCAGCAACGCCGGCGTGATGCCCGCCGCCTTGAGCCCGCGCACCAGTTCACTCGCCGCAGCGCGACTGATCCCGGCGTTTCCGTCCAAGATCAAAGGCGCATCCGGCGCCGCCGCGTGGATCGCCGCCACGCGCGCGAGATCGCCCGCCGGCCCCGCCGCGCCGCCCACCTTGACCTTGATCTGACGAATTCCCCGCGCCCGGATCGCCCGCGCCGCCTCGGCCGCCTCCGCCACGGTGCCGGTCGTCACCGTCATATCGGTCTCAAGCGTCGTGCTCGCACCGCCGAAAAATTTCCACATCGGCTCACCGCGCTGCTTGGTCACCGCGTCGAGTAACGCCATTTCCAGCGCGCACTGCGCCGAGCCGCACCCCGCGCCGCCCCGCGCGAAAAATTCCGCCGCGAGTCCGCGCCAGTCCGCCGCGTCGCGCCCCGGTAACCAAGCCTGCGCGGAGCGCAGCGCGGCGAGCGCCATCGCCTGCGTCTCGCCATTGTAGGGCGGCAAGGGCGCGGCCTCGCCGTAGCCGCGCGTGCCGTCGGCCAGTTCGAGCGTCACGAGGACATTGTTCGCCATCGCCTGCGCCCCGCCGGAAATGCCGAACGGCACGTGCAGCGGAATATCGAGCGGAGTGATCCGCCAAGCCGCGATCTGAGTCGGTAAACGCATCTGGCTTTGTGCCCCCCGCCCGCGCCGCAACTCAAGCGCGAACCACTGTCCTCCCACCATCTCGGCCGACCATTTGTCATCTATTAGATGACAATTTTTAATCATTTCCCTCGAATTTCAGACGAGAGCTCCGAAAAGTTTGTCATCTATTAGATGACAAACTTCCGCGTTCATTCCCCTTCTGGCGCAGGCCACAAGCTACTACTACCGCGGCTTCGCACCGCCGCCCGACCACCTCGCCACTCCGCCCGAACTCACTCAGCCCACCCGCCGATAATTTAATAACGCCCGCGGCGCCACCCCGTGCACCGCCTTGAACGCCCGGGAAAAATGATACGGGTCGTCAAAGCCCACGCGCGCCGCGACCTCTTTAATGAGCCCGCCGTGCTCGATCAGATGCTCGGCCGCGATCGTCATTTTTCGGCGCAATAAATACTGATACGGGCTCGTCCCTTGGTAACGGCGAAACCACCGGCACACGCTCGACCCTTCGACCGCCGCCAGCCGCGCGATCTCCTCCAACGTGCCGAGCCGTTCCGCGTGCGCGTCGATCAGCGCCTTGCACCGCAAGAACGCCGCCCGCGCCGGCTCGATCGTCGGCGATGCCTGCGTGGTGGTGGCCTCGATCTTCAACAACAGGAGTTCCCCCAGGGCCGAACAAATGCTGCCCGTGAGCGGACCTGCGTGTTGGCCTTCGCGGACCAAATCCTCCAGCACTCCCGTGATCTCCGCCGGCACCGACAGCCGCCGCACCGTCCCCGGCGTGACGCCGCAGCGACTCAACCTCGCCCCGACCGCGCGTCCGGCCAGCGCCACGAAATATTTGACCATCGGATCGCTGGGGTCCGCCCGCAATTCGCAGTGGGTATCCGGCGCGTAGGCGAAGACCGAGCCCGCCCCCAGTTCTTGCTCCCGACCATCAAGCTTCACCCGCCCCCGGCCCGCCACCACACACTCCAAGCCGTGAAACGGAAAATGCCTCCGCGCCAGTGCGTAGTCGGGGTTGCAGTGCTCGCGGCCACCCATGACCCACGCCAGCCCCGGCGACTTGCCGGGTGCGAGATTGAGAAAAAAATATCGCCCGCCCGTCACTTGCCGGGAAAGCAGCGCCGTCGCTTCATTGGGGCCAATTTTATCCATGTCTATGCCGGATCTATCCATTTCCTCAGGTGCGTTTCGAGCGCAATATCTCCGCCTGCTCTCCGCCGATTTTCTCTAGCGTCTCAATTTTCATCCCCTCTGCCCCCATGCCTAAAACCTCAAAAATCAAAACCGTTCTCCTCGTCGCCAACGGCGACCTGCGCCAATCCGCCAACGAAGTCTGCTGGCCCGCCCAACGCGCCATGGAGCAACGGCTCACCGCCCCGGTCGCCCAACTCGGCTACCGGCTCGTCCGCGCCCACCCTTACAAGCCCGCGCAAAAACACGGCTTCATCAGCTCGCAAAAAGAGGGCATGGCCGTCTTCGCCGGGCTCGACCCAGAGACGCCGCTCATCGTCGCCGAGGCCGTGTGGCAGTATTCCCATCACCTGCTTGCCGGGCTCATCTCCCATCGCGCCCCGATTCTCACCGTCGCCAATTGGTCCGGCACTTGGCCCGGCCTCGTCGGCATGTTGAATCTCAACGGCTCACTCACCAAGGCGGGCGTGAAGTATTCCACCCTTTGGAGCGACGATTTCTCGGACGTGTATTTCCTCACCGGACTCAAATCGTGGCTCACCACCGGAGTCGCCAAACATCGGACCGCTCACGTCAAACCGCTCGCCCGCGCCGCTGTCCCACCCAAGGCCCGCGCTCTCGCCAAAAAAATCGCCGACGATCTCCGCCGCAAAAAGTCGATCATGGGCATCTTCGACGAGGGCTGCATGGGTATGTATAACGCCATCATCCCCGACGAGCTTCTCTTCTCCACCGGCGTTTACAAAGAGCGGCTCTCCCAGTCCGCGCTCTATTACGGCGCGACGCAGGTTCCCGACGCCGAAGCCCGCGCCGTCTACGACTGGCTCCGCGCCAAGGGCATGACGTTTCACCTCGGCACCGACGACGCCACCGAACTCACCGAGGCGCAGGTCCTCTGGCAGTGCAAAACTTACGTCGCCGCTCTCCGCATCGCCGACGAATTCGGCTGCGAATCCATCGGCATCCAATACCAACAGGGCCTCAAGGACCTCCTCCCCGCGAGCGATCTCGTCGAGGGCATCCTCAACAACTCCGACCGCCCGCCCGTCAAAAACGCGGCCGGCAAAATCATCCGCGCCGGCCAACCGCTCACGCACTTCAACGAGGTCGACGAATGCGCCGGCCTTGACGGCCTCTTTACGAATCGCGTGCACACCGCCCTTGGCCAGCCGGTCGAAAATACGCTGCACGATCTGCGTTGGGGCGCCACCGACGCCAGCGGCACCACCTCCGAGTATGTTTGGGTTTTCCTCATCTCCGGCAGCGCCCCGCCCGCGCATCACATCGGCGGCTATAAAGGCACCGACTCCCTCCGCCAGCCTCCGATGTATTTTCGCCTCGGTGGCGGCACCGTGCGCGGCATCGCCAAGCCCGGCGAGATCGTGTGGAGCCGCATCTTCGTCGAGGGCGGCAAACTCAAGATGGATCTCGGCCGCGCCAAAGTCATCACGCTTCCGGCCGCCGAGACTGAGCGCCGCTGGCAAGAGACGACGGTGCAATGGCCGATCATGCACGCGGTCACCTACGGCGTTTCCCGCGACCAGATGATGGCCCGCCATAAGGCCAACCACATCCAAGTCGCCTACGCCCACAGCGCCAAGGAAGCCGACCTCGCCCTTTACGCCAAAGCCGCCCTCGCCGCCGAACTCGGCCTCGAGGTCTGCGTCTGCGGCACGAAGGCCGACGGGAAAGCCTTCTGAGCTAAGCAGGGCGAGGTCTCCGACCACGTCTCCGAGTCGCCCTCTTTTTTGCGGCAAGCGCCCCGCCCGCCAAGTCCACGGCCCAGCCAACGCCAAAATCCGCGCCTCGTTCGCCAATCCCCGCGTAGCCAAACCGCGTCTACCTGACTAGACTGAGGCCATGAAAACCATCCTCGCCCCCATCGACTTTTCCGCGGTGAGCGACGCCGTGATCGACGCCGCAGTGCTCCTCGCCCGCGCCTCGTCCGCCCGTATTGTCCTGCTGAGCGTGGTCCAACCTCCGGTCATCACGAGTGACTTTGGCCCGATGCTCGAAAACATCGGCGAGATCGTGGCTGCGAGTGAAAAAACCCTCGCCCGCCGGCTCAAGCAACTCGCCAAGCGTCTCGTCGCGGCCGACCTACCCGTTGAGACCGTGCTCCTCACCGGCACTCCCGCCCAACTCATCTTGGCCCAGGCCGAGGTCGAGCAGGCCGACTACATCATTATGGGCTCGCACGGCCACACGGCCCTTTACGATTTGCTCGTCGGCAGCACCACTCATCAAGTCCTGCGAAAAGCGAAGTGCCCGGTGGTGATCGTCCCGCCGCCGAAGGCCGTCGGCAAAAAAAAGTAGGCGCACCTCCAACCGGCCCACACCGGCCAGCGGCGAGCCGAGGAGCGGAAGACGCGCCTTAAGCACCGTCGCGCCCCCGCCTTATTCGAGTTCCACTTTGCCCTCACCACGCCCCGCGAGCGCGGCTCGGAAGCGGCTTTGCCGCATCGCCCCTTGCTCCCGCCCCGCGAGCCTCGCCACGCTTCCGTTTCGACGCACTTGCCAAATCCCGCGGCGGTTGTTCCCGTGTCGCATGCGTCCCCCCGTCGCCCCTGCTCCGCGTTCCCTCCTCAGCCCGTGGCTCCTCGCCACCGCGCTCGCCATCCCGGCCTCGCTCCTTCTCGCCCAGGCGCCCGCGCCCGCTACCCCGGCCGCACCGACTGCCGCCGTCGCCGCCCCCACCCCCGACCTAATCCCCGTCAACATGCTCTCCGTGCCCGAGGGCTTCGAAGTCACCCTCTGGGCCAAGTCCCCGCTGTTCAATAATCCGACGAACATGGACATCGACGCCCAAGGCCGCATCTGGGTCACCGAGGGCGTTAACTACCGCAAGAACTCCAACCGCGCCTCCGCCGGTGACAAGATCACCGTCCTCTCCGACACCGACGGCGACGGCCAAGCCGACTCCAGTTACACCTTCGTCCAAGAGCCCGGGCTCGTCGCGCCGCTCGGGATGTCGGTCATCGACAACCGCATCTTCGTCTCCAACACCCCCGACCTTATCGTCTACACCGACGTTGACCGCGACGGGAAATTCAATCCCGCGATCGACAAACGCGACGTGCTCCTCACCGGCTTCAACGGCCGCAACCACGACCACTCGCTCCACTCCGTCACCTTCGGCCCCGACGGCCTCCTCTACTTCTCCCAGGGCAATTGCGGCGCTCTCTTTACCGATCGTTCCAATCGCACATTCCGCGTCGGCAGCCCCTACGATCCGATCAACAGCGGCGGCGCCGGCGCGCTCTTTAGCTGGCGTCCACCCCAGATCGCCGGGGCCAAGAGCGACGACGGTCACGTCTATCTCGGCGGTTTTACGGTGCGCATGCAGCCCGACGCGACCCGCGTCGAAATCATCGGCCACAACTACCGCAACAGCTACGAGCAAACCGTCACCTCGTTCGGCGATGTCTTTCAAAACGACAACGATGATCCGCCGGCCTGTCGCACCACGTTCCTCATCGAATACGGCAACCTCGGCTTCGCCTCCTTCGACGGTAAGCGCTCCTGGGCCGCCGACCGTCGTCCCGGCCAGTCCATCCCCACCGCCGAGTGGCGCCAGGAAGATCCCCACACCATTCCCGCCGGCGACGTTTACGGCGGCGGTTCGCCCACCGGCATCGTCAGCTATGAAGGCGACGCCTTTGGCGAGAAATGGCGCGGCTTGCTCCTCAGCGCCGAGCCCAGCCGCAACGTCGTGTTCGGCTATTTTCCCAAGACCGAGGGCGCCGGCTTCGGCCTCGAACGCTTCGATTTCATCACCTCAAATCAAGAAAAGGAATTCGCCGGCGTCGACTTCAAGGGGGGCATGAAGTCGGTCAACTCTGAGCTGAAAACGTTCTTCCGCCCCTCCGACGTCGCCGTCGGACCCGACGGCGCGATCTACGTTGCCGACTGGTTTGACCCGCGCGTCGGCGGCCACACCGACCTGGACACCAAGACCGTCGGGGCCATCTACCGCATCGCGCCGAAGGGGTTTAAGTCCGTCGTGCCAAAGTTCGATCTCACGACCACTGCCGGTCAGATCGCAGCGCTGAAAAACCCTTCAGTTAATGTGCGCGCCTCCGGCTTCATCCCGCTCAAGGCTCAGGGCGCCGCCGCGGTTCCCGCCGTCGCCGCTCTCCTCAACGACGCCAACCCCTTCGTCCGCGCCCGCGCGATCTTCCTCCTCGCCCACCTCGGTGCGCCCGGCATCGCCCTCGTCGAAAAACAACTCGCCTCCGCCGATGCGCAAACCCGCGTCGCCGCTTACCGCGCCCTCCGCCGCGCCGATCAACCTTATTTGAACCACGCCGCGAAACTCGCCGCCGACCCCTCACCCGCTGTGCGCCGCGAGGTCGCGACCTCCCTCCGCGACGTCCCCTTCGCCGCCGCCCGCGATCTTCTGCTCACTCTCGCCCAAGGCTACGACGGCAAAGACCGCGCTTACCTCGCCGCCTGGGGCATCGGCGCGACTCATAAAGAAGCCGAGCTCTACGCTGCCCTAGCCGCCGCCCAGCCGGAAAAAGACCCACTCAAATGGCCGTCCGCCCATGCCGATCTCGTCTGGCGCCTCACGCCCGCCGATGCCGTGGTGGCATTCACCGCCCGCGCCTCGTCCAACGCCCTGCCCGATGCGTCCCGCCTCGCCGCCTTGACCGCGCTCGGTTTCACGCCAACCCGCGATGCCGCCTTCGCGCTGCTGGACCTCGCGCACAGCGCCAAAGGAAAAGTCCAAGTCACTGCCCTTTGGTGGTTGCTCAACTACAAAGATTCCCGCTGGGCTGCTTTTGGGCTCAATCCCGAGCTCAAATCCCGCGGACTCTACGACCCGGAAAAAGTCGTATTAACCGCGAGCGTCATCGCCCCGCCGCCCCCCACGAAGCTTCCGCCTGTCGCGGAAATCGCCGCTCTGCAAGGCGACGCGGCCCGCGGCGCCGCCTTCGCGGCCACCTGCTACATCTGCCACCGCATCGGCGGCAACGGCGTCGACTACGCACCTGACCTCACCGGCTTCGCCAGCCGCCAGCCCACCGAGGTCGTCATCAATTCTATCGTGAATCCATCCTCCGACATCGCCCACGGCTACGAGGGCACCGAGTTCATTTTGAAGGACGGCACCGTGATCCATGGCCTCCCTCTCACCTCGGGCGATCCGGTCATCGTTCAGTCGATGGGCGGCACCAACCAGATGATCCCCGCCGGCAAAATCAAATCCCGCCAGCGCCTGAACCGCTCCCTCATGCTCAGCGGCGAACAACTCGGCCTCAACGCCCAAGCCGTCTCCGACCTCGTCGCCTACCTCAAGACCCAGTAGGCCACCGCCCAAACTGGTTTTTCCAAGGGAACACCGGCCCGTCCGATCCCGGCCAGCCAATCCCCAAGCCCCGACGTGACCGTCGGGGCTTTTTCGTCCACCGCATCAGGTGGCCTCGGAAATGATCTTTATTGTTGGCCACGACCCACGCCGTGTCCGTCTGATTCAAACCGCCCCGCCGTGCGCCCTCGCCGGTGCCTCGAACCGGATCACGCCCAAAGTGCCCGCGCCCACGAACGTCGGTTCCGCTCAAGCTCCCGGAGCAAGCCCGCCACCGCCCAACCCAACCATTTCCAGCAGCCGGCTGATACCAATAGCGGTTGAGTTTCGTCCTCAAACCCACGGGCCAGAGGCCCGGGCCACCTCTGCACCCGCCGTCTAAAAATTAACCGCCATTGGTATCAGACCGGACCAGCCGGTTGGCGTGATTCTCGCCGGCTGGGCGATCAAACGCAAAATCGTCATCGCGACCGAGCAGGTCCACGCCCCAGATCCTCGCCATCGTCGGCCTGAAGCACATCCAAGCCTAGCCGACGATCGCTTGTCCCCCGGGCAAAGACCGAGCCGGCCCGATCACGTTTGCGAAATCCGCACGCGGGCAAACGCCGAGCACTTCGCGTGAATCTCCTGGGCCGAGCCCAGCGCGAGGACTTCAACCGCCAAGGCCCGGGCGTCAGCCATCGTCATTCCCCGCACCAGATATTTTACCGCCGGAAGCGAGGGCGGCGTCATGCTCAACGCATCCACCCCGAGCCCCAGGAGCAAAGGCACATAAATCGGATCGCCCGCCAGTTCGCCGCACACACTGACCGGCACGCCCGCCCGGTGGGCTTCGTCCACGATGTGTTTCAGCGTTCGCACCACCGCCGGGTGCGCCGGCTCATAGAGGTGGGCGACCCGGTCGTTCCCGCGATCGATCGCGAGCAGATACTGGATCAAATCATTGGTTCCGATACTGAAGAAATCGCAGGTCTTCGCCAGCAGATCGGTCGTCGTCGCCGCGCTGGGAATCTCGATCATCGCACCGACCTTCATCGCCTCGTTGAAGCGTTGGCCGCGCGTTTTCAGCTCGGCTTTGCACTCCGCGAGGATCGCGTTCGCCTTCCCCAATTCCTCCGGGCCGCTGATCATCGGATACATCAACCGCACGTCGCCGTGCACACTCGCCATTAAGATGGCCCTCAACTGGTCTTTGAAAATCTCGGGATTCTCCAAACAGAACCGGATCGCCCGGAAGCCCATGAAAGGATTCGCCTCTTTTGGAAAAAGGTCCGGCTTGCCCTCCATCGGTTTGTCCCCGCCAAGGTCCAGCGTGCGGATCACGACCGGGTTCGGCGCCATGCCCTCGGCCACCGTTTTGTAGGCAATAAATTGCTCCTGCTCCGAGGGAATCCGGGCCGAGTCGAGGAACAGATACTCGGTGCGATACAGCCCGACGCCCTGCGCGAAATATTCCTTCACCAACGCAACTTCGTCCACCTTCTCGATGTTCGCCTGCAGGGTGACCGTCACGCCGTCCAGCGTCACCGGAGGCCGGCGGTTCGCCTCGAGCAGACGTTGCTCAAAGGACTTCTTTTCCGACTGGATCTTTCCGTAGCGGAACAGCGTTTGCTCCGTCGGGTTTACGATCACCAGTCCGTCGTAGCCATCCACGAGCACCCAATCCCCGGTCTTCACCCGCTGCGTGAGATTGCGGACGCCCACCACCGCCGGGACTTTCATGGACCGGGCGACGATCACCGCGTGGCTCGTCTTGCTGCCCGAGTCCGTCACGATCCCGAGCGCCGCGCTCCGGTCGATGCTCGCCGAGTCCGACGGCGAAAGGTCGTTCGCGACCACGATCCGCTTCTCCGCCAACCGGCTCAGACTGTTCTCGGCCTGCCCCAACATATTTTGCAACACGCGCTGCGCCACATCGCGGATATCCCCGGCGCGCTCCCGCAGATACTCGTCGTCGATCTCCGAAAACGCCTGGATGTAACGCGCCGAGATCTTGTTGAAGCAGGTCTCGATATTGCTCCCCGTTGCCTCGAACTCGCGGATGGTCTCGCCGATCAACGCCTGGTCCTCAAGCACCAGCAGATGCGCATCGAAAATCAGCGCCTCATTCTTGCCCAAGTTTTTCTCCACCTCGTCTTGAATCTTCGAAATCTGCTGCCGCGTCGTAAGCAGCGCCTTGTCGAATCGCGAGACTTCCTCGATCCGCTTGTCCGCATCAACTTGGTAACACGGCACCTCGACATCGCTCTGCAGATACAC
>CAMBRG010000071.1 GCA_945869845.1 Opitutus sp. GAS368 | reverse complement strand
GTCCACAGCATCGTGAGCCCGCGCGCGATGCTGAGCATCCCGAGCGTCGCGACGAAGGGCGGAAGTTTAAATCGCGTCACCGCGAAGCCGTTGCACCAACCCGCGGCGCCGCCGACGAAAACCACCGCGAGAATCGCGCCGAAGACGGTGAACTCAATCCACAGCGTGGTGCCGGGGATGCCGAGACCGTGCTTCAACAGACCGGCGGCCACCGCGCCCGCGAGCCCAAGGATCGCGCCGACGGAGAGATCGATGCCGCCGCCGAGGATGACGAGGGTCATACCGATCGAGAGGCAGAGGTTCACCGAAATCTGGCGGAGGATGTTCCAGCCGTTGTCGGGCGTGAGGAAACGATCCGAGAGCAGACTCAGCGCGAGCACCATCAGACCGAGCGCGAGCAGCGAGCGGAAGCGGGCGAAAAAGGCTTTGTAGTCGGGCGAGGTCATGCGGTCAGGAAGCAAGCGCCATGGCGCGATCGGGCAGCGCGGCGGAGAGCACGCGCTCGGGTGTGGCGTCGGCGCGGGTGAATTCGGCGGTGGCGCGGCCTTCGCAGAGCACGAGCACGCGGTCGGCAAGCGCGAGGATTTCGGGGAGCTCGGAAGAGACGACGATCAGACCGAGGCCGGCCTGCGTGAGTTCGTCGATGAAGGTGTAGATCTCGCGCTTGGCGTTCACATCGATCCCGCGCGTGGGTTCGTCGAGCAGGAGAATTTTCGGCCCGGTCGCGAGCCACTTGGCGAGGATCACCTTCTGCTGGTTGCCGCCGGAGAGGTTGACGATGAGTTCGTCGACCGAAGGCGTTTTCACGCGGAAGCGCTCGAGGTAGGTGGCGACGTGGGCATGTTCGCGCGCGGGACTGACGAACCCGCCGCGCAACGCCGGGCGCAAGTCGGCGAGGCTGGCGTTGGCGAGCACGCTCATGGGGAGCACGACGCCGTCGCGTTTGCGGTCCTCAGGCGCGAAGGCGAGACCGGCGGCGATGGCGTCGGCCGGGCCGCGGAACCGGACGACCGCGCCCTCGACGGTGACCGTGCCCGCGGCGCGACCGGCGTGCTGGCCGAAGAGCGTTTCGAGCAACTCCGTGCGACCCGCGCCGATGAGACCGAAGATGCCGAGCACCTCGCCGCGATGGAGCGTGAGCGAGACGTGATCGACGAGGAAGCGCCGCCCCGCGCCTTCGCCGGGGAGCGCGATTTTTTCAGCGCGGAGCAACTCGGCGCCGGGCGTCGTGGTGGTTTTCTGGAAAATTTCCTTCGGTTCGCGGCCGGCCATGAGCCGCACGAGGGCGTCGCGCGTGAGTTCGCCGTAGATCGCGGTCCCGACGAGGCGGCCGTCGCGCATGATGACGAGGTCGTCGCAAATGCGCGCGAGTTCTTCGAATTTGTGCGTGATGTAGACGAGGCCGACGCCAGCACGTTTGAGCTCGGCGATGACGTTAAAGAGGACGTCGACCTCGTGGGACGAGAGCGAGGAGGTGGGCTCGTCGAGGATGAGCACGCGCGCGTCGGCGGAGAGCGCCTTGCCGATCTCGATGAGCTGCTGCTGACCGACGCGGAGCTCGCCGACGAGCGTTTCGGGGTCAACCGGGAGATCGAGGCGGGTGAGGATTGCGGCGGTGTCGGCGTGGAGACGGGCGTAGTCGATGAGGCCGGCGGCGGTGCGCGGCTCGCGCCCGAGCCAGATGTTTTCCGCGACGGTGAGGCCGGGGATCAGATTGAGTTCTTGGTGGACGATGCCGATGCCGAGGGCCTGCGCATCGCGCGGGCTGGCGAAATGGACTTCGGTCAAGGAAAGCGCGTTAGGGACAACGCGCTCCACCACGCGGATGGTGCCGGCATCGGGCGGGAAAACACCCGAGAGGATGTTCATCAATGTCGATTTGCCCGCGCCGTTTTCGCCCAGCAGCGCGACGAGGCGGCCGGCGCGCACCTGCAACGACACGCCCGCGAGCGCGCGAACACCGGGGAAGGATTTCTCGATTCCGGCGGCGTCGATCAGCACGTCGTTGGTCGCGGCGGAGGTCATGGTGTCACTTCGACCGTGACCGGGATAAACGTGAGCAACGGGCCGGCGGCGGGGAGCGACTCGGGGGCCTCGGCGCAGCCGACAAAGGTGATGGTCGCGCCGACGGCGACAGTCTTGAGCGGGGGTTGGACGCGCGCCTCGACGAGGCGGTTGAGCTCGGCCGAGAGGGCGTTGAACTCGGTGAGACCGGGGACCTGGTTCACGTCGAGCAGTCCGCAGCCGTCGCGCACGACATTGCCGAAGACCGGGCCGGTGCGCAGCGCGAAGACGGAGCCGTCGATCTCGATGAGCAGGCGGCTGCGTTCGACGGCCGTGACGCGGCCGGTGCCGCGCACGAAGTAGAAGGCGGCGTTACCGAGGCCGACGCGGTGCGCGTGGGTCTTGGCGGCGGCGGCAGGATCGCGGCGGAGATCCGCGAGCAGAATTGTGGCCCCGGGAGCGCGGGTGGCGGCGGGGGCGAGTTGGTCGCTCCAGAATTTCCCGGCGAACGCGACGGCGTCGAAGGCGGCAACGGCGGCGACTCCCGTGGACGCGTTCGCCGTGGGAGCGTCACCGGCGCGTTTCGTGACGATGCGGAACGGCGGGAAGGCCACGAGCAGGCCAGCGAACACGACGCCGGCGACAATCACCGGCCACGCGACGAACGGTTCGCGGCGCGCTTTGCTGCCAGCGGGGGCGCCCATGGAATCACTTCCGCCCGTAGTCGCCGAACTTGTGGACCGTCTCGCGATTCACCAGTTCGACGGCGACCGGGGTGCGCTGAGGGAAGTTGCGCTCGCCCTTGATGTAGCGGTCGGCGTTTTCCGCGGCGGTGCGCGCCATCATCTTCGGAAATTGCATGACCGTAGCGGCAATTTTCCCCTCGGCGACGGCCTTCACGACGTCGTCGGCCCCGTCAAAACCAAACACCTTTACCTTACCGGCTTTGCCGGCGGCGAGCAGGGCTTGGTAGGCGCCCATGGCCATCGCGTCGTTGCCGCAGAAGACGGCGTTGATGTCGGGGTGAGCCTGGAGAATCGCCTCGAGTACCTCGAGGGCCTTGGTGCGGTCAAAGTCGGCGCTTTGTTGCGCGACCATTTTCAAACCCGGAAAACGATCGACGACGGAGTGAAAGCCCTTCGAACGGTTCCAAGTGTTGGTGTCGGCGACGAGGCCGAGGAGCTCGACGTATTTACCCTCTTCGCCGACGACCTCGACAAAGTATTGGCCGAGGGCGACGCAGCCGGAGTAGTTGTCGGAGAGAATCTGGGAGGTGGCAGCGTCGTTGGCTTCGATCTCGCGGTCCATGCAGAACACGGGAATCCCAGCGGCCTTGGCGCGGCGGACGTTGGCGATGGAGCCCTTGGCATCGGTGCAGTTGAAGAGCACGGCGCTGTAGCCGGCGGAGATGAGGTTGTCGAAGTGCTGGGCTTCTTTTGCCGGATCGTTTTGCGAGTCGAAAACGACGGCGTTGTAGCCGAGCTCTTTTGCCCGGTCGCGGGCGGCGTCGGCGAGGACGACGAACCACGGATTGTTGAGCGTGGAGACGACGACGGCGACTTTACGAACCACCGCGGGTTTGGCGGCGGCGGCGGCACTGGTGCCGACCGAGGCGACGGTGAGACCGATCAGGAGAAGGCACGCGAGTGCCCGAACGAAACAGGAGTTTTTCATGGGGACGGGTAACATGGAGTGACTAAATTTTTCGCGCCCACTACAACCACTCGCTCGAACCAAAGACCGAATGCTGCGCAGCGGTGCGGAGGGACCAGTTCACCTTACATATATTTTTGCTAGCAGTCCGCCGAAAATACGGATTTTTTTCACTGGATCCTAAGATCCCGATATGGCCGCCAATTTCGCCCCGCTTTCTTTCGACCCCAGCCGGCCTGATTTTGCGCCTTATGGGCTGACGTGCGTGCACTGGCGGCCTTCACCCATGCGCCGGCCCGATCACCACAACGAAGTGGAGCTTAACTTCCTGGAGTCCGGCTCGGTCACGTATCTGCTCGGTGGCACCAAGACCGTGGTCCAAGCGGGAAAGCTCAGTGTTTTCTGGGCGGCGATTCCCCATCAGATCATCGATTTCGGCACCGAGACCGCCTACTACGTCGCCACGATTCCGTTGCAGTGTTTCCTGCAATGGCGACTCCCCGAAAAATTCGTGCAGCCGTTGATGCAAGGCCGGCTCGTGAGCGAGCGTGGCGCCGATAGGGCGGGTTCGGACGTGCAGCTGTTTGAACGCTGGGAGAGCGATTTGGTGAAGAAATCGCCGGAGCTGGAGCGACCGGTGCTGCTGGAGATGCAGGCGCGCCTCATCCGGTTGGCGCTCGGCATTCCGGAGCAAGCCAAGACCCGCTCCCGACGGAATCAAACCGACTCCATCACCGACACAGGGTTAAACAAGGTCGAGCAGATGGCGTGTTTCATCGCCCAGAATTACACGGAGAAACTAACGGTGGAGCAGATCGGCGCGGCCGTGAAACTTCACCCCAACTACGCGATGAGTCTGTTTCAAAAGACGTTCGGCACGACGTTGATCAGCTATTTGACCCAACACCGGATTTCCCACGCCCAGCGGCTGCTGGCTACCACCGCCCAAACCGTGACGGAGATCGCGTTCGAATCCGGCTTTTTGTCCATCAGCCGCTTCAACGACGCCTTTCGCCGCGCCTGCGGCTGCTCGCCGCGGGAGTATCGCAAATCACACGAGCTCGACGTCGACGGGCCGCCGCCACGGCGATGATGCGAGCGCGCAGGTTCGTCAACCGCATGGGTCGAGCGTACCATGGGCGATTCCACGAACCCAGTCCGCGAGACGCACACTTGGCGCTGATGCCCCAGAGCTCGCTCAGAGCGGCCAAACGCGGGGCGGATCGTCGGATCGGGCAACGCGTGTTCGCAGCGACGGAGCACCGGCCGCTTGCATCGCAAACGGACGCTCCGTAATTTGCCGCGATGCCCAAACCGTCCCGACGCCTCTCGCGGGCCGTAATCGTCCGTGCGCTTTCGCGCCTCGGCGAGCTTTGCGCAGAAAAACAGAGCCGCGTCGAAATCGCGATTTACGGCGGCACGGTCATGATGCTCGCCTACGACTGCCGAGAGGCGACCAAGGATATCGAGGCCATCTTTCACCCGCCCGGGGTCGTCGAACCGCTTATTCAACGAGTCGCCCGCGAACAGAACCTGCCCGACGATTGGATGAACAGCGGCGTGGGGCCGTTCGCCGCCAAGCGTGAAGAGGGAATTCCGTTTGAGCAGCTCCAAATTCCCGGCCTCGTCATGACCCGCCCCTCCGCCAAATATCTGCTGGCGATGAAGTGCCGGGCGGGACGACTGCCGACGCCTTTCCGCGCCGGCGACATGGCGGATATCACGTTTCTTCTCCGCGAGCTTAAAGTCCGATCCATGGCAGAGGTCGATGCGATCGCCGCTGAGTTTTACGGCAACTCCGCGCTGGAGCCGGAAAAACGTTGGCTGGTTGAAAAACTCCTGCAGGAGGTGCGACGTGATTAAAGCGACAAACCGAGTTTGGCGGCGTCCGAGGAGTCTGTTCGAAGTCGTGCGCGAAGCGGAAACCGCCGAGGAGATCGGCTGCAATCTCGCAGATTTTCTCGATCACGTGAACTGGCGTGCGCAGCGACCGGCAGCGGCCGTCCGCGTGGCGGCGAGCTTGCGCACGGAACCACCCCGGACGGGCGACGCCGTGCAGGACGCCTATCTGGCGGCCGTGGCCGCGCATGTGGCGCACCGGCTACGAATCCGGGTGCCCACCTGGGCCGAAAAGAAATGCCGGCGGCTAGAACACCCGTGGTTCGCGCTGCCCGACGCTTGGGCCCGCGCCACGCTGCTCCGAGATTCGCCCGCGGCTTTTCGGGAACGGAATCTGTTCACGACCGAGGACGCGCTACACCGGGCGTAATCCCGCGCTCGGAAATTCACCGGACCTCTCCGGAAAATCCGGCCGGGCGCGACCTGATTCTCCGCCGGGCGATTTGGCGGCTCCGCTGTGTTTTCAGATGCTTCCTGCCTCGAACGGGTGAAATTCGCAGACGAACGCAGCCCAAGCACCCCCTCGAAAATTTTAAATTAAACTGTAGCCATAAATTTTAATTTATGCACGGTGACGGGATGAAAACACTGTCGCTGGATTTGAGGGAGCGGATTGTGGGGGCCTATGATGAGAAGCAGGGGACGAAGGAGGAGATAGCACGGCGCTTTCGGGTGTCGCTCGGCATGGTGAAGAAGCTGCTCCAGCAGCGGAGTAAAACGCAGGACCTCGGCGACCGGCATCGTTTTTCGGGTCGGAAGGCGAAGGTACTGCCGATCTTTCGTGAGCGACTCGAAAAACTGGTCGCCGCCGAGCCGGACCTGACCCTGGCGCAGATCAAGGCCCGGCTGTCGATGAGCTGCACCGTTCCGGCGGTGCATTACGCTCTGCTCGCGCTGGGGCTGACATATAAAAAAAGACGCTCCACGCGGCCGAACAAAACCGGCGCGATGTCGCCGTCGCTCGGCAACAGTGGAAGTCGGAACAAAGCCGCTTCGAGGCGAGCCGGCTCGTCTTCATCGACAAATCGGCGGCCAAGACAAACATGACGCGCCTGCGCGGGCGAGCCCCGCGTGATCTCCCACGTAACATTGGAACCAAGATTTGACGGGAATAAAGTTCTCTCCCGAACGGGCTCATTCCAACAGCAGGGAAAGGTTCGCAATGCCTTCGAGTTTGCGGCGGAGGAGAACAATCCGGTCTTCCTCTTCCGGCGGCAAATGTCCGGGCAGCGCATCGCGGAATTTTGAATCAGATAGCAACTGCCGGATGCTGGTAATCACGAATCGACGTAGGCCGAGCGGTGCGCGGCCCACTTCCGCCACGATTTCGGCGCGGCCGTCGACGACGGTGATGAAGTCTTCCAGATCATGGCTGCCATAATAATCCCGATCACCCCGGTCCAGGAAGGCGGTGAACTTTGTCGCGAGAAATGCGACCGGCGAAATTAGCCGGAATTCGGAGTGCGCGCCGTTTTGTAACGTTGAACTGGCCAGCGCTTCTGCAAACCAAGCGGTATTCAGTCCAAGGGCTGCTCCTTCTGTTGGCATGATATCGACGGTCAAGGGGCCAAGCATCCACCGACACTTCGGGGCGCCTGGCTGCACGTCGTGGCTGAAGCCGACCGCTCGAAGCCTGGCTTCCACCTCGGAGTATCTCGCACCCGAAATGATTTCGATGATGACATCCACGTCATCGGTCGGCCGGGCCGGCGTCAGCTCCGGATGATCGATCAAGAGATTCACGACGGATCCTCCGACGAAGGCATAAGGAAGCCCAACGCGATCAAGCCGCTCCGCCACGGCCCGCATGGCTCCAAGGTTAGGAACGGACATTTAGGATCCTCCTTTGCAGCTCGGCTTCAGCGAACTCGCGTTCCCGCGCACGCCCTATCCGTAACACATCGACGAGCGCGAGCAACGCATACAACTCCTTTTCGCTCTGCACAGCAATTGGCACCCCATCGTGCAGCGGTTCGATTGCGCGGCCCTTGATCTTGCCGTCGCTATCCGGCCAGACGGGAGCGAGATCATCAGAGACCAGGCTGGAAAGGCTGGTGTCTTTCAGCTCTGGACACGCCCACGCCGTCGCAATCCCGCGCGTGACCTCGCCGAGCCGCGCAGGGAAAGCGAATGGCAGTCCGTGGACAATAAATCGCACGAGATTCGCTCGTTGGATGGTCTGCTCCGACTCCACAAACAAACGCGACTCACTCAACCGCGCTATCGAGCGGTGCACTTGGGAAAGGCTCATCCTGAGTGCTTCAGACAGGCGCGCGAATCCCGGCCACTGGGGCGATTCCAGCAGCTTGAGAGCGACCACCACGTCTTGCGATATCATGTCGTACCGTTTTCCGGAAAACGGAAAATGTCGATAAATAAATTCTTTTTAAAATGACAGATAGAGGGTTACCATATTCCAGAAAAAGGAAATATTTGCATAGCATGGGAAAGAGCCAACTTTGCTCAAGTGAATCCAAGGCCCAGCACATCAAGAGAAATTCCTGAAGACTCCGCGACTATCGAGGAATTCGGGCGGCATCTTCGCGATTGGCTGCATGAATTGCGGCGCGTGGTATCACGTGCACAAGCGACTGCAGACTTCGCTGAATCGCCACCGCGGCTCGCGGAAAAATTTCTACGAGGGTAGCCGAATCCTGTCATTGCGAGAAGCGCAGCGACGAAGCAATCCAGTTGGATCGCCACGACGCGCTTCGCGCACTTCGCGATGATAAAGGGGTGGGCAGGCGGTTACAGTTCAACTTAAACCGCTCTAGATTCGATGATTCAGACTGCTCCCGTGGCCGTGTGCACTCTCTCGGCGCCCTCTGCATTTGCCGATCGTCGAACGAACCCCGAACGCAGGCCGCCACGTGGATCACAAATCGATCTTGGTCGAGAAGGTCCAAAGGATTCCCGTATCCTGCTGCCGGTTGGTGATAAAATTCCCCAAGACTTGGGTGGTCCGGCGTTCCTTGAACAGGTTGCGGCCCGTGGCCGTGAGTTTGATTCGCGGCGAGAGACGATAGCTCATTTCCATATCCCAGAATTGATAGGCAGGCGTGAGCGCGCCCTGTTGGCCGGCCGCGTTGGTCGCCGGCAAATTAACCTGCGTCGTCGGCCCCTGATAGTTGGTCTTCAGTTGCACGTATTACTTGCCGTTGGGCGTGCGGTAGCTGACGCCGCCGTTGTAAAGCTCGTGCACCGTGCCGGCCAGTTGGGTGAGCTTGGGCGCGGTCCCGGCCAAGATGGCGGTGGTGGAGGCGCCAAACGTGCCTTCCTGTTGGTAAATTCGCGTCATCATCGCACGAATGCGCGACCCGCTGCGGCAACCCCGGTCGCAAACCGTGCGGGAATCAATCAGCGGGAATCAACCGTCCCGCCCGGCCGACAGATGTTTTCTGCCTTCAGTCGGTAGTCGGGCGGAACCTCGGCCCACTCGTCCTCGCGGAGCGCCTCCGCCCACTCGCGGTGTCGTCAAGCGGTCGCGGCGGAGCCCGGCGTCGGCGGAGTGCGCGGGATCTCGATCTGTTCGACAATCTCGACTCCGTAGCCGTCGAGGCCGACAACTTTTCTCGGATGCTGCGTGAGTAAGCGGATGCGGGTCAGCCCCAGCGTGCGCAAAATCTGCGCACCAATGCCGTAGTCACGGAGATCCATCCCTGGCGGGGGACTGCTGCGATCGGGGGCCGGCGCGATCTTTTGCAGCAGGGCTTCCTCCCGATTTGCCGGCTGCATGTAGAGCAACGCGCCAGCGCCCTCGGCCGCAATCGCCCGTAGGCTAGTCCCGAGGACATCCCGGCCTTCGCCGACGAGGCGGGCGTGAAACACGTCGTGCAGCACGTTCGCCGTGTGCACCCGCACCAGCACCGGTTTCGTCGCGTCCGCCGCTCCCAGCGTGAGCGCGACGTGGGTCCGCTTGTCGATCCGGCTCTGGAAAACGTGCACCCGAAAATTACCGTATTCGGTGGGGAGATCGCTCTCCCCGATTTTCTGGATGAGACTTTCGCGCCGCAAACGATACGCGATCAATTGCTCCACCGAAATCATCTTCAGGCCAAATCGCCGGCTGAATTCCACGAGCTGGGGCAAGCGCTGCATCGTGCCATCGTCGTTCACGAGTTCGCACAAAACCCCGGCGGGCGGCAGTCCCGCAAGCAGCGCGAGGTCCACCGCCGCCTCCGTGTGGCCGGCCCGTTCCAGCACTCCGCCCGGCTTGGCCCGCAGCGGGAACACATGGCCGGGCTGCACGAGCTGCTCCGCGCTCGCCGCGGGATCGGCCAAAATCTTGATCGTCACGTTCCGATCATACGCGCTCACGCCGGTCGAAATGCCCGCGCTGGCGTCAACGCTGACCGCAAAATCGGTGCGTTGCACTTCGCGGTTGCGCGCGACCATCGGCCCGAGTTGCAGGCGGTCGAGTTGGTTGCCGAGCATGGGCACGCAAACGATTCCGCTGCCGTAGCGGATCATCATATTGACGGTCTCAGGCGTCGCCTTGGATGCCGCCATGATCAGGTCGCCCTCGTTTTCCCGGTCGGCATCGTCGGATACGACGACCAACTGCCCCGCCGCAATCGCCGCAATGGCCTCCTCCACCGTATCGAACATATCGGTCTTCATGTGAGCCAGCGACTCAGCGCCATGGAGCAGGCGCTCGCAATCAAAAGTTGGTGATCCGCCCCCGAGCCCCTCGACCTTTCAGCATGAGGGTTCAAATTGATCGCGGGGGTTGATGGGGATGGCGCCCCGGGGCCTTTCCACACTTCTGGAGGTACGGTTTTTCACATCCGGCCTTGAATCCGCGCCGTCCAACCCTCCAAGTTTTTAACCGCGAATGGACACGAATGGACACGAATTAATCCGGATAAAGCCGGGGAACGGCCTCACACAAGGTGAGGCCCTACAATGAGACGTTCGCCAGCTCCCATCGGTTTGGGATCCGGGTCCATCCGTGGTTCAACGGCTGTTTCGAGGCTCATTCAGGTCCGCGCGGCCGGAGACCTACCCTTTACGGCACTTCGTAGATTTCGATCAGCGCCACGCCGGAGGAGGTGACCTGCGCCGCCTTGACCTGAGCGGTGTAGGACCCGGGTTTTAAGGTGACCAGCAGCGCGGCGTCGCGGCTGCCCGTCGCGAGGGCAAAGGCTCCGGCCTCCGTGGCCGCCGTGGCGATGGCGGCGTTGTTAGCCCAGCCGGCGTTGGTGGCGATGGCTTCGCCGTCTTGGTAGATCGTCAGGACCGGGTCGGCCAGCGCGCCCACGAGGCCGAAGCTGGTCAGGGTCGGGCCGATGCCGCGGATCAGCAGCGTCTTTGGCGAATTACCCACGACCACAAACCCGCCGATGAGCGCACCGTCACCCACTGTGACCGTGCCGCGGCTGGCGATGCTCACGAGCCGTTGATAGTCGGCGGTCGGGTTCACGCTGGCGTCGTAGATCTCGGCTAGAGCCACCCCGGTGCCGGTGCCGCTCAGATCGGAGACCTGCGCCGTGTAGGAGCCGGGCTCGAGCGTCGTCAGGATCGCGGCATCTTTGCTCCCGTTCGGGAAGGCGAAGATCCCGAGCCGAGCCATCTCAGCCGCATCGGCTGGGTTCCAATCGTCGTTCTGCGCGATCAAGGTGGAGCCGCGGTAAATCTTGAGGGTCGGATTGGGCAAGGTACTGGCTAGGCCGAAGGCCGCGAGCGCGGGACCGCCGGCGCGGATGAGGACTCGTTTGGATTCCGTGCCCCCGATGGCGAGGCCGGTGATCAGGACCGATTCTCCCGTGCCGACCTTGGCCCGCGAGGCCAGGCCGATCAGGCGATCGGTGCGCTTGGTCGTGGTCGCGACGCCGGCGAAGTTCGTGTCCGCTTTGCCGGGAATACTGATCGTCCCGGCCACCGTGGTGGAGGGCGCATCGACACTGCCGCGGACCGTGACCACACCGGCGCTCGTCTGCGTTTGCAGGCTAAAGCTGCCGTTCGAGCCGAGCGTCGTGAGTCCGCCGGTCGTGACCCCTGGCGTCGTCGCGAGGACGAGCACTTCGTTGTTCGTGCCCACGACCGAGTAGGTCCCACCGCCGACGGTCGCGAGGTTGCTCGATTGGTAGAAACCGGCGGCGTTGGCCGAGGCTCCCGTCACCGGTAACACCGCCGCACTGAAGGCGAGGCCGAGGGGCTCGATCACACCTTGGAGACGTCCATTTACGAAGGTGCCTCGGATGGTGAGGGTGACCGGCGCGGCGGCGATCGCGGGGATCCCGATCGGCGTCGTGAGCGCTTCGCCCGGGACCACATACGTGATGGTAAACGTGCCGTCCGGATTGAGGGTGAAATCGAACGCCGAGTTGACCCCCACCGAGGGCGCCACGACGAGGAACGAACCTTTGTTCGAGTCCGGCGGCAGCACGGCGGCGATGTCGCCCGACTTCGCCGTGCCACCGGCGCTTATGACCGCGCCGAAGTAGACGTTGGTCTTGGCCGCGGTGGCACTGAACGAGACCGCGACATCGGGCGCCGCGTTGTAGATCGCGTTGCCGGGCTGCGAGGCGAGGACCACGACGGTGCCGGCCGCGCCGGTCAGGGTGATCTCCGCTCCCGAGAGCAGGGCCGGACCGCTGGTCACCGTGAAGCTGACCGGCAGGCCCGAGCTGGCCGTGGCCGAGAGCGCAAAGGAGGCGCTGTTGCTCAGGCGGTCCGCCGGCGCGGCGAAGCTGATCGTCTGGTTCACGCGGCTGATCGTGAGCGCAGCGCTCGTGGTGCTCGATTCACTGGAGCCGGCACTGTTGTTGGCGGTGACCGTGAAGCGGTAGGATTTACCGGGCGTTAGGCCGGTCACTTTCGCGGGGGAACCGGTGGCGTTGACCGTGACCGTCGAACCATCCGTCGCCGTGGCGCGGATCGTGTAGCCGGTGATCGCGCTGCTGCCGGGGTTGCTCGGCGCGGTGAAGGTGACCGTGGCTTCGCCGTTGGCCGTCGTCGCGGCGAGCGCCGTGGGCGATCCCGGGACGGCGACGATCACGTTGAGCGAAACCGAAGCGCTCGCGGAGTTGTAGTTCGTCGTGTCCGTCGGCGTGAAGGTCGCCGTCAACGCCTGCGTGCCCACGCTCGGGATTGAGCCGCTGGCGGGACTGTAGGCGATGGTGCCGGCGACGCTCGCGGTGGCGTTGAGCTGCGCCGCGGAGAGCGCCGTGCCGAAGGTAATCGTAGTCGGCGTCGCCCAGGTGAGGGTCGGCGTCGCTTTGTTGACCGTGAGGGAGACCGTGCCGGTCGCGGGGTTGTAGTTCGTCGCATCCGTCGGGGTGAAGGTTGCCGTCAACGTCTGCGTGCCCGCGCTTGGCGTCGTGCCACTCGCCGGGCTGTAGGCGATGGTGCCGGCCACGCTGCCGGTCGCATTGAGCTGCGTCGCGGAGAGCGCCGTGCCGTAGGTAATCGTAGTCGGCGTCGCCCAGGTGAGGGTCGGCGTCGCTTTACCGACGACCAACGAAACGGTACCGGTCGCGGGGTTGTAGTTGACCGCATCTGTGGGCGTAAACGTTGCCGTCAAGGTCTGCGTGCCCGCGCTTGGCGTGGTGCCGCTGGCGGGACTGTACGCGATCGTACCGGCCACGCTGCCGGTCGCGTTAAGCTGCGTCGCGGAGAGCGCCGTGCCGAACGTGATCGCGCTCGGCGTCGCCCAGGTGATCGTCGGCGTGGCTTTACCGACGACCAACGAGACGGTGCCGGTCGCCGGGTTGTAGTTGGCCGTGTCCGTGGGCGTAAACGTTGCCGTCAATGTCTGCGTGCCCGCACTTGGCGTCGTGCCGCTGGCGGGACTGTACGCGATCGTACCGGCCACGCTGCCCGTCGCGTTAAGCTGCGTCGCGGATAGAACCGTGCCGAACGTGATCGCGCTCGGCGTCGCCCAGGTGATCGTCGGCGTGGCTTTACCGACGACCAACGAGACGGTACCCGATGCGTTGTTATAGTTGGCCGTATCCGTGGGCGTAAAGGTTGCCGTCAACGTCTGCGTGCCCGCGCTTGGCGTGGTGCCGCTGGCCGGACTGTACGCGATCGTACCGGCTACGCTGCCGCTCGCGTTAAGCTGCGTCGCCGAGAGCGTCGTGCCGAAGGTGATCGCGCTCGGCGTCGCCCAAGTGATCGTCGGCGTGGCCTTACCCACGACGAGCGAGACCGTGCGGGTGGCGGTATCATAGTTGGCCGTGTCCGTGGGCGTAAACGTTGCCGTCAATGTCTGCGTGCCTGCGCTTGGCGTGGTGCCGCTGGCGGGACTGTACGCGATCGTACCGGCCACGCTGCCGGTCGCGTTAAGCTGCGTCGCGGAGAGCGCGGTGCCGAAGGTGATCGCACTCGGTGTCGCCCAGGTGATCGTGGGCGTGGCTTTACCGACGACCAACGAGACGGTGCCGGTCGCCGGGTTGTAGTTGGCCGTGTCCGTGGGCGTAAACGTTGCCGTCAAGGTCTGGGTGCCCGCACTTGGCGTCGTGCCGCTGGCGGGACTGTACGCGATCGTACCGGCCACGCTGCCCGTCGCGTTAAGCTGCGTCGCGGAGAGCACCGTGCCGTAGGTAATCGTAGTCGGCGTCGCCCAGGTCACCGTCGGCGTGGCCTTACCCACGACGAGCGAGACCGTGCGGGTGGCAGTATCATAGTTGGCCGTATCCGTGGGCGTAAACGTTGCCGTCAAGGTCTGCGTGCCAGCGCTTGGCGTGGTGCCGCTGGCTGGGCTGTAGGCGATCGTGCCGGCCGCCAAGCTGCTCGTCGCGTTGAGCTGCGTTGCGGAGAGCACCGTGCCATAGGTGATCGTGCTCGGCGTGGACCAGGTGAGCGTCGGCGTAGCTTTGGCCACCCTCACAAGTACGGTGGTCGTAATGGTATTGAAGAGCGCGGTGCTACTCGGAGTGAAGGTCACCCCATGCTCGGAAATGCCGGCGTTGGGCGCAGTGCTTACGGTCGTAAACGTAAACGTGCCGGCCGCGCTCGCCGTGCCCTGAGAGAGCGTGGAAGAGGCTAGGGTCTGACCATAGGTGATCCCGCTGGCCGTCGGGGCGACTGAGATGGTCGGCGTGGCTTTGGCGACGGTCACATTTACCGTCGTGGTCACGCTGGTATAGTTCGTCGTGTCGGTCGGGGTGAAGGTGACGCCTTGCGCGGCCGTGCCGACGCCGGGCAGGGTGTTGGGCGCGGTGAAGGCGAACGTGCCGGAGACACTGACCGCGCCGCCAATGAACGTGGAGGAGGCCAAGGTCTGACCATAGACGAGGCTGCTGGCCGACGGCGCGGCGCTGATCGTGGGCGTGCCGATCGTCACCGTGAGCGTGTAGCTGGTCGACGTCGTCGCGTTGAAGCCGGATGCGGCGGCTTGGGTGGCCGTGATCGTGGTCGTACCAACGGCGAGGCCGGTGACCACACCGGTGGTGGGATTGACCGTGGCTTTGCCGGTATCGCTGCTCGAATAGCTGATCGCGCCGTAGCCTCCGCCGGAAAGCGTCGAGGTGACGGCGTTGGTTTGCGTGGCCGCCACTGCGACCGAGGCGGAGGTCGGAGTGGTGAAGGTCAATGTCGGGGTCGGGACCGCGGTCGTAAACGTCCCCACGCTCGTGTAGGTGGTGCCTTGGCTGTTGGTCGCGTAGGCGGCGTAGCTGTAGGCCGTGCCGGCGGTGAGGCCAGTGGCATTTACCGTGAAGACACCCGTCGCGGCGGTGCCGGCGACGTTGGTCACGCCCGTGCCACTGAGCTGTGGATTACTGTTGGCCGAAGTGAGCGAGTACACGACGCCGACCGCGGTGAGGCTCGCGCCACCGGTGGCGGTGACACTGCCGCCCAGGGTCGCACTCGTGATACCGACAGTCGCACTCGTGGGACTGGTAACAGTCGGAGTCGTCGCGGGCGTCACCGCCGACGAGGCACTGGAAGCGCTGCCGGTGCCGATGCTGTTCGTCGCCGTCACGGTAAAGGTATAGCTCGTGCCGTTGGTCAGGCCGGTGATCGTGATCGGTGAGGACGCGCCCGTAGCAGTCAACCCGTCGGGACTTGAAGTCACGGTATAGCCCGAGATCGTAGCCCCTCCGTCACTCGCCGCAATGAAACTGACCACCGCTTGACCCGAACCGCTAACGGCCGCCACTCCCGTCGGCGCACCCGGTGAAGCGGCGACCAGCATCGTGAGCGAGCCATAAGACGAGCTCCACCCCGTCGCTCCACTTAGACGATAGCCACGGGCATTAACGTTAACCGAAGTGAAGACAGAGGAACCTAAGGTTGGGGCATTTCCTAAAAAATAGACACTCGTTAGACCCGTACAGCCATAAAACGCGGAGCTGCTGATGGTCGTGACGCTGCTGGGAATCGTCACACTCGTTAAGGATGTGCAACTTCTAAACGCGGAGCTGCTGATGGTCGTGACGCTGCTGGGAATCGTCACACTCGTTAGGGATGTGCAACTTCTAAACGCGGAGCTGCTGATGGTCGTGACACCGCTAGGAATCGTCACGCTCGCTAGACCTGTGCAGCCATAAAACGCGCCGCTGCTGATGGTCGTGACACCGCTTGGAATCGTCACGCTCGTTAGACCTGTGCAGCCATAAAACGCGTCGCTGCTGATGGTCGTGACACCGCTTGGAATCGTCAAAATCGTCAGACCCGTACAACCTGAGAACGCGGAGCTGCCGATGCTGGTAACGCTACTAGGAATCGTCACACTCGTTAGACCCGTGCAACTTGCAAACACTGAGCTGCTGATGCTGGTAACGCTACTAGGAATCGTCACACTCGTTAGACCCGTGCAACCGCTAAACGCGCTTGTTCCGATGCCAATGACGCTATTGGGAATCGTCACACTCGTTAGGCGCGTGCAGTTTTGAAACGCGCCCTGTCCTATGCTAGTAACCCCATTAATAATCGAATAGGTTGCGTTGAGGTTTCCACCTGGATAAGCGACCAACGTCGTTTGGTTTTTATCAAATAAAACTCCTCCGACACTGCTATAAGCAGAATTATCGGGATCGACCGTTATTAAACCCAGACCAGAGCAGGCAGCAAATGCGCCGGCTCCGATGGTCGTGACGCTGCTAGGAATCGCCATACTCGTTAGACCTGTACAGCCATAAAACGAGGAGGCCCCAATACTAGTGACGCTGCTAGGGATCGTTATACTCGTTAGACCTGTACAGCCATAA
>CAMBRG010000070.1 GCA_945869845.1 Opitutus sp. GAS368 | reverse complement strand
ACGATTTCTCGAAATTGAAGGGCACATTCAAGACTGAACGTAAACATTTTTTGATATAAGGTCGTGGAAACATTGAGCCGGAGATTTCCAGCCGAGGATTTTGCGGGGACGCTCGTTGAGCATTTCCTGATAGGCGGCGAGCTGTTGGTAGGAGACCAAGGAAAGGTCGGTGCCTTTGGGCAGGTAATGGCGGATGCGTTACACGGAGATTCTCGACGAGGACCGTCTTATTGGGAGCCGAAGCGGTCATGCCGATTCTTTGACGAAGTCCCAGGCACAGTCGGCGAGTCCGCCGGTGGTGTAGCGGACTAAGAAGCCGGCACGCAGTTCGGCTTCGATCCAGACGGAGTCCACCGCACCAACACCGTCGGCCAATTGATTTGCCCGGCGGATGGCGGCGTGGCTCACGCGGAAGGTCTCGCCGGACTCAAACTCGACTTCAAAAACGTCTTCATCGTCGAGGTAGCGGACGAAGCGGATCGGCTCGAACGTCGCGGTGCCGAGGGGCTTGGGCTCAGCGTAGGCTTTCATACGATTCCCTTCTGTTGAAACTCGCGGATGATTGCAACCACGGCAGCAGGTGGGATGCCGCCTTCGAGATAGACGTAGGTATCGAGGCGCACGCGGCCGATGATTTTTTCATTTTTGTCGAAGACATGGATGTGGCGTGGTTCGTGGTCGCCCTTGAACCAAACAAAGAAATAGCCGCCTTGGCGTTTGCGTCCCATGAGAGCGAAAAAAAGCCCCGACCGGTGGGTCGGGGCTTTTATCAGATTACTGGCAGGCTTCACACTCTTCGCCGTTTTTCATCGCCTCGATGCTGCAGGCGGTTTTCTCAGCCGCCGTGTATTCTTTCTTGGCGGCGGGCGCTGGCGCCGCGGCCTTCGTTGCGAACGGCGGGATCGTGACCTCGGTGGCGTGGGTGCCGCCGGCGTCGCCGGAGTTTTGGCCGCCGTCGCGGCCTTCCTTGATGGCGCCGCGGACTTCCTTCTTCACCGAGATGGTGGCCTTCTCGATGTTGGAGGCGCCGAGGCTGCGGAGGTAGTAGGTGGTCTTGAGGCCGGCGTGCCACGCGTGGCGATACATGTGGCTCAGGGTCTTGAGGTCCGGAGTCTTGATCCAGAGGTTCACGCTCTGGGCCTGGTCGATCCACTTCTGGCGGCGGGCGGCGGCGTCCACGATCCACTTGGCATCGATGTCGAAGGCCGTGAGGTATTTCGCTTTCAGGTCGGCGGGGATGCGATCGATGTCCTTCACCTCGCCGTCGAAATACTTGAGGTTATCGATCATGTCCTGGTCCCAGAGTCCGCGGGTCTTGAGATCTTTTACGAGGAACGGATTCAGCACAATGAACTCACCCGAGAGGTTCGATTTCACGAACAGGTTTTTATACGTGGGCTCGATGCAGGGGGAGGTGTTGGTGATGTTGGAGATCGTGGCCGTGGGGGCGATGGCGAGGACGTTGCTGTTGCGCATGCCCTGGGCGGCGATCTTGGCGCGCAGGCTGGTCCAATCCATCTTGCCGCCGCGGGGGACATCGACGGCGACGCCGCGCTCCTGCTCGAGGAGGTCGACGGTGTCCTGCGGGAGGAGTCCGCGGGACCACTTCGAACCCTTGTAGCTGGAGTAGGTGCCGCGCTCGGCTGCGAGATCGGAGGAGGCCTCGTAGGCGTAGTAGGCGATGGCTTCCATGGCCTCGTCGTTGAAGGCGAGGGCTTCTTCCGAAGCAAAGGAGACGCCCTTCATGTAGAGGGCGTTGGCGAGACCCATGACGCCCATGCCGATGGGGCGATGGCGCATGTTGGAAGTCTTGGCGGCCTCGGTGGGGTAGAAATTGATGTCGATGACGTTGTCGAGCGCGCGGACGGCCATGCGGATGGTCTCGCGGAGCTTGGTGTGGTCGAGCGCGCCGTCGGGCAGGAGGTGCGTCTCAAGGATGACGGAGCCGAGATTGCAGACGGCGGTCTCTTCCTTGGAGGTGTTCAGGGTTATTTCGGTGCACAAATTCGACGAATGGATGACGCCGACGTGGTCCTGCGGGGAGCGGATGTTGCACGCGTCCTTGAAGGTGATCCACGGGTGGCCGGTCTCGAAGATGAGGGAGAGCATCTTCTTCCAGAGATCGAGGGCCTCGACCTTCTGGCCGAAGATTTTGCCTTCCTCTGCCATCTTTTCGTAGGCGATGTAGCGCTCTTCGAATTTTTTGCCGAAGGTCTCGTGGAGATCGGGGACCTCGTTGGCACGGAAGAGGGTCCAGGCGCCGCGGGCCTCCATGCGCTTCATGAAGAGGTCGGGAATCCAGTTAGCCGTGTTCATGTCGTGCGTGCGGCGGCGGTCGTCACCGGTGTTTTTGCGCAGCTCGAGGAATTCGTAGACGTCGTTGTGCCAAGTCTCGAGGTAGGCGCAGCCGGAGCCCTTGCGTTTGCCGCCCTGATTGATGGCGACGAGCTGGTCGTTGTGGAGCTTCAGGAACGGGATGACACCCTGCGACTCGCCGTTGGTGCCGCCGATGTAGGCGCCGGTGCCGCGGACGGCGGTCCAGGAACCACCGAGGCCGCCGGCCCATTTGGACAGGTAGGCGTTTTCCGAAATACCGCGCTGGAAGATGCCCTCGATGGAGTCATCGACGTAGTAGAGGTAGCAGGAGCTGAGCTGCGAGTGAAGCGTGCCGGCGTTGAAGAGGGTCGGCGTGCTGGAGCAGAAGCGGCGGGTTTTGTAGAGGGAGTAGAGACCGGCGGCCTTGCCCTCGCGGTCGGTGGGCTCGTCGAGGGAGAGGCCCATCGCGACGCGGATCCAGAAGAACTGCGGCGTCTCGAGGCGGCGCGCAGGCTTCTTGGTTTTGTCGATGATGAGGTAGCGATCGTAGAGGGTCTGGATGCCGAGGAAGTCGAACTCGAGGTCGGAGGACGGATCGAGGGCGGCGGCGAGTTTGACGAGGTCGAAGTCGAGGAGGCGGGGGTTGAGGCGCTTGATGGCGACGCCGTACTCGAGATATTTCTTAAACGCGCGCTGGTGGAATTCCTTCAGCTTGGCGATGCCGTCGCGCATGATGTCCCAGCCGAGGACCTCTTCGTAGATGTAGGTGAGCTGGATGCGGCCGGCGAACTTGGCGAAATCGGCGTCCTTCTCGATCAGGGTCTTCGAGTTGAGGATGATGGTGGAATCGAGGTCCTTTTGGAGGATCTGGTCGTAGGCGGCGCGGCGGAGCTCCTGCTCGATCTCTTCGTTGGAGAGGCAGAGGTCGAGGCCGATGCGGGCGAACTCGATGCGTTTACGGAGATCGGCGCCGTCCCAGAAGATATTTTCGCCGTTGGCTTTTTTGACGACGATCATCGTCTCCTGCGTGGGCGCGGTGGGCGCGGCGGCGGCGGCCGGGGAATCGTCGGCGGTACCGTTGAGGCGGGCGAGGGAACGCTCGGCGCGGAAAAGGATGTAGGCTTCGGCGACTTTGAAGAAGCCGCCCTTCATGAGCTCTTCCTGGACCATGTCCTGAACTTCCTCGATGTGGACGAAGGCCTGCTTGGAGGCGTGGACGCGCTCGGAGACGGCCTTGGTGACGGCGACGGCGGGAGCGGAGTCGCGCTGGAGGGAGAGGAAGGTTTTGCGGACGGCGATCTCGACCTTCTGCTCGCTCCAGGGGACGACTTGATTGTTGCGACGGATGACGCGGAGGGTGGACTGCGCGGCGGACTCGCGATCGACGGAAATCTTGCGCGCGCGGTTGAGGAGGAGACTCTTCGCGATGAAGTAGGCGTTGTTGTCGACGAGGGTCTTCTCGATGAGCTCGTAGAGGGCGTTGAGCGAGAGGCGCAGGGGATTCTGGTTGCGGGCGAGCTCGGTGAGGTTGGCGGTGACCTCGCGGCAGATGCGGGCGACCCAAGCACGGTTGGTGTCGTTGAAGATGTCCTTCTCGCCCTTGGCGAGGGCGACGTTGGTGAGGGCCTTGCCGAGGGTGTCGGCGACCTCGGCGAGCACGAACCGCTCTTCGCCGTGCGGGCAAAGCAGAACAACGGGCGGGACAGCGATGGTCTCGGCGGCGACGACGTCACGCCAAGCGTAGTGGGGTTTCTGATCGACGGGGGCTTGAACGGTACGCTTGAGGGCGAGATCGTGCGCGAGGGAGGGATTGCTGCTCATAAATGGGACGGCTTGTAACAGAATTGAAACAAAAGCGAGGAACGGTCGGTTGGAAAAATAAGATTCCGGTGTGTAACCCCCGGAGGGGTTTCACACCGGCCGGATTAAAAACGGGGTGGGGGAACTAGGCAGACGGGGGATTAAACAACGACTAACTCCGAACTCAGAGCTCGTCGTCGGCGGCTACATTCAAAGAGGAGGCTTTTTGATATTCGGTGACGCGACCCTCGAAGAAATTTTGCTCCTTCTTGATGTCCATCATTTCGGCGAGCCACGGCAGCGGGTTCTTGGCGCCGGGATTAAGCGGCATCAGGCCCACGCCTTCGAGGCGGCGATCTGCGATATAGTCGATGTAGGTGAGAAAGTCTTCGAGGCTGAGCCCGACGGCGTTCACGGGCAGGCAATCGCGGATGAACTCTTTCTCGAGGGTGACGGCTTCCTGCATGAGTTCGCGCAGCTCTTCCTTGAACTCGGCGGTCCAGATCTCGCGGTTTTCCTCGACGAGGTCCATGAACAGATTACGGAACACCTCGATGTGATTGCTCTCGTCGCGGAGGGTGTAGCGGAACATCTGGCCGATGCCGGGAAACTTGTTTTGGCGGTAAAGCGAAAGCACCATGCCGAAGAGACCGTAAAACTGGGTGCCCTCCATGCACTGGCCGAACACGAAGATGTTTTTGGCGAGCAACTTCTTGTTCTCGGGCTGGGTGAGGTCGATATCGCGACGCAGGCTTTTCGAGACGCGGGTGACGAACTCGTTCTTGCGGACGATCGTGGGAACGTCTTCGAACATCGCCTCGCACTCGTGTGGGTTAATCCCAAGCGATGCGATCATGTAGAGCAGCGAATCGGCGTGGATGTTCTCCTCATGCGCGTGGCGGCCGAGGACGAGTTTGAGCTCCGGGGCGGTCACGAGTTCGCGGACCACGTGCTGGATGTTGTCGCCGACGATGCCCTCGGCGGCCGAGAAATAGCCAATACCCATGCGAATGATCCAGCGCTCGACCTCGGAGAGGGCCTTCTCATCGCGCCATTGCTCGATGTCCTTACCCATGGGGATGTCTTCGGGCTCCCAGTGGTTGGCCTTCATCTTGCGGTAAAGATCGTAGGCCCATTGATATTTCAACGGGAGCAGGTTGAAGCACATGGTCTGACGACCGTTAATCACGCGTTTGGCGGCAAACGCAGCTTCAGCCTTGGCCTCGTCGAGGACGAAGGTCTTGGCTCCAACATTGAAGGTTTTTTGCATGGAATTTAGCTAACTTTGAGCGATTTTTGTGAAAAAGAAGGCTGTTTTCGACGTCTTTAAGCTCATAGCGAACCTAAGTTGCTGGAACTTATTGACGCGTTACTGACCACAACAGGATGTGGTCTCAGGCCGCCTCGACCACAACTAATTGGTCTGGGAGTTTTGGGCGTCAATAGGTTTGTCGCGATTTTTGTGCGAAATTTCTCCCGTTTTGGGCTTGCGCGTCGGAAGCGCTCGTAGCCTCAGGGCAAAGGCGGCTTTTTGATGCCGGTTTTGTCCGGCAAGGAAGCACGATCACCGGGGGCGCGTCGTGGTTCGGCCAAGCCTTGATGTCCGTCCCGTGCTTGGTTTTGGTCAAGTTCCAGTCGAAAGCGACGTATCCGGGGAAGCACGACCGATGTCGGTGAGCGTTGGGCGACTCGCCCCAAAGGCAACCGGGTACCGATCCTTCAATATTGAATCATTCTTCGAATTCTTCGCATCAATCGCCCTGATTTCAGCCGCGCACTTATCTCGCGGCGCGCGCCGTTGAGTTCGTGCAAGACTCTTTCGGACGATGAGCCCAAGGGCTTGCGGTCTCGATCCGGGTTACGCGACCGCGCCCGAGTTTCGGCGTCCGCGGCCTCTTGCAATTCGCCCGAAGACCGCCTCTCAGCATCGGGCATTCCGCATGAAAAACGGGATCGGGCTCGGTTAGCCCTGCCAAAAATAAAAATTAGCTGCTGATAAAAAACGACTTGCGACATATAAACTGTCGCTGGCACGCCGCGAGGTAGGACCTAGGGATGAATCTTTCCCAATTTCCCGCCCCAACCCGTTTTTCCAATTCCAATTCAACCCAGCCGCGCGACTTGTCACGTCCTCGTGGCGATGCTCATCCGGCGCGAAAGGGGAGTCCGGCCATCTCCTCCGAGGAAGCGGCGCACGACGCCCTGTTGGTTCAACGGTTCAACGCTGGCGACGACCGCGCGTTTGTTGAAATCATGGAGCGCTATCGGGAAAAAATGTTCGCCATCGCGTTCGCCCATCTTCGCAACCGCACCGATGCCGGGGAAATCGCGCAGGACACTTTCATTCGGGCTCACCGCGCCCTCGGCCGCTTCCGCGGCGACTCTTCGCTCGCGACGTGGTTGCACCGCATCACCGTCAATCTCGCGCGCAACCGCTGCTGGTATTTTTTCCGCCGGCGGCGCCACCGCACGCTCTCGCCCGATTGTCCGCTCGGCAAAGAAAACGACGGCACGTTTGCCGAGCTGATCGCCGCCGACACCCCCAGTCCCGCCCAAGAAAGTGTGCGCGCTGAATTTTCGGATCTCGTCGCGTCTTGCATGGAACGACTCGACGCCAGCCACCGTGAAATTCTCACCTTGCGGAACGTCCTCAATCGCCCCTACAGCGAGATCGCCGTCGCGTTCAACCTCAACGTCGGTAAGGTCAAGAGCCGCATCGCCCGCGCGCGGCACCATCTCCGCGCGCAACTCATCGCGGTATGTCCGGAGTTTTCCGCCGAGTCCGAGAACTCCGATTGGTTCGAGCCTGCCCGCGCCCCTGGCCGAAGCGCGCTGACCCCGGCGTAAACGCGCGCGGCGCGGGCGCGTGCGCATCGCCCGGCGCATCAACCAACGCCGTTACTGCGATCACTCCGCGCGATCGAAGACCTCGTGCAACCCATCGCCATCGAGGGCTGCGGTCCGTTTTACGGCCTCGCTTCCGATCTGCCCCTGCTTGATTCGGCAATCGAGCATCCAGCATCGAACATCGAAAATTCTCATCCCCGCCTGATCGCTCCCCTCGATCCGCTGATCTACGATCGCCGGCTCACGGCTCGGCTCTGGAATCTCGACTACACGTGGGAAGTTTACACGCCCCCGGCCAAGCGCACCCGCGGATACTACGCGTTGCCCGTTCTCGTCGCCATGAATTCGGCGGTCAGGTCGAGCTCAAGGCGGATCGCGAAAACGGCCGTCTCCGCATTGTGTCCCGCCGCATCCGTCGCGGGCACCGCGTATCCCCGGCGGTGGGTGAACTCGCGCGGTTTCTCGGGCTAAAATAAATCGAGCTGCGCCGCCGGGCTTCGAGCTTGCTCACTTGGCCAAGGCGGCGGCTCTCCCACCGCTGGCTCTCGTTCATAAACGCGCCGATGCAGCGCGCGCGCCATCGCCGGCGCCAACCCGTCGTCCGGGTGATGCACGAAAAAATACGGCGTCCGCCCTTCCTTGATCCACCGCGCCAAAATTGCCGCCCACTCCTCGAAGATCGCGGTGTTTTTCCCGATCTCGGGATCACCGACAAAGCGCACAAAGGGACGGGCCCCGATCGCGGTGAAACGCACGGGCACTCGCGGTTTCTTGCTCAGGGCATCGCGCGTGAAATCGTCCGTCGCTTTCGTGGCGAACAGGCCGCGCGGGTCGAAATTTACCCGATCAACGCCGGCCTCACCGAGCACCCGATCCAGCGCCTGCTCTTGTTCCGCTCCGTCGAAGAAATCGCGATGCCGCACTTCCACCGCATACGTAAAATCTTTCGGCAACTTCGCCAGAAAGGCCTGCAAAGTTTCTAGCCGGCTTGCGCCGAAGCTCTCATGCAGTTGCAGGAAAAACGGCCCACAGCGTCCGGCTAGCGGAGCGAGCCGCTCGAAGAACCGCCGCGACTCCGCCTCCGCCTCAACGCCCAACTGCTGCTCGTGCGAGATGGCGCGAGGGAACTTGAAACAGAAGCGGAAATCCTCCGGTGCCGCCACCGCCCAGCGCGCCACCGTCTCCGCCGAGGGCAATCCGTAAAATGTGGTGTTGCCCTCCGCCGTGCGGAACACGCTCGCATACTGGGGTAAAAATTCTTCGCGCCGCGCCGACGCCGTGAAGAAATTTCCCCTCCACGCCGCATGAGCCCACACCGGACAACCCAGATAAAACGCGGGTTTCATGCCTCCGACTTAGGCGCACGTTGCCCGCAGGGCCTCGATCTCGCCGGCCCGCGCCGCGTCGCCCGCCAGATTCATCTGCTCCAGCCGGTCACGCTCCAGATCAAAAAACAACCATGGGCTCCCGTCCTCATTGAGCACGAGCTTGCGCGTCGCCGTCCGCACGCCACGCCATATCCGGTCACACTGGTGCGGTAGCGCCACGACGCTCGGCATTGAAATTTTCGCCGCGTCCGACGCGCATTTCCACGCTCGGCCTTCTGCCCAGCCCAAGGTCATCGCCGGCAGATCCAGCAGCGAGATCATCGCGTTGTCCCGCCGTGGCGGCATCTCGGGCGCGCTCACGAGCAGCGGCACGCGCACACTTTCCTCGTGCGGCCAGCCTTTGCGAAAGAGCCCATGCGCCCCGTGCATATCTCCATGGACTGAGGTAAACATCACCACCGTTTCCCGGCCCGCCGCCGCCAGCAACCGGCCGACCGCGCGGTCGGTCGCTTCGATGTGCGCGTAATAGCCGGCGAGTTCTGGTCGTACTTTTTTTTCGACCTCACCGCCCCGAGGCACATTGCCCGCCAAGGAAATATCCTCCGGGCTCACGGGCAAGATTCCCGCTGCGGGTGCGCCATAGGGCGGGTGGGGCGCCTCCAAGCTTACGGTCACATATCGCGGACGGTCGCATCCCGAACCGTGCTGCAACCACCGCGCAGCTCGCGCGCAAATGACATCGCTCTGATAGCTGAAAAATTTCTCCGGCGCGGGCATTTGTGGACCGTGCAGCCAAGGGTCGTTCAGTAAAAATCCGCCCTCAAAGCCTTCCCAAAACTCAAATCCGCCTCGCTCGCCGGGTGGCACGATCACCTTCGCCGCGGCCTCGCCGATGAGCGGTAAACTCGGATCACGTCGACCCACGCCCCATTTGCCAAAAAACGCCGTCGCATACCCGCGGTTAGCCAGATCACCCGCGATCGTGGGCGCCGCCGACGGCAGCGCATCGAAATAATCCCGCACCCCGTTTTCCGGCGAGCGCACGCCCGTCAGCAAAGCCGCCCGCGCGAACGGCCCAAACGGATGCGGCGTCACCGCCTGCGCATAGTTCACACTCCGCGCCGCGAGGGCATCGAGCGACGGGGTCCGCGCCTGCACGTCTCCCGCGTAGCCGCACGCCGACGCGCGCCACTGCGTCGTCACGATCCACAAAATATCCGGCGTACGGTTCATCGGCGTAAACCCATACGCACTCGCGCTCGTTTGGCTATCCCCCAAAAACGCGGGCCGTCGTCCCCGGCAACTTCGGTCAGGAATCCCATCAACCGTCGCCCGCGGACGACTGCTCTACTGCAAACCCAGCGGCAGCGCTTTAACGCGGGCCACCAAGCTGTCCAAGACCGCACCGGTGCTCTGGGTGGTCGTATCGTCGCCGGCGCGAAACGTCGTGCGCGGAGTAAAATCTTTCACCAGCGCGCAGTAATCGCGGTTCACCATGATCCCAAGTAACTCGCCGGTTTTGCTCAGCACGAGATCGCCGCGGGACGGCGCAAACGTGCCGAAGAGGCGCTTAAATAGCCGATTGTCGACGCGCACGTAGCCCGGTTGAGCCGCGTCGAGTTGAAAAGCAACTTCGCCGTAACCTTCGCCCCCACCGCTGATCAGCACCGCTTCGGGAAACTTAAACGGCTCGCTCGCGAGGGTGTAGATTTTGACTCCGAGTGTGGCGGCCTGCGCGGTGGCTACCGGGATCGCAACGACGCGCGGATCGGCGGCCAAGACCGAGAATCCCGGCACCGGCCCGGCGGCGGCCGCGCGCGGAAAATTTACGCCGATCTTCGTCCAATCCGAACCGATTTCGAGATAGGAAAAGACGGTTTCCTCAATGTGGGTGAGTGCGTAGGTCTGCGTGCCCGCCTGCACCAGCACGAGTTTGGTTTCTTTCGCGCGGTTAACCGATCCGAGTAATCCCTTTCGAAAGGCCGAGAAGTTTACGGCCACCCGATTCCCGAGGAACTCGTTGAAGAGCACGTTGGCGTTGACCGGCCGATGGTCGCGAATCTCCCTCGTGAGCTCCGTGGATTTTTCGGCGAGTTGGCCGACGCCGGCGGCGAGCTTTACGGTCGTTTCCTGCACCTTGATGCGTTCGGTGCGCTCGGCCTCAACTTGGGTTTTGAGCGTGTCGGCTTGATCACGGAGCGTCTTCTTTTCTTGTTCGCCCACGATCACGGCGACGGTCAGGCCCTCGATCTGTTTGCGGGCTGCGGATTGTTGTTGTTCGAGCGCGGCGACGGCGAGTTTCTGACGTTCGGATTCGGCGCGTTTCTCCGCGAGCTCGCGCTGAAGCTGGGCGAGCTGCGCGGCGGTCAACGTCGCTTGCGCGGTGGCGGCGGCCACTTTTTGGCCGAGCTGGGCGGCGGTTTGTTCGGTTGCAACCAGTTGGTTGGCGAGCCGGACCCGTTCGGACTGGGCTTGGGCGAGCGCCTGTTCGCGCGCGGCGAGGTTGGCGTCGGTGGCGAAAAGTTTTTCCGCGAGTTGGTCGCGGGCCGATTTTTCGTCGACGAGCGATTCGCGCATGGCGGCGACGAGATCCTGGTCTTTCGTGGCGGCGTTGGCGCTGAGCTCGGGCACGGGTGGCTGCTTGGCGCTCGCCGGCTCCGCTTTCTCCCACCGCGTGAGCGCGAGCAGGTTCAGCAGGAGAAAATCGCAGATGATGAGTAGCAGCGTCCGGTTCATGACGATCCGTTGGCTTCGGCTTGGCTGGCGACGATGAGCTCACGCTTGATCGGCCGCACGTGTCGGATCTTCACGAGTGCCACGCACACGATGCCGAACAAGTTGGAAGAATACGCCGCGAGCAGGTTTGGCTCGATGACCCCGAGCACCTGCAGCACCAGCGCGGTCGCGGTGCCGCCGATCCCGAGGTAGAGGCCGCCGTCAAAGAGGTTTTCCTCGTTCTCGAGCAGCTTGAGACGGGTGAGCGGTGGCAGATTTTGCCCGGCGATTTCCCGGATTTTGACGAGGCAGAAGACATACATCGCGACCTGCAGCGAAGCGAACAGGCCGATGGAGAGGAGGGTGGAGGAATCCATAGGGAGGGTGGGTTGAGAAGTGACTTCGTTCGCCGGTGTGACCGCGACCAGCGTGGGCAAGGTTAACCGCAACTGATATTCGGAGGCGGGCGCGGCCTTGAGCAGAAAAGGCTCGGTGCCGATGACGAGCAACGCGGCGAAAAACAGCGCAAGCACCCCGGCGCGCACCTGGGGGAGAGCAGCGGGCGGCAAGCCTTCGGCCGAAGCGCGGCCGACCCAGCGGTTCAGACCCCGCAGAACCAAGTAGGCGCCGACGAGGAATCCGAGATATTTCAACCCGAGCGTTACTTGGGGGTGCGCCAGCGCGAAATCGCCCCACGCCCCCGCCGTCTTGCCCCCGGCGCGGTTGACCGGAACTTGGCGGGCGAGCAAGAGACGCACTGCTCCCTGACCGAGCGTGAGGGTGAGTTGGAGATCTTCGGCCCCGGCTTTGCCATAGCGGATGAGGTAAGAGGCGACCTTGTCGGCAGAATCCGAAAAGAGCGCTGCGGTATACATGATCGGCAATTGCGCCGGCGCCACTCGGGCCAAGTGGGCGAAGGCTCCGGCGGTCTTGGTGTCCTCGGTGCGGCGAAGCAGTTCGGAAAGCTGCGCCCAATCGAGCCGGCGGCCGAGGGAAAGCAGATCCAGTAGGAACGGTTCGAGTTCGCTCAAGTCTTTCCTCAAAACGGCCGCCTCGGCGAGGCCGCGCACTTCGCGCTGCAATGACGGCGCGAGGTGTTCGCCCTGGTAGAGCAACGCCGTGAGCAGCAGCAACGCTTCCAGCGGCTGACCGCCCGGTCGCGTCGCCGGCACGAAACGCCCCGTGGCCGTTAGCTCGCGCAGGCCCATGATCGCCTGCACGCCCAGCGAGGCAGAACTCCGAAGATAATCGCGGAGTTTTTCCCGCGCGGCCGCCGGGAGGAAGAAGGTGAGAACCGGCGTGCTCGCTCCCTGGGCCGGACCGGAGCGAAGGTTGAACAGTGGATCGAGCGCCGCATCCCAACCGCCCCACGCGATCAACGTCGGTTGCCGCACTGCAAATTCCTCAATCGCACGCTCCAGCGCGGGGGCGCGCGGGTCATTGACGGTTTTCGCCGCCGCCAGCAGCTGCGATGCCGGTCCGATGCGCTCCAAATCAACCAGATCCCGGCCCAAGGCCGCCACCGTAGGGGTGCCCGCACCCGCCGTTTTCAACAAGGCCGGGCTCACGGACCTCAGGTTGACCGGCAACATCCCAGCGGCAATGCCCACGACCACGCCGGCTACCGCCAAACCGATCGCGGCGGGCAGGATGCGACTGAGGGGCGTTAGGCTCATGTTAATTGAAGTATAGATTTGCGGGCAGCCGGGTCGGAAATCACGGTTGGGCGACACATCGACCCATGTCTCTGCGATTAGTTCACTACAACGATCCCATTCTAAGAAAAAAAGGCGAGCCGATCGCGGTTTTTGACGCCGATCTTCGGGCGTTCGCCCGCGAGATGATCGCAACGATGCACGAGGCCGCCGGTATCGGCCTCGCCGCCCAGCAAGTGAACGTGGCGCGGCAACTCTGTGTCGTGGACTTGCGCGAGTCCGAGGAAGACTTCGACTGGCTGCTCGACGGAGCTCATCCGCCGCTCTCGCTCTTCATGCCGATGATCATCGCCAACCCGGTCATCACCATCGCCAAAGACACCTCGAACGAGGTCGTCGAGGAAGGCTGCCTCTCGTTTCCCGAAATCCGCGGCGACGTTAAACGCCCCGAAGAAATTGCGGTGAAGTTCCAAGACGAGAACGGCGTGCCCCATACATTGATCTGCAACGGACTGCTCGCGCGGTGCATCCTGCACGAGGCCGACCACCTTGCCGGCGTGCTTTTCATCGATCATATGACAAAGAAAAATTACGCCAAAATCAACGAAGCCGTTCAAGCCCTCGCCCTCGCCACGAAGGCGGCGGCCAAATAGCGCCGCCCCGCGGCGCCGCGGCCTTCCATTTCCTCCGCCTTCTCCAATTCATATTTATCCACACCCATGAGCCAAAAAGCTGACGGCATGTCTTACGCACCGCAGGGCAAACCAAGCCCGGTGGTCAAACCCGGCGAATTCACTTTCGCGGCCGCCCACCTCGACCACGGCCATATTTACGGCCAGTGCAACGGTCTGCTCGAAGCCGGCGCCGATTTGAAGTGGGTCTACGATCCCGACGTGAAGAAAGTGGAAGCTTTCCGGGCAAAGTATCCTCAGGCCCAAGTCGCCCGCTCGCTCGATGAGATCCTCGCCGATGGCGCCGTGCACATGGTCGCCGCCGCCGCCATCCCTTGCGATCGCGGCCCGCTCGGCTGCCGCGTGATGGAGGCCGGCAAGGATTACTTCACCGACAAGACGCCGTTCACGTCTCTCGACCAGCTCGACGCCGCCAAAGCCGTCGTCGCCCGCACCGCCAAGAAATACGCCGTCTATTTCAGCGAACGGCTCCACGTCGAATCCGCCATGTTCGCCACCGAGCTCGTCGCCGGCGGGGCCATCGGCAAGGTCGTGCAAGTGCTCGGCCTCGGGCCGCACCGCATCGGCAATCCCGCCGCCCGCCCCGCGTGGTTCTACGAGCGGGCCAAATACGGCGGCATCCTGTGCGACATCGGCAGCCATCAATTTGAGCAATTCCTCACGTTCACCGGCGCCACCGATGCCACGGTCACGCAAGCTGCCGTCGGCAATTTCAACAACCCGGGCTATCCCGAACTCGAAGACTTCGGCGAGGCTTCCCTGCTCGGCAATAACGGCACGTCGAACTATATCCGGGTCGACTGGCTCAACCCCGCCGGCCTCAGCACGTGGGGCGATGGGCGCATGGTCATCCTCGGGACCAAAGGCTATATCGAGCTGCGCAAATACGTCGACGTGGGCCGCGATAAAACGGGCGATCACGTTTACATCGTCGATGACAAGGGCGAGCAGCACCTCGAGGTCGCCGGTAAAGTGGGTTTCAAGTTCTTCGGTCAGCTCATCCTCGACTGCCTGAACCGCACCGAAAATGCGATGACCCAAGCCCACGCCTTCAAGTCGGCCGAACTGTGTCTGCGAGCCCAGTTGGCGGCGCGGCGCATCACGCCCTGAGCTCGTTCCATGGCCGGCTCCATCGTAACCCGCACCGGCGACGAAGGCACCACCGGCCTGCTCTACGGCCAACGCGTGCCGAAAGACCACCCTCAGATCGAAGCGGTCGGCGCGTTCGACGAACTCAACGTCGCCCTCGGCGCGACCAAGCCGTTGCTCGTCGATTCCGACCTGCGCGGATTCATCACCGGGCTGCAGCACAATCTCGTGGCGTTGATGGGAGAGCTCGCCTGCGCCGAGAGCGACCGCGTCCGCTACGCGGATTCGAAATTCTCAAAAATCACCGGTGCCGATGTGACCAAGCTCGATGAGGCGGTCGGCGTGCTGGAGGCGCGCGGCCTAAAGTTTGACGGCTGGGCCACGCCGGGTGCGACCGCCCTAGGCTCGGCCTTCGATACCGCCCGGGTCACCGCCCGACGGGCCGAACGCCGGCTCCACGCCCTCCCGGCCCACGGTCGCACCGTGCGCCCGGAATTGAGCCAGTTTACCAATCGCCTCGCCGACCTTCTCTGGCTGCTTGCCCGGCAAGCCGAGCAATAAGCGGGCGCGCGCGTCCGCGAGAAACTGCTTTTCATCGGCGTTCGCCCGGTGGAATCTGCGGGCATGCCCTTCGCCCTTGTTCTCATTGTTCTTGCCGCCGGTTGGCGCCTGATCGCGCTGCAAGAGCCGGCGCTCAGCAATTTTTCGCCGCTCATGGCGCTCGCCTTCTGCGGCGGCGTTTACTTCCGCAGCCGTTGGCAACAGCTCGCGCCCTTCGCCGCGCTTAGTCTCACCGATCTCTACATCGATCGTTTTTACGCCATGGAGTTCGGTTACGAATGGACGGCCGGCGGGGCCGTGCTCCGGCTCCTGTGTTTCGCCGCTGCCCTCGGGCTCGGCCTCTTCGTCGCGTCGCGCCGCAGTTGGTTGAATCTCTTCAACGGTGCCCTCGGCGGCGCGCTCTTTTTCTATCTCGTGACCAATACCGCCTCGTGGCTGGGCGAGGTCGCCTACGCCCGAAGCGCCGCCGGTTGGTGGCAGGCGATGACGGTGGGGCTGCCCGGCTTTCCGCCCACGTTCGTGTTTTTTCGCAATTCTCTCGTGAGCGATCTCCTCTTCACCGGCCTCTTCGCCGGAGCGATGGAAGCCGCCGCCCTGCGACGCGGCGAGGTCAGTCTTTTCGCCGCGCGTCAGACGGCCTGAGCCCCGGCGGCTCATTTGTCTGATCCGACCAACCCGGGCTGGAACGGGTGTTGGGAGCCGCGGTGTGTC
This sequence comes from Opitutus sp. GAS368, assembly GCA_945869845.1. GTDB lineage: Bacteria > Verrucomicrobiota > Verrucomicrobiia > Opitutales > Opitutaceae > Tous-C4FEB. The sequence continues at coordinate 1,260 of CAMBRG010000070.1, read as the reverse complement.
CTAAGCAACCTTGAGACGCAGCACTGGCCGAGTGGCCTGCTGGCCTCAGAGCAGATCCGCCGCGAGCTCGGCGAGCTTGGAGCGTTCACCCTTCGTCAACTTCACGTGCGCCGCGAGGCCTTGGCCCTTCAAGCGATTGTGGCAATAAACGAGTCCGTTGCTCCGTGCGTCCACGTAAGGATTGTCGATCTGGGATGGATCGCCGATGAGCACAATCTTTGAACCCTCGGAGATGCGGGTGATCACCGTCTTCACTTCGTGCGGCGTGAGCTGTTGGGCTTCGTCGAGGATGAAGAACCGGCGCGCGATCGAACGACCGCGGATAAAGGCGAGTGCCTCGATCTCGACCAGCCCGCTCTTAAGCAAACGCTCATAGGGCTTCACGGCCGGGCCGTGGTGCCCGTTGCCGCCGTGGTGGCTCACGTGACTGGGTTGCGGCGAATTCATCTGGGCGTGGAAGTGGGATTCGTGCTTCCCGTGTTTTTTCTTGGATACTTTCTTGGTCGCGAACTGCGGCTCTTTGGGCGGCTTCGACGGCACGAGCACTTCAAGGGCGTCGTGGTAAGGCTGAAGCCAAGGACGCATCTTTTCTTCTAACGTGCCCGGCAGAAATCCGATGTCTTTGCCGAGCGCGATTACCGGCCGGGAGATTGAAAGCCCGTCGTATTTCGAATGCTCGTCTTGCGTTTGATAGAGCGCACAGGCGGTCGAAAGCAGAGTTTTGCCCGTGCCGGCTTTGCCGTAGCAGGTCAAAATGTGGATGCTGTCGTCGAGCAGCGCGTCCATGAAAAATTGCTGTTCGAGGTTGCGGGCCCGAATGGGAACACCACCCGGGGCCTTGACGAAATCGGGGATTTTCAGCCGCCGCACTTGGCCGTCGCCGTAGTAGCGCGCCGGCATCGTCTTCCCTTCTTCCGAGCGGAGCAGCACGTATTCGTTGAGAAAAAGCGGTTCGCCGCCGACGGCACCGAGGTCGAAATAGCCCTCGGAGCAGAAGCGCTGCAATTCATAGAGCGAAAGGGGGATATCGCGGTAGCTGAGCTCTTCGTCGGTCTCAGGCACTTTGTCGTTCAGGTAATCCTCGGACTCCAACCCGACCGCCCGAGCCTTAAGCTGCACGTTCACATCCTTGGTCACGAGGATCGTGGGCGGCTCGTTTTGCTCCTGCACAAACAACGCCGCCGCGATGATGCGGTTATCCTTCTTGGAAAGATCGGGGAGGATTGCCCGCAGGCGATGCATCGACGCGGAATGACGCGA
>CAMBRG010000069.1 GCA_945869845.1 Opitutus sp. GAS368 | reverse complement strand
ATCGTCGATGTCTTCGCGCTGGCCCACCCCCGGTTGAACCCGTTTACGCGCCACGCTTACATCGGCACCATCAATCGCGCCCCGCGTCTCTGGAGCAGCCTCTATGCGTGGATCGATCGCTCCAATGTCGTCCTGCGTTTCCTTTGGCTTCTCGGCCGTGAGCAAAAGATTCTCGCGCAGATCATCGCCGAGGAGAAACCCGCCGTGCTCTGCAGCACCTATCCCGTTTACGCTTTTCTCCTTTTTCGTCTTTCCGCGGCAGGCCAAGCGATCCCGCCTCATTTCAACGTCGTCACCGATTCCATCAGCATCAACTCGCTCTGGTGGCGCGCCGGAGCTGACGGCTGGTTCGTGCCCAATGCCGATTCCGCCGAGGTCATGCGCCGCGGCGGGGTCGCCGCCGACTTGCTGCATGTTACCGGCTTTCCCGTGCCCGCGTTTTTCGGCGAACAGGCCGGCCGGCTCACTCCGCCCGATCTCACCGCCCCAGGCCACGCCCCGCGCGTGCTCTACATCATCAACTCCGGCACCCATCACGCCACCGAGACCGCGCGACGGTTGCTCGACGAAGTTTCATGGGAAGTCACCATCGCCGTCGGCCGCGATGAACCGCTCCGTCGGGCGCTCACGCTTCTCACCGCCGGTCGAGCGCTCCCGGCCACGATCCTCGGTTGGACTGACCGCATCCCGCACCTGCTGATGACCCATCACGTCGTCATCAGCAAAGCAGGCGGCGCCACCACCCAAGAGGCGATCGCCGCGCGTTGCCCAATGATCGTGAACCAAATCGTGCCCGGCCAGGAAGAGGGCAACTACGAGCTCCTCCGCCGCACCGGTGCCGGCGCCCTCGCCGAGACCCCGGGCGCCGTGATCAACACCCTTCGCGCCGCCTTCGCCGAACGCGGCGCGCAATGGCGGCAATGGCGCAGCGCCCTCGAGCCCATCGTGCGCAACTCCGCCGCCCAAGTCATCGCCGCCCACCTGCTGGCTCCGGCTTCAGCCAGCGTTGAGCGTTGATCCATTCCCACCGCTGCGCTGCCATGAAAACCCGTTTCATTTTCAACCCCGTCTCCGGCCGCCGCGCCCGCAACGCCCGGCTGTTGCCGATCCTACGCGACTTCATCAGTGCCCGCGCTCTCGATGCCGATCTCGTCGCCACTGAGGGGCCCGGCCATGCGACCGTGCTCGCCCGCGAAGCGGTAAACGCCGGCTGCACGCGCGTCGTCGCCGTCGGCGGTGACGGCACCATGAACGAAGTTGCCCAAGCCCTCATCCACACGCCCGCCGCCCTCGCCCTCGTCCCCTGCGGCTCGGGTAATGGCCTCGCCCTCCACCTCGGCCTGCCCCTCGCGCCGTTGGCCGCACTCGAACTCGTCGCCGCCATCGGCGGACGCGCCGCTGCCATCGATACCGGCTCCGTCAACGGTCACCCTTTTTTCAACGCCATGGGCCTCGGCCTAGATGCCGATGTCAGCCGCCGCTTCAACCACCTCACGACCCGCGGGCTGCCCGCGTATGCCCGCACCGCGTTTACGGCCTTTGCGCAACGCCGGAGCGAGCATTGCATCGTCCAGACCGGCGGCACGCGTGAGCCGCTCGAGATTTTGCTCATCGCCGTTGCGAACTCCGATCAATATGGCAACCGCGCCTACATCGCTCCCGGCGCGCGCGTCGACGACGGCCAGCTCGACCTCGTCGCCATCCGCCCCGTCGGTCTCCTCGGCGCCATGAGCCTCGGTGCGCGCCTCTTCCTCGGCAACATCGACGGCAGCTCGTTCGTTCGGCGTCTCCGCGGTTCACGCTTCACCATCGAACGTCCTGCCACCGGCCTCGTCCACACCGACGGCGAGACGCACGAAACCGGGGCCACCGTCGAAGTCGCGGTCCACGCCCGCAGCCTGCGCATCGTCGTCCCCGTCACCTGTCGCGCCCTCGCCTACTCCGCCGAATCCGCCCCCGCCGGCTTCGCCCTGCAACTCCCGTGACCCACCCCTTGCCAGCTCCGCCCACGCCGCCCGGCCGCCTTGCTGGCAACGCAGTGCGCTCCGAACCGCGCGGCGCCCGCGTGACCTCGGGGCCGGTCAGGCGCGCCCTCCGCGTTTTTCTGGGTTCAGCCTCCGCCCGCCCCGCGCTTTCAACACCATGAACAAGCTCCGCGTCCGCACCGTTATTATCTCGGATGTCCATCTCGGTACCGCCGAAAGCAAGGCGCTCGAGGTCAATCACTTTCTCCGTCACGTGCGCTGCGAGAAACTCATCCTCAACGGTGACATCATCGACGGCTGGCAACTTCAGCGCGGCGGCAGTTGGCAAAAAACGCACACGCGCTTCATCCGCATCGTCCTCAAGAAACTGGAGAAGAAACATACCCAAGTCGTCTACGTGCGCGGCAACCACGACGACATTCTGGCCCAGTTTCTTCCGCTCGATTTCGAGAACCTCACCATCGTCGAGGACCACATTCACGAGGGCCCGGCCGGGCGTTACCTCGTGCTGCACGGCGATGTCTTCGACACCGTGACCAAAAACTTCGTCTGGCTCGCCCACCTCGGCGACTGGGGCTACCGCGCCCTTTTGAAAATTAACCGTTTTTACAACGCCTGGCGCGCGTGGCGGGGCCTCGAATATTGGTCGCTGAGCAAGGCCATCAAGGCCCGCGTCAAATCCGCAGTGAACCACGTCTCAAACTTCGAGGATCATATCGCCGAACTCGCCCGCACCCGCGACTGCCTCGGCGTGATGTGCGGCCATATCCACACGGCCGCCGATAAAAAACTCGGCAACATCCATTACCTGAACAGCGGTGACTGGGTTGAATCGTTGACCGCCATCGTCGAACACTTCGACGGCCGCTACGAGTTGATCAACTACGCCGATTTCATCCGGAGCTTCCCCCTGCCCGTCGACGAACCCGCCACCGATGAACCCGATCTTGTCCAGGCCTGACCGGCCGGAGACACGTGGGCCGGCCGGGAGCCCGCTCGCTTAGATACCAATCGTCCGATCCATTTGCATCGTTGTAGGGCTCGACCTTGGTCGATGCCTACGTCGCGAGCCAGCGCGCGCGGCGCGGACCGAGGTCCGGCCCTACGGGCAAAAGCAAGGGACGTTGGTATCAAATCACCGTTGTCGTCCGCATCCGTTCGCCCGACATTCGGGCCATGATCAACCGTCTTCCCCGTTGGGTGTGGACCGGGGCGTGGGCCCTCGCGTTCATCGCCGGCATGATCAACGTCGTCGGCCTGCTCGGCTTTGACCACCAAGCAATCTCTCATCTCACTGGAACCACTTAGCTCCTCAGCGTCGCTCTGGGTCGGCTCGATACCGCTGCCATTTTAGATTTTCTCGCGGTGCTCGGTTCGTTCGTGGCCGGCACGACCATCAGCGGTTACATCATCGGCGATTCAACGCTGCAAATCGGCCGCCGATACGGGATCGCTCTCGGCCTCGAGTCGGTATTGCTCGCCTGCGCCGTGCCGCTGCTCAACCGCCACATTCAAATCGGCGACTACTTGGCCTCGTGCGCCTGTGGATTGCAAAACGCCATGGCTTCCACCTTTAGCGGCTCGGTCGTGCGCACCACTCATATCACGGGCATGTTCACCGACCTTGGCATCTTCCTCGGCCATTCGCTGCGCGGGCATGCCGTGGACACGCGTCGCCTGCGACTCTGCGTGATCATCATCGGCGGCTTCCTCGCCGGTGGCATGGCGGGAGCCGTCGTTTTCCCTGCGCTCGGTTACGGCACCCTTTTCATTCCTGCCGCCCTCACCGGCCTGGCGGCCGCGGGCTACACGTTTTCGCAGCTGCGCCCCAAGCCCAACTTGGCTGCCTAGTTTTTTTGCTGCGGGCCGAGCTTCGCCAGTTCCTGTCGCACCACGGCAAGCGTGCGCCCAACTGCGCCCACATTCTTCGCGTGCCACGCCGCCGCTCCCCGCGCGAGCGTTTCACGCCGCGCCCCGTCCCGGGCGAGCCCTGCCAGCGTCGCCGCAAGTTCCGCCGCGGTCGTCACCCGCAAGGCCGCACTCGATTCCGTCAGCTCTCGCGCGATCACCCGAAAATTGCTCATGCCCGGACCCAAAATTATCGCGCGGCCCAACGCGGCCGCTTCGACCGGCGTCTGCCCTTCGCCGTGCGGCGGCAGGCTTTTTCCCACGAACACTACATCCGCGAGCTGCGTCAATTTCCGCAGCTCCCCGGTCGTGTCACCGACCACCACATCCACCTCGCCCGGGGCCGCGCCCCGCGAACGCAAATGATACCTCAGCCCCGTCTTGCCCAGCAGTCGTTCAAGTTCGCTGCGTCGCTCCGCGTGTCGCGGCACCAACACCAGCGCGCACTCTACTCCGCGCTCCCGCGTCGCCCGCAGCGCCGCGATCATCGCTTCCTCCTCGCCCGGCCACGTCGAAGACCCGAGCAGTACCAACCCGGCCGACAGACCGAGTTCACCCCGCAGTTTCAGTTTTTCAACCTCGTCCAGCCGGGGAATCGACACGTCAAACTTGATGTTCCCGGTCGTCGTCACGCTCGCCGGCAGCGCGCCCAATTCCAGAAACCGCGCCTCATCCTGCAACGAGCTCGGCAGCAACCGCGTGATTCCACTCACCAGCATTCGCCCCGCCGGTCCAAATAATTTCATGCGGCGAAAACTCCGGTCCGACAACCGCGCGTTGATCGCGATCACCGGCACGCCCCGTTGTTTCGCCTGAAAGAGATGCTCCGGCCAACGCTCGCCCTCGGTCAATATCACCAGATCCGGCTTTAGCCTCCGCCACGCCCGGGCCGCAAACGGCCACCAGTCCACGGGAAAATAGCCCAGCCCGATCACTTGATCGAGATAACGGTCCCGCGCGACCCGGTAGCCCGTACTCGTCGTGGTCGTCAGATAAACCTCGGCCCCGTCTTGCTTGAGCGCCTCCAGCAACGGCCCGATGGCCAGCACTTCCCCCACGCTCACCGCCTGCAACCAGATGCGCGGCGCTCCCGGTGCCGCCGCCGGCAAATTCGGATGCCCCCCGAACCGCTGCCCAAATTTTTCCCGCAATCCGCCGCGCCGCAGCGCCCGGCGCAGATAATTCGGCAGCGCCAGCACGAGCGCCAAAGGAAACAGAAGTCGATAGAGCCAAAGCACGCCTCCTACGCGCCAAACTTTTCCCTCTTGGGCAATTTCATTTGCACCCCTCCCCGCAGCCGCCCCACCCCTTATCTCGCCACCGTTGTAGCTTTCGGCCTAATTTTGCCGTTCGTCCGCTTTGTGCTTTCGCCCGAAGTCCCTCTCTTCAATTTTTTCTCCATGCTCATGCCCCGCCTTCCCGCCGCCCTGCTCTCCACGTTGGCCTTCCTCGCCGGCTGGCCTTTCGCCGCCACCGCCGCCACTCCGGCTTTACCCCCTGCGCCGATCGTCCCGTTCGCCCAAGCCACGAGCGACCTCAAGCCCGACCCCGCCGTCCGCTACGGCACCCTGCCCAACGGCCTCCGCTATGCGTTGCTCAAAAACGCCGAGCCGAAGAACCGCGCCTCCCTCCGCCTTCAAGTCGACGCCGGTGCTTTCCATGAAACCGAGGCCCAGCGCGGCGTGGCCCATTTCCTCGAGCACATGGCGTTCAACGGTAGCACGAAGTTCCCGCCCGGCTCGCTCATCGAGGTTCTGCAACGCCTCGGCATGGGCTTCGGCAACGACACCAACGCCTTCACCTCGTTCGACCGCACCGTTTACATGCTCGAACTGCCCAAGACCGATGCAGCCACGCTCGACGAGGGCCTGCGCGTCTTCACCGACTACGCCGGCGGCCTGCTCCTCCGCATCGAGGAAATCAACAAAGAGCGCGGCATCATCGTCAGCGAAAAACGCGACCGCGACACCATCGGTTTCCGCACGCTGGTCGCCAACCTTGCCTTCAATTTCCCCGATACCCTGCTGCCCAAACGTCTCCCGATCGGCCTCAACTCCGTCATTGAGGGCGCCCCGCGCGAGGAGTTCGTCGACTTCTACAACACCTGGTATCGCCCCGAAAAAATCACCGTGATCGCCGTCGGCGACTTCGACGTCGATGCCTTTGAAAAACAGCTCGTCGCCGCCTTCACTCCGCTCGTTGCCCGCGCCCCCGTTCGCGCCTCGCCCGACCGCGGCACCGTCGCCGCGACCGCCGGCCTCCGCACTTACTCTCATCCCGAGATCGAGTCTCCTGCCACCGAGGTCTCGATCTCGACGCTCACGCCGCAAGGTTTCCAGCCCGACACCGTCGCCAACCGCCTCGAGAGTCTTCCGCGCACGCTCGCCAACGCGATCATCGCTCGCCGACTTTCCACTCTCGCCAAACAAGAAAACGCTCCCTTCGCGAGCGGCTCCACCTCCGTGTCCGACGGCTACGATCTCTATCGCGAAGCCTCCATCGACCTCACCTGCAAAGCCGACCAGTGGCCCGCCGCGCTCGCCGTCGCCGACCAAGAACTCCGCCGCGCCCTCACCCACGGCTTCTCCGCCGCCGAACTCCGTGAGGTCACCGCCACGTTTATCAACTCCCTTGAGCAGTCCGTGAAATCCGCTGCCACGCGTCGCTCCGGTTCGCTCGCCACGGCCCTCGCTTCCGCCGTCCACGGGAAGAATGTCTTCACCCACCCGTCTGCGGATCTCGCCCTCTACCGGCCCGCCCTCGAAAAAGTCACTCCCGCCGAATGCCTCGCCGCTCTCCGCGCCGCGTGGGCCCCCACCGGCCGCATCGTCTCCGTCACCGGCAACGCCAAAATCCCGCCCGCCGAAGCGGCCGCGTTACTCGCCGCCGCCTACGAGAAATCCGCCGCCGTCCCCGTCGCCGCCCCCGCGGTCGAGGTCGAGGCCGTCTGGGCTTACACCGACTTCGGCCGGCCCGGCGCGATCACCGCCCGCTCTACCGTCGATGACCTTGGCATCACCCTCGTGACATTTGCCAACGGTGTCCGCGTCAACCTCAAGCCCACCCCGTTCGAGGCCAGCCGCATCAACCTCAGCGCCCGCGTCGGCGACGGCGGCCTGACCCAACCGCTTTCGCAACCCGGCCTCACGACCTACGCCAACCTCACCTTCAACGCCGGTGGTCTCGGTCGCCATAGCACCGACGATCTCCGCCGCCTCCTCGCCGGCAAAACCGTGGGCGCCGCCCTCAATGTCGGTGCCGACGCCCTCGTGGTCTCCGGCGCCACCAACCGCGCCGACCTGCTCCTGCAACTCCAGTTGATGACCGCCAAGATCACCGACCCCGGCTACCGCGCCGAAGCCGCCCGCCAAGCAGAAAAAGGCATCGAGCAAACCTATCTACAACTCGCCCGCGTCCCCAACGGTCCGCTCACCCTCGAGTTCTCCCGCCTCCTCGCCGGGGGCGATGTGCGCTTTGGCCTGCCACCTAAAGCCACCATGGCCCAGCGCACCCTCGCCGAGGTCCGCGCCTGGCTCGCCCCCCAACTCGCCACCGGCGCCATCGAGCTCGCCGTCGTCGGTGATTTCGAACTCGAGCCCACCCTCACCGCCATCGCCCAGACCTTCGGCGCCCTCCCACCCCGCGCCCCCAAAGCCGACCTCGCCGCCCAACGCAAAATCACCATGCCCGCCGAGCCGTTGACCAAATCCTACACCGTAGAAACCGAGATCCCCAAAGGACTCATCGGCCTCTACTGGCCTTCGACCGACGCCCTGAACGTCAAAATCAGCCGTCGCCTCAACCTGCTCGGCGAAGTTCTGAGCGATCGCCTCCGCGTTAAAGTCCGTGAGGAACTCGGCGGTGCCTATAGCCCCGGCGCCGGCAGCTCCTCGAGCGACATTTATCCCGGCTACGGCTATCTCGTGGCTCAAGTCAGCGTCGATCCCGCCAAGGCGCAGGAGATCGCCGATGTCGTCGTCGCAATCGCAGCCGACCTCGCCGACAAAGGCGTCACCGCGGAAGAGCTCAACCGCTCCAAACAACCCCTCCTGACCTCGAGCCGGGAAAACCTCCGCAGCAACGGCTACTGGCTCGGCACCGTGCTGAGCCGCGCTCAAGAACAACCCGAGCGCCTCGACTGGGCCCGCACCCGCATCGCCGACCTCGAGGCGATGACCGCCGAGGAATTGTCCGAGTTGGCCAAGCAATACTTCCCCGCCACCCGCGTCTCCCGCGTCACCGTCCTTCCCATCGCGAAACCTGCGGCCAAGCCCGCCAACTAGAGCCGCTTGTCCGGGCTTTCTCACGTCAGTGTAGGCAGCGCCAGACGCACGGTGCTTGGCGTTGCCCGCGCCTCCGTTCCTTATCCCCTCGGGCGAACGGGCACATTGCTCTCGACCCGGTTCCGCGGTTTTGACCGGCCCATGTGGGCCTCTCTTCTGCCCATGTTCGCCGCGCTTGCCCTTCGTCGCTGCCCCTCCGACCCCAGATCCCAACGAGCCTCGACGCCACGCTGCTGAGCGCTCTGGCGTAGTGTCCCCGCGACGGGCACCGACACCCACCGATTGGCTCACCGGTTGAAAGCAATCCGTTGCCCGCCCCTTCCGGCTACGTTCAACCATTTGCCTCGCGCCCGCATCTTCGCTCACTCAACCGGTGCGCTGTTTTTACCATCAGGATTACGCCTTTCCACTCCCGGTCGAGCACCCGTTCCCGATGGACAAATTCTGGCGCGCCGAAGCCCTCATCCGCGCCGCCTCCACTCCGCATCCGCCCCAGTCCGTTTGTCATCCATTAGATGACAAACGTTTCAGTCTTTCACTTTCGATCCATACCGTCGACCCCGCGCCGTTCGACCTTGTGCTCCGCGTCCACACGGCCGACTACCTCGAGCAGATTCGCACCGGCTCGCTCGACGCTCGCGCGGCGCTGAGACTCGGCCTGCCCGCCTGCGAGGCTTTGCTCACCCGCTCTCGGCTCGAAGTCGCGGGCACTCTCGCCGCGACCTACGCCGCCCTAACCGAGGGCCTCGCCTGCAACCTCGCCGGCGGCACGCATCACGCGTTCCCCGACCACGGCCAAGGCTACTGCGTCCTCAACGACGTCGCTATCGCCATCCGCGAGCTGCACGCCACGCGCCCCAAGCTCCGCGTCTTCGTCCTCGATACTGATGCCCACCAGGGCAACGGCACCCATGCCATCTTCGCCGCCGATCCCCGCGTCTTTACCTACTCGATTCACGTCGGGAAAAACTACCCGGCCGTAAAAACTCCCGGCTCCCTCGACGTCGAACTCCCCCGTTACGTCGGCGGCGCCGACTACCTTGAGCAACTCGAAGCCACCTTCGCGTCGGCTTTTGCCGACTTTGCCCCCGACCTCGTTTTTTGGATCGCTGGCGCCGACCCCCATGAGAACGACCGCTTTGGCCAAATGAAACTCACCGACGCCGACCTCGCGGCCCGCGACGAGCACATTTTGCAGCTCGTCACGCGAACGCGAACCCCCACCGCTATCCTCTACGGGGGCGGCTACAATCGCGACCGCGAGCACACCGCCCGCCTCCATGCCGCCACCGTCCTGCGCGCCGCCGGGTTCTTTCCGAACCTGTAGAACCGACCGCTAGCCGATTTCCCTCCGAACCTGTAAAACCAACCGCTAGCCAATTTCCCTCCGAACCTGTAGAACCAACCGCTAGCCGATTTCCCTCCGAGCCTGTAGAACCGACCGCTGGTCGGTTTCCTTCCATGCGCTGAAGTTTCAATCCTCTCCCTTTTTCGCGCCCATTCGCGCCCATTCGCATCCATCCGCGGCCAGTCCCTCTCCGCCTTTCGTGTGTTTCGTGTCTTTCGTGGTTAATATTCCGAGCGCTCTACCACCGCGCCACGCCTCACCCCTCGAATCCGCCCACGCTCAAACTCCGCCCGTTGTCCTTCGCCCCGAGCTTCAGGATAAACGGCGCCGCCACTTCGGCCCACGCCTCCGCCTTCGGGTGATCGGCGGCGCCTTCCGCCCAGCACGCGCGCAACATGGCCGTGTCGATCACGCCGGGATTGAGCGGCACCGCCGCCATCCCGACCGGCAACTCCTCCGCCAGCGCCTTCGTCATCCCCTCGATCGCCCATTTCGTCGCGCAATACGGCGCGACCTCCGGCGCCACGCCGCGCCCCCAGCCCGAACTCAAGTTCACGATCACGCCTTTCTTTTTCGCGACCATCGCCGGCACGAAATGCCGGATCACGTTGGCCACGCCGCGCACATTCACATCGACGACCTTGGTGAACTCCCGGTCGCTCTGCATCCACAACGGCCCGAGCGGATTCATCACGCCCGCATTGTTGATCAAAAAATCCGGCGCCGCGTCGTGCTCCAAGACCTTCGCCGCCCACAGCGCCACCTTTGCGTCGAGCGCCACATCGCACACCATGAAATCGTGCGGCGCGCCGTGGTCCATCCGCAGATCAAAAATCTCCGTCCCGCTCCGGCCACACCCGATCACCGTGTGCCCGAGTGCGATGAATTTCTTCGCCAACGCCCGACCCAGCCCGCGCGTGACTCCGGTAATGACGATCTTCATGAAACGACAATAAGCGCTGGCAGACCGGCGATTCGACGTTCGGGCGCGGGCTCTAGCGCGACTGCAAACTAAACTTGTTCAGTCCGCTCTTGCGGCACGCATCCATCACGAAAGCCAACTTCTTCAACTGCGTCGTTTCGTCGGCTTTGATCAGCACCGGGATGTCTTTGTCCACATTGCGCACCTCGCGCAGCAGGGTGATGAGTTGCTCGTCGCTCACGGTCTGGCCGTTAAACGTCACCGCACCCTCCTTGTCGATCGCGACCGTGACCTTGCCTTGGAAATCGTTCTTACCCGCTGTGTCCACCTTCGGCAGCGTCAGGTTGAGCACCGCACCCGAGCGCGCCTGCATCGTCACGTAGGCGAAGAGCACGAGCATCACGAGCACGTCGATCAACGGCACGAGCGGCAATTCCGGGCGCGGCCGCGGCCGCCGTTGCAACAGGCTCATGACTGCTTGGCCGACGGTGCTTCGGCTGCGCCTTGTTTGGCCAGCACCCGCTCAAGCAACACATCCAGCTGCGCCGCATGTTTGCTGATCACGCGTTGCAGGTGTCCGCTCCCGATCAACGCCGGCAGCGCGATGCAAAGACCGAGAATCGTCGCCGACAGCGCGTAGCCCACGCTCTCGGTGAACTGCACCGGATCAGGCATCTTCGTCTGCGGGTCCACCACGGAAAACGCCCCGAGCAAACCCGTCACCGTGCCGATCAGCCCGATCAACGGCGCCGCCGCGTAGATTGTATCGAGGTAGCTGACCCCGCGCTCCAGCTTGATCACCTCAAGCCGCGCGTAGGCCTTCACCGCCTCGGCGTCACCGACATGCCGCGAGGCAAAATTAAGAATCCGACCCAAAGCCGACCGTTTGTCGCCCGTCGAAGCGCGACCTTCGATCACCGACTCCGCCAAATCCTCCGGGATAACCGCCGGAGTGCGCAGGGCAAAGAGGCGTTCCACAATGATGAACGTCGCGATCAGCGAGCAGAGACCCAGCGGGTAGATCAGCAAACCGGCTTCTTTGACGATGCGGACCGCATCAATGGAGGCTAAAAACATAAAAGTGTGTGCAACAGGAGACGCCGGAGTCCGGCAAAGGTTCAGAAAAAGTGATGAAGTTCAGTTTTTCGTTTCCCGTCAAATCCGGGGTTTCGGCGGAAGCGGGACGGCCGTGGGTGGGGACGCCTCGCCGAGGCGTCCGCGCTCATCGCAAACCCGACACCTCCGAGCGGACGGCTCAGGGATCCGTCACTACCCACCCCTTCACGCCGCCAGGTAAGGCAACTTCGCCGCCGTTGTTTTCGCGGCCGGCAGGCCGTCGATCAACTCCCCGATTGCGTCCCAACGTCCGTTGACCAGCGCATCGCGCGCCGATTCCCGGATCGCGCCTTTCACGGTCTGCCCGCCGAAACGCACTTCCTGCTTCGTCACGTCGATCGTGACCTCGAGGGTGGGATCGGCTTCGACCGCCGTCGCAATCTTGGCGATGTCCTCGCGCGTCGCCGTCACGCACGGAATTCCGAGCGTGATGGAATTACCGAAAAAAATCTCCGCATAGCCCTCGGCGATCACTGCGCGGAAGCCGTATTTCTGGATCGCCTGCGGCGCGTGTTCGCGGGACGAGCCGCAGCCGAAATTTGCGCCGGAAAGCAAAATCGTCGCGCCCTTGAAACGGGGCTCATTCAACGGGTGCGGCTTGAGGGTGCCGTCGAGCTGCTTGCGCACGTCGTTGAAAAGAAACTCGCCCAGCCCGTCGAAGGTCACGCACTTCATGAAGCGTGCCGGGATGATGCGGTCGGTGTCGATATCGTTGCCGGGCACCGTGACGGCGCGGCCGGTAAAGGAGGTGATTTTTGCGAGAGCCATGATGGGAAGATTTTTTGCCCACGGAACACGCCGAAAACACGGAAGGGAATCCGCGTGCCCTTTGTTTCCGTGTGATCCGTGTGTTCCGTGGGCGCTAGATTGGAAATTTTAGTTGTTCGAAACGGCGAAGACTTCGCGGGCATCCGCGATGTGACCGGTGACCGCGGCCGCCGCGACCATCACCGGGCTCATCAAGATCGTGCGCCCGGTGGTGGAGCCTTGGCGGCCCTTGAAATTGCGGTTGGACGACGACGCACAGAGTTGGTCGCCGATGAGTTTATCGGGGTTCATCGCGAGACACATCGAACACCCCGCCGCCCGCCACTCGAACCCCGCCTCGGCGATGATTTTGTCCAACCCGAGCTTTTCGCATTGGAGCGCGACGATCTGTGAGCCGGGCACCGCGATGGCCTTGATGCCGGGCGCGACCTTGCGGCCTTTCAGGTATTTGGCGACTTCCTGGAAATCCGAGAGCCGGCCGTTGGTGCACGAGCCGAGGAATGCGACGTGGATCGCCGTGCCCTTGATCGGCGCGCCCGGCGGCAGCTTCATGTAGGCCAGCGCCTCGATGATCCCCGCCCGGTCATCGTCCGAGGTGGCCGTCTCGACGCTCGGAATGTTCTCGTTGATCGCGATGCCTTGGCCGGGGTTGATGCCCCAGGTCACGGTCGGGGCGATCGTCGCCGCGTCGATCTTCACGACGTCGTCGTAGGTCGCGCCCGGATCCGAGGCGAACGACTTCCAAGTCGCCACCGCCGCATCCCACGCCGCGCCTTGCGGCGAGTAGGGCCGGCCCTTGAGGTAGGCGAAGGTCGTCTCGTCGGGATTTACATAGCCGGCCCGCGCGCCGCCCTCGATCGACATATTGCACACCGTCATGCGCTCCTCCATCGAGAAGCCGTCGAAGGTCGAGCCCGCGTATTCGTAGGCGTAGCCCGTGCCACCGTTCACCCCGAGCGTGCGGATGATGTGCAGAATAACATCCTTCGCATACACGCCCGCCCGCAACTTCCCGTTGACCTCGATGCGGCGCACCTTGAGCGCGCTGAGGGCCATCGTCTGCGTCGCCAGCACATCGCGCACCTGGCTCGTGCCGATGCCAAAAGCGATCGCGCCGAATGCGCCGTGCGTGCTCGTATGCGAATCACCGCAAGCGATCGTCGTGCCCGGCTGGGTGATGCCCTGCTCCGGCCCCACGATGTGGACGATGCCTTGCTTGCCGCTCGCCCGGTCGAAAAACGTGATCCCAAACTGCGCGCAGTTCTTCCGCAGTTCGTCCATCATGGCCTGCGCCAGCGGGTCGGAGTAAGGCTCAACCAACTGATCGGTCGGCACGATGTGGTCGACCGTGGCAAACGTGCGGTGCGGAAACGCCACCGGCAGCCCAAGATCGCGCAACATCCCGAAAGCCTGCGGGCTCGTCACCTCGTGGATCAGGTGCGTGCCAATGAGAAGCTGCGTCTGACCGTTGGCTAGTTGGCGGACGGTGTGAGCGTCCCAAACTTTTTGAAAAAGAGATTTAGGCATAGAAAAAGGAGGGGAGATGGACGGGGACGATGTTTCGGTTGCTTCGGCTTCCGAGCTTCGAGTCTTCGAATATCCCCGAGGTTCTGACACCTCCGGAACTCGAAACCCCAAACCCGACTTGATCCCCAATATAGCGCAGAGTTGCCATGCCGAGAAATACTAATTTAGCCTTCCGTGATGCCTAAAAAGCATCAGCTAATCCAAGCCCATCACGGCTTCTAACCGCCACCGCAAACGGGTCTCCGGCCCACCAAGCCCCTACCTCGCTCCCCGATTTCCGATCCCCTTTTCGTGTCGTTCGTGTGTTTCGTGGTAACCCTCGGAGCAAACATCACCCCTACTCATTCGGCCCATTCGTATCCATTCGCGGCTAACCCATCTCGCCCCACCATATCCATCCCCATCCCTGATTCCCCGCCATGCCGCGCGATTACCAATTCCCCTTCGAACTCCGCCACCTCGTCTATTTCCGCGAGCTGGCCCGCCAGCTGCACTTTCGAAAAGCCGCCGAGACCCTCGCCGTCGCCCAGCCCGCTCTGAGCCGTGCCCTCGCGCAATTTGAGGCCGCGCTCGGCACCGATCTCCTCAACCGCACGCGCCGCGGCGCCGAGCTCACCCCCGCCGGCCGTCTCCTCCTCGATCGCATCGAACCCCTCCTGCGCGGCCTCGCCGCCCTGCCCTCCGACCTCAAGGCGCTCGCGGACGGCGAGGTCGGTCATGTGCGCGTTGCCTTTACCGGCTTGGCCATGGCCACGGTCCTGCCGCCGATCATCCGAGAATTTCACCGCCGCCACCCCGGCATCCGGCTCGAGCTCAACGAATCTCCCACCTCGGCCCAACTCACCGCGTTGCAATCCGGTGATCTCGCCTGCGGCTTTTTTCACCCCGATGCGCCCACCCCCGGCCTGCGCACGCACGTCCTGCTGCAGGAGAAAAACGGCGTGCTGCTCCCGGCCGACCACCCCCTCGCGCGCCGCCGCGAACTCCGCCTGATCGACCTCGCGACGACTCCGTTCGTCCTGTTCCCCCGCACGCACAATCCCGGCTTTTACGACCGCGTGCTTGCGGCGTTTGCGGCCTCCGGCGTGACCCCGCGGATCGCCGAGGAAGTCTGGCCCCGCGCCAACGGCGTCGGCCTCGTCCGCGCGGGCGTGGGCGCGACCTTCGTGTGCCCGAGCGAGGCCAAACACCTGCCGGCGGAAGTTCTCTTCCGCCCGCTCACCGGCCCCGCTCCTGAAAGCCGCTTGGTGGTCGGCTGGCGCACCAGTCCCGCCCCCGATCCTGCCCTCGCCGCGTTCATCGCCGTCGCCGCGCCGTCATAATCCGCCTCTCCCGCCGAGCGACGGCGAAGGGCGCACTGGCGCGCGCCGGCGTCTCGCCGCGAGTTCGCGCAAAAGCCGCTTTGCCCGCGAACCAAACCCCACGCCTTTGAGGCTCAATCCCGCGCCCGAAAAATCTCCGCCCACAGCCCTTGCACCGGTGCCACCGGCTAAAATGGTGCGCCCCGATTTTAGCAAAGCGCGCGCCCACCCGGGCTCGACCGAGGGTAACTGATCAAAATTGGCGGGTTCATTCACCTCATCGTTTTGGCTCGTCGCTCGACGGCACGGCCCGCTCCACTTCCGGCCGCGCCCGCTTTTAACCGCTTGAGCAAACTTTCGCTTCACTTCCCGCGGACTGCTGTGCAAATCTCGCCCTTCCTCTCGTTGCTATGACCAAAATCCTCCTCACCACCACTTCGTTCCAAGACACTCCGGGCGAACACCACAAACTTCTCGCCGACACCGGTTGGGAAATCATTCGCGCCCGCGGCCCGCTCAACGAGGCCGATACGCTCGCCCTCGTCGGCGACGTCGACGGTTACATCTGCGGCGACGATCTCATCACCCGTAAGGTCCTGGAAAAAGCCCTCCCGAAACTCAAAGTCATCAGCAAATACGGCATCGGCGTCGACAAGATCGATGTGAAGTCCTGCACCGAGTTCGGCCTCCCGCTCCTCTTCACCCCTGGCGTCAACCACACCACCGTCGCCGAGCACACGTTCCTCCTTCTGCTCGCCCTCGAGAAGAATCTGCTCTTCCACACCGACTCAACCCGGGCCAACGGTTGGAAACGCAAGACTGGCCACGAGCTGCTCGAAAAAACCATCGGCATCGTCGGCCTCGGCCGCATCGGCAAGGAGGTCGCCATCCGCGCCCGCGCTTTTGGGATGAACGTGATCGCCTTCGATGTTTACTGGGACGAGAAATTCGCCGCCGCCCATAACGTCAAACGCGCCGCCACGCTCGACGAAATTTACGCCGCCTCCGACTACATTTCGCTCCACACCAACCTCACCCCCGAGACCCGCGACATGATCAGCGCGAAGTCTTTCCCTAAAATGAAAAAGGGCGTGCTCATTTTGAACTGCGCCCGCGGCGAGATCGTCCACACGGCCGACATAGTCGAAGCCCTCAAGTCCGGCCAAGTCGGCGGCTACGGCACCGACGTCCTCGACGAAGAGCCACCGACGCCCGACCACCCATTGCTCAAGTTGCCCAACGTCGTCGTCACCCCGCACGTCGGCTCGCGCACTTACGAGAGCGTTGTCCGCCAAGCCACCGCCGCCGTGAAAAACCTCATCCTGGCGATGCACGGCGAAAAACCCCTCGCCCAGATCAACCCCGAAGTCCCCGTCAAGAAGGTGGTCTGATTTCCGCAATCTTTCGCTTTCTTCTTTCTCTTAATCTTCCTCTCCTGTCTCCCCGTTCCCCGGGAAAGACGGCGGAAAATTTCAAAAAAGGGATTCATCGCGCGCAAGCCCGCTCCTACCTCCCTCAACGCTCAACTCACCCACTCCCATGCCCGAACTTTTCCACGTCGTCCCCGAGTCCCAGCATAACGCCCTCGTCCAAGCCGCTTATCAGCACCGCGGCTTCCATGCCGACGAGTCCGCCGAAGGCGCGCGTTTCTGCGCCGAGGCCTCCCGCCACGGCATCCGCACCCACAACGCCCTCAAGGCTCTCCACCTAGACCACGTCTTCGGCTCCGGCTCAAAGGGCTGCGTCCCCGGCGCCCAGATCGAAGAAAAAGCGTCCCGCTTCCCCGCGGCGAAGATCTGGAACGCCAATAACAAACTCGGCCAGTCCACCGCCTTCCGCGCCATGGACGAGGCCATCCG
>CAMBRG010000068.1 GCA_945869845.1 Opitutus sp. GAS368 | reverse complement strand
TGGGAAACGCGCGAGGTGATTGAAACGGCGGGGAAGGAATTTGTCGGCTCCTACCTCGATACGGGCAATCCGGTCTTTGTGGCGGAAGATCCCATGACGACGCTGGAAGAACTCGGCCCTTATGCCGTGACGTTTCACCTGCGCGATTCCGTGGTCTACGAAGTCGATGGCGGCGTGGCCGTGCAGTGGGTTCCGCTCGGTGAGGGGACGCCCGACTTTAAGGCCATCGTCGCGCGCGCCGCCGAAATCATGCCGGCAAACGTCCATGTCTTTTGCAAACCGATCACGGCACGTCCGCCGGTGATCTTGCCGGTTTTTACGGAGGAGTTCTGGACCCGGTGGTTTCCCGGTGGTCGTTCGCGCGACTTTTCCCGATTCCTCGCCTTGGCCAAACGCGGTCGGCCTTACGACCGGGCGCAGCTCCTTGAAGACCCCAACCGAGGTCGCGACCGCCCCACGGGAGAGCTCAAGGTCCAGCAGCTTGAACACATGGAGCGTAGTCTGGAATATTGTCGGAAAACACTGGACCTCGGCGTCCGTTGGCGCGGTTGAAAACCTGCCGGCGTTAGGTTTCAGACCACGGGACCGGGCTTATCGGCGCGCCACTCTCGTGGTCGTCCGCGCGCCGGCATCACTTGTCCCCGGCGGGGTGGCCACTCACTTCGATACGGCCCAGACAGGGAGGATAGTCGGGTCGAAACTGAAAATCAGCGGCAGGATCCACTTGGAGTAAGCCGAAATGACGACGACGCCGATGAGATTGAGCGCCAGGCCGACGCGCGCCATATCGGCAATGCGGACGCGTCGGCTGGTGAAGACAATGGCGTTGGGCGGCGTGGCGACCGGAAGCATGAAGCCCATCGAAGCCGCAATGGTGGCGGGGATCATCAGCATGAGCGGGTTGATGTGCTCCGCCACGGCCCAAGCGGCGATCACCGGAAGAAACATGGTCGCGGTGGCGACGTTGGACGTGAGCTCCGAGAGGAAGGTGATGAGCAGGCAAACGAGGACGAGAATCGCCAAAGCCGGCAGATGGCCGAAGTCGCGCAGGGCTTTGGCCAAGTATTCGGAAAGTCCGCTGGGCACAAAGCCGGAGGCCAAGGCGAAGCCGCCGCCGAGCAGCAACAAGACATCCCACGGAATCTTGGCGAAAGTTCCGCCGTCGAGCAGCGCGCGACCGGGTTCGGAGCGCGACGGAATGAAGAAAAGCGAGAGGGCGACGAGCAGTGCGGCGGAACCGTCGTCCAAAGCGGCCAGCGCCGGATGCAGCCGGCTCCAGCCGGGGATGGTGGCGACGCCGATGTTGAGGTCGCTGCGGAAAACCCAAAGGAAAGCCACGACAACGAAGAGCGTGCCGACGACTTTTTCTTCGAAGCGCATCGGGCCCAGGCGGTCGAGTTCAGCCCGGACGACCGAGCGATCAAGCCGGAGCGTGGCATCGCAGCGGCAAAAGACGCGCGCGAGGAGAAACCAAGTGGCGGCCAGCAAGATGGCGGCCAGCGGAGTGGCGTAGAACATCCACTCGCCGAAGGCGACCGGCGGGGCGGAGGGGAACATGTCGCGGTAGATTTTTAGGAACACCAAGTTCGTCGGCGTGCCGACGAGCGTGGCCATGCCGCCGAGCGAGCAACCGTAGGCGATGGCGAGCATCAGGCCGAGGGCGAGCGGGCGGGCACGATCAGCGCCAAAGGTGCCCTCGAGCTTCAGGACGACCGCCAGGCCGATCGGGAGCATCATCATCGCGGTAGCGGTGTTGGAAATCCACATCGACAACAGGGAGGTAGCGAGGAGGAAACCGCCGATGACGGAACCCGGGCTCGAACCCATGCGGTTGAGGAGGCCGAGGGCGATGCGCTGGTGAAGCCGCCATTGCTCCATCGCGAGCGCGATGAAGAAACCGCCGATATAGAGGACGATGATCTCGTTGAAATAGTTCTGCGGCGTGCGGCGCACATCACCGAGCCCGAGCAGCGGAAATAACACGAGCGGCAGCAGGGACGTGACCGCCAGCGGCACGGCCTCGGTCATCCACCAGATGGCCATGAGCGCCGCGACGGCAGCCATCGCGCCGACGAGCGGGCGATCCGGCGGTCCACCCCAGCCCCAGAGCAGGAGAGCAAATACGATAAAACCGGAAAACAGCCCGACTAGGCGGACTCTGGAAACAGCGGGTGTGGTGGTCATCGCGAAGACGAAAGGGCGGGCTTAGAGGAACAAAGGACGGCTTTGACGCGAGGCGAGTGGATTATTGCCGGCAAACATTGAACCTCGGCGTCCATTTTTGGAGCGGTTGAGCGTCTGCCTGACATAGATTTCAGGCCGCCGGACCGTGCTGGTCGGCGCGATGACCGCGCAATCGCCGGCCCGCCTTCATCACTTGGCCCGGCGTCGCATGGCCGAGAAGTTTTTCAAAATCTCCCGCCGTCGCGATCAACGCATCCAGATCGACGCCACACCGGTAGCCGGAAACTTCCAGCGCGTGGATCAGATCCTCGGTGCAGATGTTGCCGGTGGCTCCGGGCGCATAAGGGCAGCCGCCGATCCCGGCCAAGGCAGCGTCAAAGTGAAGCACGCCCGCATCAATCCCCGCGAAGACGTTGGCCAAGCCGAGTCCCCGCGTGTTGTGGAAATGGAGCGTGAGGTTGGCCTCCGGCGATGATGGGCGGACGAGTCCGACGAGCTCGTGCACGAGCGCCGGATAGGCCATGCCGGTCGTGTCGCACAGACTGATCGAATGGATCCCCGCCTCCTCTTGCAGCCGTCGGCACCACAACAAAATTGTGGCGGCCGGAATCTCGCCTTCGAACGGGCAACCGAAGCTGCACGAAAGCGATGCGGCGACCCGCATTCCCGCCGTCGCAGCTAGGGCGGCGGCCTCCTTGATGGCTTGGAACGAGGCGTCGCCCGACCGGCGCAGATTGGCGCGATTGTGGCTCTCGCTGGCCGACATCACGAGGTTCACTTCATCGGCCCGGGCGGCGATGGCCCGCTCCATTCCTCGGACGTTGGGCACCAATGCCGCGTAAATCACACCGGGACGGCGGGTGATGCCTTGGAAGACCGCTTCCGCGTCGGCCAGTTGCGGGACCGCACGGGGCGAAACAAAAGAGCTGACCTCGATTTTTTTCAGCCCGCAGGCGGTGAGTTGGTCGACCAATTTGATTTTTTCCTCGGTCGGAACGAAGCCGACCTCGCTTTGCAAACCGTCGCGCAGCGCCACCTCCTGCACGTGGATTTCCCTGCCTTGGCCGCACCACGGACTCACGCGATGACTCCCTCGGCCTTGAGTTGCGCCTGCTGTTCCTCCGTGAAGCCGAGCCCTTCAAGAATTCCCCGGGTGTGCTCGCCGAGCACAGGTGCCGGTGAGTGGATGGCGCCCGGGGTGGAGAGGAGCTTCGGCACGATGCCTGGCACCTCGACGTCGAATCCCTGGCGTGTGCGTTGTTTAAGAATCATGTCGCGGGCCCGATAGTGCGGGTCCTCCGCGATGTCTGCGATATTGTAGATTCTTCCGGCCGGCACACTGGCCGCGCCCATCTGCGCGAGGGCATCGGTGACCGTGTGGCGCTCCGTCCAATCGCCGATCGCCTGGTCGAGTTCGGTGGCCGCCTTTACCCGGCCTTGGTTGCTGGCGAGGTCGGGACGACGGCCGAGATCATCCCGGCCGATGACGGTCATCAGACGGGTGAAAATCGCATCTCCGTTGCCGGCGATCAACACCACGCCGTCGAGGCAGCGATAGGCGTTGGAGGGAGCGATGCCGGGCAGGGCGCTCCCGGCCGGCGCTCGCACGACTCCGCTCGCGCTGTATTCGGGCAGCATGCTTTCCATCGTGTTGAAGACCGACTCGTGCAACGCCACATCGATGACTTGGCCGGCACCGCCGTTGACCTTGCGGTGGTGCAAAGCCATCAGCACGCCGATGGTACCGTGCAAGGCGGCCAACGTGTCCCCGATGGAGATACCGCAGCGCACCGGAATCTGTCCCGGTTGGCCGGTGAGGTGGCGCAGGCCGCCCATGGCTTCCCCGATGGCGCCGAAGCTCGGAAGATCGCGATAGGGACCGGTCTGTCCATAACCGGAAATCCGCAGCATGATCAGGCCGGGGTTGATGGCTTGGAGCACATCCCAACCCAGCCCCCATTTCTCCATCGTGCCGGGCCGAAAGTTTTCGATCAACACATCGCACTCGCCGATGAGCCGCCGGGCGATCTCTTGGCCTTGGGCGGTCCGCACGTCGAGGGCGAGCGATTGCTTGTTGCGCGACTGCACCTGCCACCAGAGGGACGTGCCGCCTTCGAGGATCCGCCATTGCCGGAGGGGATCACCGTTAAGGGGCGGCTCGATCTTGATGACCTCGGCCCCGAATTCGCCCAAGGTTTTACCGACAAAAGGACCGGCAATCAGCTGCCCCATTTCCACCACGCGCACGCCGGCGAGCGCCTGCGCTTGAAGTGGCGGAGCCGACGGGGAGGATGGGGGTGATGAGGCCGGACTCATGCGGCCGCCTCCTTCGCGCTGGGCGCCGGTGGGGGTAGGAATAAGATCGCTCCACCGCCCAAAAGTAGGGCCAGGCTCACTCCCAAACCGCAGGCCGCGTCGCTCAAGGTCAGCGCGTCATGCAACTGAAACTTGGCAAAACGGGCATTAATTCGATCAAAGCAGACACAAAAACAGCAGATGCTGACAGCAGGCATCGGCCGCCAGGCGACCTTGGTGATGATGGGAGGGTTCAAGGCAGAGGGATGCGGGTGCAGATCGTGAGATATCGCGGAGGGTTTGAGGCCGGATTAGGTGCCGGCGCCTTGAGACGCAGCCGACGGGTTTCTGGGTTATCGCCGGCGAGAAATAATCTCGTGCCGGAGGATGGGCTGAAGCGCCTTTCGATCAACCGTGCAGCCGAACCGAGTCTGGCTTTGAGGCTTGGGGTCAAGGGGTGAACGGCCCCGTGTTTTCCTTCAACCGCTCGCTCGCGCTGCCGAAGCGCATGCCGTAATCCGGCAAGGCTCGCCTGCCTGTCCCGCCGCCACGTTTTGAATCCGGCTGCCGTGGCGCCCCGCCGTTCGCACTCAAGTCCCGTGGATCCACCGATGCGACGCTCGCCTCGCCCGTGGATCAGGCTTTCGGAGCGTCCATGAATTGGCGCGGGCTGCGGATGCGAACGCCGCCATGGGTCTTGAGCGTCAGCAGGTCCTTGTCACCCGTGATGATGACGTCGGCCTGCGCCGCCAACGCCGTGGCCAGGACGAGGTCGTCATCGGGATCGCGGCAGACACGAGTGGGCAGCGGCAACGGCGCCACAAGCCGCGCGCGGCGCCGGTAAACAAGGAAAAGCGGCGTGCGTTCGGGCGGCAGACCGAGCTTGCCCTCAAGCTTCTCCGCCAACTCCGCCACCAGTCCGGCCGAAGTGAACCACTCGTGGAGCAGCGCCTGACCTTTCAACAATTCGCGGCACGTGCCCGGCACCAAAACGGCGGACAAAAGGACGTTGGTATCGAGGACGAGCTTCAAGAGAAGAGCCGAAACACATCGTCGTCGGTCTTCAATCCAAGGGCCGCAGCCTTCGGCGCGGCCAGGACCGCGGTTTCATCTAGGGCGTCAACCCAGAGCTGAGACTCGATGGCGTGCCGCACGTATTGGCTGAGATTCTGGCTCTTGCGTTTCGCGAGCTGAGTCAGGCGGCGGCGGCTGCCCTTGGGCAGGCGGAGAGTGAGGACTTCTTCCATGTGTATGACATTGTAATACACAAAATCCGAGTCAAGCGGCGCTGTGCGAGCCAACGGGTTTAACCGGAAGTGAAGTCTGTGATTGAAGTGGCATGGGCGTCCCGCCCATGGGATCGGGAACGACCGCGCCCGACGCCCATGTCACGCGACCAACGAACCCGATGAGCCGTAGCCGCGAGCGTGAGCGAGTGGTGAACCGCTCACTCCCGCGCCCCGCGTCTCGACGGAAGCACTCGCGGCGGTCGCCAAAAATCCGCTCGACTGTTCCGGCGCAAAAAGGAATTTCCCACGGCAACCCCTTCCCCGATGCCCCCGCCCGATTCCGAACTTGGCCAGTGGTTCGCTACCCATGTGCAACCGCACGAGCCCGTGCTGCGCGCGTGGTTGCGGAGCCGGTTTAGGACCGAGGACGATCTCGACGATCTGGTGCAGGAATCCTACCTACGCCTCCTGCGGGCCCGTGAACGCGGGGAGGTCACGTCGCCCAAGGCGTTTCTCTTCACCGTCGCCCGCAATCTCGCCCTCGACCGTTTCCGCCACCGCGAGGTCTTGCCGACGGAATCCTTAGCGGAAAACGAGGAGTGGGCCGTCTTGGATGAGGGAGGTCACATCCCTGACCTCATCGCCCATAACCAGGAACTCGCCCTCTTGACCGAAGCCATCCAGTCGCTGCCCGACCGTTGCCGCCAGATTTTCACCCTGCGGAAAGTCTACGGTTTGTCGCAGGCCGAGATCGCCGCACAACTCGGAGTTTCGGAAAACACCATCTCGGCGCAGCTCACCATCGGCGTTAAAAAATGCATGACTTTCATGCTGCAATGCCGCCGCGAACGCGAGGGCCGCTGGCCATGAACCCGCCCGACTCCCGATTTCCACCCAACGACGCGATCGAGTCCGCTGCGGCTGAGTGGCTGGTGCGCCACGACCGCGGCCTCACGCCGGCCCAGCAGGATGAATTTCTTTCGTGGCTCACCGCGAGCACTGCGCACCGTGAATCCTTCGAACGCCACCGCGGTCTCTGGGGCGACTTCAACGCCCTCAAGCAGTGGCGCCCCGCGCACAGCGCCACCCCGAATCCCGATCTGCTCGCGCGACATCACCGGCCCGCGCGGTGGCGCCGCCCTTTGCCGTTACTCTTCGCGACCGCCGCCGCCGTCGCGCTCGCCTTTTGGCTGGTCCCCGCCGCCGGCCCGCGCGCCGATGCCTCGCTTACTTTCGAAACCGCCGTCTACCGCCAGGAGAAACTCCCCGACGGCTCCGTCCTCGATCTGAACCGCGGTGCGCACGTCGTCGTGCAGTTTTCCGCCACCGAGCGCCGTGTCCTGCTCGTGCAGGGCGAGGCGCAGTTCGCCGTCGCGAAGAATCCCGCGCGCCCCTTCGTCGTGCGGGCCGGCGGCGTGGACGTGCGCGCGGTCGGCACCGCGTTCAACGTAAAGCTCTCCGGCCCCAATCTCGAAGTGCTCGTCACGGAGGGAATTGTGCAGCTCTCGCAACAAACCGCGGCAGGCCCGGCCGGGATCGTCGCCAACGGGGACTCGGCCGCCAGCTCGCCCTCCGCCGCTCCGGTCGTGTTGGCCGCGCTCACCGCCGGCCAGCGCACCGTGATCCCCTTCGCCCCGGTCTTGGCCCCGCCCTTGGTTGTGCCGGTATCTGTGCCTGAGATCGCCCAGTTGCTCGACTGGCAGCCTCGTCTGCTCGACTTCGATTCCACTCCGCTCGTCGAGGTCATCGAGGCTTTTAATCGCCGCAACTCCCAGCGTCTGGTCATCGGCGACCCCGACCTGCGTGCGCTCCCCATCGTGGCCTCGATCCGTTCCGACAACGTCGAAGGTTTCGTCCGCCTGCTTGAAGGCACGATGGGCGTGAAGGCCGACCGTTCCTCCGCCGGCGAAATCGTGCTCCGCCGCGCGCGTTGAGCCGGCTGCCGTCCGGTAGCTGCGAGCGTGAGCGAGTGGCCACTCGTCGGCCCCGCGAAAAATTCCTTAGCGTGAATCCGCCATTCATCCGTCTCCGCTGGCAGAGAGGTATTGTTCCATGCCCCATGCCCTGCCCCCAAGCTCCGCCCCGATTCTCCCGCCCGCTGCGCTGCCCGCACCCGGGTCGGTGGTGGGTATTGTTCTCCGTCGTCGCAGTCTTGATCGCCGCGCTGCCCGCGGCGGGAGAGCCGGCGCGGCAACGTTTCGATCTCCCGGCCGGAGCGGCGGTGGTGATGCTCAAGCGCGTCGCGCAACAGGCCGGTCTCGAAATCGCCTACTCGGCCGCCACTGTGCAAGGCGTCCAAACCCAGCCGGTTGCCGGCGAATTCACGCCCCGTGAAGCCCTTGAGCGCATGGTGGCCGCCACCCCCCTGAAGATTTTCTCCGATCCCCAAACCGGCGCGCTCAGCGTTCTGCGCACGTCGGACTCCACCCTACACCCCGACTCCTCAGAAAAAACCATTACCGACTCCATGAACCGCCGCACCCTGCTCGCCGCCCTCGCCGGCTTTTTCGTCGCATCAACCAACGTTGACGCCCAAACCGCCCCGGCCACGACCACCACTCCCCGTCAGGACGAAACCGTCACGCTTTCGCCGTTCACCGTCTCAACCGAGAAAGACACCGGCTACCTCGCCTCCGGCACCCTCGCCGGATCGCGCCTCAACACGTCGCTCTACGACACCCCGGCGTCGATTTCGGTCATGACCAAGGATTTTCTCAATGACGTCGGTGCGACCAGCGTGGCCGAGGCCCTCACCTATTCCCTCAACGCCGAGCCCGATCGCTCGGATAGCACGGGCAACGGCAACGGCTCGGGCGACCTGCCCGTTTCGATCCGCGGCTTTGGCGGCTCCAGCCTCGGCCGGAACTATTTCCAGTGGGGCCTGGAGAGCGATACGTTCAACACCGAGCGGCTCGATTTCTCCCGCGGCCCCAACTCGATCCTCTTCGGCACCGGCGGCCCCGGCGGCATCATCAATACGACCACCAAGCGCGCGGTTTTTGGCCGCGAGATCCGCCAAATCGGCGCCCGCATCGGTGCGTGGGACAACCAGCGCGCAACCTTCGACTACAGCCGGCAGGTCACCGGCAATTTCGCCCTGCGGGTCAACGGCGTCCTCCACCGCCAAAAGAGCTGGCAAGACTTCGTCGAAGCGAAGCGCAAAGGCCTCGCACTCGCCCTGACCTACCGTCCGTTTAGGAACACCGAGATCCGGTTCGACGGCGAATACGGCGAATACGAACGCGTGCTCAGCAACCCCTACCTGCCCGGCGATTCCGTCACCCCTTGGCTCAACGCCGGCAAACCCGTTTCCGCCGCCTTCGGCACCATTGTCACCGGGACCGCCCGCAGCACATCGCGCGTGCTCGTCCACGATCCTTATGCCGGCACCGTTTCCAGCTGGTTTGGCTCGGTCAATACCACCTCCGCCGGCACGGCCCTCTCCGCCGGCATTCCCCGCGCGTTCACCAACTTCTCGGTCCTCCCGCTCAAGGCCAACGTCAGCGGCGACGGCAACCGCTCCGACAGTCGCTTCCTCGCCACCGGCGTCTTCATCGAACAAAAAGTCGGCCCGCTTTGGCTCGAGGCCGCCGCCAACCGCCAGGATCAGGGCCGTCTTTGGCTCTCCAGCGTTAACTGGGGCGACTCCTCCGTGCGGGCCGACGCCAACGCCCTCCTCCCGAACGGTCAGCCCAACCCGAATGTCGGCAAAATCTACGTCGAGTCCAACGCCCAGCAGCAGACCGTCGATACCGTGACGGACGATCTCCGTGGCACCGCGGCCTACACCCTCGACCTCAACAAAATCAGTCCTTGGCTCGGCATCTACTCGGTGACCGGCCTGCTCAGCAAGCGCGTGAACAAATCGTTCAACGACAATTTATTTGAGGTTAACGCCACCCCGGTCGGCGACGCGCTCTATCCGTTGGACCTCACCAATGCCAACAACCGCATTTTGCGGCGGGTGTATCTCAACCCCTTCGCCTCCGGCCCCAAAGGCGGCGTCGATGTCCGCCGTTACCCGATCGCCCAGGGCGGTGTGACCTCGGCTTTCCGGCGAATTCAAAACCAAGGCATCGTCGGTCGCGATGAACTCCAGTCGCGCATGGTCGCCGCCCAGGCGAAACTGCTCAAAGACCGGCTCGTCATCACCGGCGGCCTGCGCCACGACGAGCAGAAGAATTTTGGCGGCACCGCGACCCAGGTCGCCGTCACCCGGGAATTCAACTTGCAGACGCTGAACCCGACCTCGACCGACTTCGACGGCGACACCCGCACCTTTGGCGCGGTCGTGCACCTCACCTCGTGGCTATCGGGCTTCTACAATAAATCCGACAATTTCACTCCGCAGAGCACGCTCACCATCAACGGCAGCCAACTCGGTCCCCGCAAAGGCAAGGGCGAGGACTACGGCGCCAAGTTCCGCCTGCTCGACGGCCGCCTCTATGCCAGCGTGACCCGCTACAACACCAGCGAGGTCAACCGCCAGGCCTTCGCCGACGGCGGCCTCGTCAACGCCATCAACGAAGTCTACGAAGCGATCGGCGACTCCACCCGCGTGGCCGGGCCCACTTCACGCGACGGCATCGATACCGAAGGCAAGGGCTACGAGTTCGAGATGACTGCCAACCCCACCAAACAATGGCGCTTCACACTGAATTTCGCCCAAACCAAGGGCACCCAGGCCAACAACCAACCGCGCAACCGCGCCTACGTCGCCGAACGCCGCGCCGCTTGGCTTGCCCGAGGCACGCTCCCCTTGATCGCACCCATCAACGGGGTGCCCGTAAACGATCCGAAGACCGGCCAGGCCTCCACCGTCTCGACCGCCGTCGATACGATCGACAATTTCATTACCAACATCCTCGGTGCCAACGGGGTCACCCGCCGCCAACTCCGCGAATACAGCGGCAGCGCGTTTTCCGCCTACACCCTCCGCTCCGACTCGCCCTACCTGAACCAGCTCACCCTCGGCGCCGGCGTGCGCTACCGCAGTAAACCCGTCGTCGGTTACATCGGCGGCATTACCCCCATCTACGCCAAGGGCGACACGCTCGTGAACCTCCTGCTCCGGAAACCTGTCAAAGTCTTCGGCCGCCAAGTCCAGCTGCAGGCCAACGTCGACAATCTGCTCAACGTCAACGACCCCATCACCGTCGACGCCGACCTCAGCGGCCAGTATCGCTTCCTCTACCCGACTCCCTTCCGCTGGACGATCTCCGCCACGGTGAATTTCTAGCGAGCGTCCAGGCGCCCACTCACCGCGTTTCTGCGTCGGGTCGTGGGCGCCCGCACCTTTTCCCGCCCCATGATCCGCTCCATCGCTCTCGTGTTTCTGTTGTCGTCCCTCGTGGGCTTTGGCGCGGCCACCGCGCCAAAGCCCAACGTCCTCTTCATCGTCGCCGACGATCTCTGCACCCATGTCGGCGCCTACGGCAACAAGGTCGTGCAGACCCCGCATTTCGATGCGCTCGCCGCCCGCGGCGTGCGCTTTGACCGCGCTTACGTCCAGTATCCGGTCTGCAACCCGTCGCGCATTTCGTTTCTCTCCGGCTTGCGGCCCGACACCACCGGCATCTACGGCAACGACGCCGACCTCCGCTCCCGTATGCCCAACGCCGTCACGCTGCCGCAACTTTTCCGCACTCACGGCTACTACACGGCGTCGATTTCCAAAATCTTCCACGTCAGCCAATGGGACCCGCGCCGCCCCGAAGAGCGCGCCGGATCGTGGAAACTCGACGACGCCCTCTCGTGGGACTTTCGCCTCAACACCAAGCCCACCGCTCTCGGCCAAAAGGGTGACCACCTGCACCTCGCCGGCGGCGCGCAGGCCAAAGATACCCTCAACTACCGCCTCATCGCCGAGGGCGACGACGACGACCAGGACGACGGCCAGGCCGTGCGGGACGCAATCACGCTGCTCGAGCAAAAACGCGATCAACCCCTCTTCCTCGCCGTCGGTTTCCGCCGCCCGCACGCCGCATGGATCGCGCCGAAAAAATACTTCGATCTTTATCCCTTGGATTCTCTCCGTCTGCCGGACCCCGGTTCCCGCGCGGGCGTCCCCGCCGCCGCCTTTACTAATAGCGAACCCAACTACGGCAAACCCGGGGAGATGCTCAAAATGCTCCAAGCCTACTATGCGAGCACGACCTTCATGGACGCCCAATTGGGTCGCCTCCTTGCCGCCCTGGAACGCACCGGCCAAGCCGCGAACACCATCGTCGTCATGCTCGGCGACCACGGCTGGCACCTCGGCGAGCACGGCCTCTGGCACAAGTTCACCCTCTTCGAGGAAAGCGCCCGCGCCCCGCTCGTGATCTACGCTCCCGGCGCCAAGGGCAACGGCCGCGCAACTTCCCGCATTGTCGAATTCGTCGATCTGTTTCCGACGCTCGCCGAGCTCTGCAGCTTGCCCCCGCCCGCCGGGCTGGCCGGGGCGAGCCTCCGGCCTCTGCTCGACGATCCCAGCGCGTCGCGGCAACGCCCCGCCTTCACCCAAATGCTCCGCGCAGGCAATCTCATGGGCCGCTCGGTCCGCACCGACCGCTGGCGCTACACCGAATGGGACGAGGGCCGCGCCGGCAAAGAACTATACGACCATTCCCGTGACCCGCACGAAATGACCAACCTCGCTCAGGACCCCGCGCGGGCGACGACACTGCAAGACTTGCAACGCCTCCTCCGCACTAACTTCACCGCCACCCAACGCCCGACCCCGTGATCCTTTCTCTCCGGTTCTTGGCCCAAGTCCTTGTGCGATGCGGCCGCTTTATTTTGGCGGCCGCGGGCCTGTTGCTCTGCGGGCTGCCCGACCTCGCGGCGGCCGATTTCGCGGTCGAATGGGGCGTCACCGCCACCCGCCAGCGGCCCGATTCTTGGAACGAAATCGAGCTCGATGCCGTCGTCCGCAACACCGCCGGCCAAACGTGGCGCGTGCCCGGATACTGGGCCGGCGGCACCTCGTGGCGCTTCCGGTTTCCGGCCGAGGTCGCCGACACTTACGAGTTTCGCACGGAGTGCTCGGATCCCGCCGACTCCGGGCTACACGGGCAGACCGGGCGCTTTGTCGTCGCTCCCCGCCGCTCGAAGCAAAATCCATTGCTGGCCCACGGCTCCATCCGCCTCAGCGACGATCGCCGGCACTTCGTCCATGCCGACGGCACTCCGTTCTTCTGGCTCGCCGATCAGTGGTGGTTCGCGATGTCGTCGCGGCTGCGCTATCCGGAAGATTTCAACCTCCTCGTGCGCGACCGAGTCGCCAAAGGTTTTTCGGTCATCGGCTTCGCGATCGCGTTTCCCTGCGATATCGCGCCGTTCGACCCGCGCGGGTCCAACGAGGCCGGCGACGCTTGGACCCCGGGATTCGGCACGATCAATCCCGCGTATTTTGATCTGACCGACCAACGCGTCCAAGCCCTCGCCGACGCGGGTCTCGTGCCCAGCATCGTGGGCGCGTGGGGCTACTACCTGCCGGCGATGGGGCTGGAGAAAATGAAACGCCACTGGCGCTATATCGTCGCCCGCTACGGCGCCTATCCTGTCTCCTGGACCGTCGCGGGTGAGTCCACGCTCCCCTTCTACGATCTCCGCAACGGCACCCCAGCCTACGCCGCGGCGAAGAAAATGCAGGTCGAAGGTTGGAGCGAAGTCACCCGCTACCTGCGCACGATCGATCCGTTCAAGCGTCCATTGACCGTCCATCCCGGCCCCAACTCTGGCGACATGCGCCCCATCGCGGACATGAGCCAGTTGGACTTCATTTTTCTCCAACCCGGCCACGCGGACTGGGA
The DNA here is from genome assembly GCA_945869845.1 of Opitutus sp. GAS368. Lineage (GTDB taxonomy): Bacteria > Verrucomicrobiota > Verrucomicrobiia > Opitutales > Opitutaceae > Tous-C4FEB. Next base: position 3,561 of record CAMBRG010000068.1, on the reverse strand, counting down.
AACCCTCGGTCCGGCCCTCACACATCAGGCCACTGCCCGCCAACAATTCCCCGGACAACTGTCGCTGATGGGCGAAGTCAATTTCGAGGGGATGCACGGCGGTGGCAGCGGACCCAAGATCCAGCGGTTTCTCTTTTGGAGCACGGTCCTGTCCGGCGCGCCCGGCTTCTCCTACGGCACCGATACCACGTGGCAGTTCAACACCCGCGAACGCCCCTTCGGCCCCTCGCCTCACGGCATGGCGTGGGGCAATTTTCCTTGGGAAGACGGCTACCGTTGGCCGGGCTCAACCCAAGTGGGGCTGGGCCGCAAAATTCTATCGGACGTGGAATGGTGGCGCCTCGAACCACACCCGGAGTGGGTCACGCCGGCCGCGACCCCCAAGGATTTCATGAAGCCGTTTTGCGCCGGCATCCCCAGCCGTCTCCGCATTCTTTATCTGCCGAAGGGCATGCCGCGTTGGGGCGCGCCGTTTCGCCTCCAAGCGTTGGAAGCCGGCGTGCGCTACACGGCCCGTTTCGTCGATCCCATCACCGGCAAATCAGAGGCGCCGGTCGAAGTCACACCCGACGCCAAGGGAAGCTGGGAGCTGCCCTACCCGCCCGTCTTTCAGGATTGGATTCTTATCCTGCAGGCCACGGGATCCTGAATCCTCCCGCCTTACCGCCATGACCCCAACACCGCCGGCCTCGCGCTCTCCATTTCCCGCGGTCCGTCTGCTCTGCTCATGGCTGCTGATCGTCCTCTCCTGCTTCGCCGCCGACCCCACGCCCCGCGCCCGACCCAACGTCCTGTTCATCGTCGCCGACGACCTCGGCTACGGCGAACTCGGCGCCTACGGCGGCAAGGAAATCCCCACGCCCCACCTCGACCGCCTCGCCGCAGGGGGCGCGCGCTTCACCGAGGGCTACGTCACCGCGTCGTTCTGCGCTCCTTCCCGGGCCGCGCTCCTGACCGGCCGCTACCAGACCCGTTTCGGCTACGAATCCAACCCCACCGGCGCACTCAATGCCGATCCCCGCATCGGCCTCCCGGTCGGCCAGCGCACCCTCGCCGACCACTTGCGCGGCATCGGCTACGCCACCGGTCTCGTCGGCAAGTGGCACCTCGGCGGCACTCCGCCCTTCCACCCGCAACGTCGCGGCTTCGACGATTTTTTTGGCTTTCTCCACGAGGGCCACACCTACGTCCAGCCCCCGTGGCCGGGAGTCACCACCTGGCTGCGGCGCACCACGCTCCCCGACGGCGGCAAGGGCCGCTGGACCTCGCCCGATGGTCGCATCATCTGGACCACCCACATGGGCCGCAACGAGCCCGACTACAACGCCGACAATCCCCTCCTCCGCGACAGCCAGCCCGTGCAAGAAACCGCCCACCTCACCGAGGCTTTCACGCGCGAAGCCTGCGACTTCATCACCCGCCACCGCACCCAACCTTTCTTCCTCTACCTCGCCTTCAACGCCGTCCACAGCCCCCTCCAGGCCGACAACCGCTACCTCGCAAAGTTCGCGAACATCCCTGACATCCACCGCCGCATCTTCGCCGCTTTGCTCGCCCAGCTCGACGACAGTGTCGGCACCGTCCTCGCCCGTCTCCGCGAGTGCGATTTGGAGCGCGACACGCTCGTTGTCTTCCTCGTCGACAACGGCGGCGCCACGCGCGAGCTCACCTCCAGCAACGCTCCGCTCCGCGGCGAAAAAGGATCCCTTTTCGAAGGCGGCATCCGCGTGCCGTTCATCCTGCGCTGGCCCGCGCGGGTTCCCGCCGGTCGCACCTTTGACACCCCGATTTTGTCCATGGACGCCACCGCCACTGCCCTCGCTGCCGCCGGCGCCCCGGCCGACTCCGCCGCCGATGGTATGGATCTGATCCCGCTGCTCACCGCCGGGACCGCCCCGGCCGAGCGCACTTTCTATTGGCGCGCCGGCCCCCGCGCCGCCCTGCGCCAAGGCCCTTGGAAACTCCTGCGCGAGCCCGTCCGCGGTCAACCCGGCCCTTGGCAACTCTACCACCTCGCCACGGACCTCGGCGAAACCACCGATCTCGCCGCCCGCGAGCCCGCCCGCTTGGCCGATCTCACGGCTGCATGGGAAACGTGGAGCCGGGCCCAGGCTGCACCGCTCTGGTAGGCCTATCCCTTTCACTTCATTTCCCGTGTCCTCACTTCGCCTGCTTTTTTAGGCGTCGCCACGATGGCCACCGGTCTCGCCGCCGAACCGCCAAAGGCTCGGCTCCGGCAAAACCCAACGTTCTCCTATATCCTCGTCGACGATCTCAACGACTCGGTCGCTCCGCTCGGCGGCCATCCGCTCGCGCAGACCCCTCACCTCGACGCTCTCGCCCGACGCGGCACCAACTTTCTCAACGCCCACACGCAAACCCCGCTCTGCAACCCTTCCCGCCCCAGTTTTCTCACGGGCCTGTGCCCCAGCACGGCCGGCCTGCGATAGGATTTCGCGTTGCGGGCCGTGATGATCCCGTTCTCGTGTCCGCATGGTGCTCGACAACGCATTGCTCGAACAGGCGCGGCAGGCGGGAATCGATCTCGACTTGATCGATACGAACCTCGCGCTCCGGGTGCAGGACCGTTGGCAGCAACACGACGGGGCGCTGCGGCTCATCTTGAAATTGCAGGAGGCCAAAGCTGCCCATGACGCCGGACTTCAGCCGACTGATCGCTAAGCTGACGGACTCGGGATTCGAGTTTGTCATGATCGGTGGCTATGCCGCGGTCACTTACGGATCGTCGCAAGTAACCTGCAGACCTCGAGGTCTGCGCGGTTTTGACGAGCGAAAACATCGAACTTCTGCGCAAGGCACTCGCGGAATGGAATCCCCGCCATCGCATGACGCCGGAGCGGCTTTCGTTCCTGCAATTCCCCAAGCCCGGCGAACCCCTAAACAACCTTTACCTCGAAACGGACGTCGGCGTCGTGGACATTCTCTCCACGGTCCTGGGCGTCGGTGATTTTGCCCGCCTGAAGAGCGGAGCCGAGAAATTCGTGGTGGACGGCCGCGCGTGCTGGGTGATCTCCCTGCCGGACCTCATTAAGGCGAAAGAGGCGATCGGCCGGGGCAAAGACAAACTCGCGGCCGTGGAACTCCGCATCATCGCCGCCAAACGAAAACGCTAAAGCCGAGACCCCGGCAATGCGCGGGCGATGGCGTCACCCAACGACCGGGCAGCACAATCGCTTGAATGAGGTGATCTGAGCGCGATCCGCTGGTTGGCGCACCGCGAGTATAAACAAGACCTTGCTCGGCATCCTCTGCTCCGAAAATCTCCGAACAGTTGCTACGACCCACTCCTTCCCCCATGCGCCCACTCCTCCGCTCCGTCCTGCTCGCCTTCCTTGCCCTCACCGCCGCCCGCGCCGCCGCGCCGGCCCCGCGCTTTGAACTTCGCGACGGCGACCGCGTCGTCTTCCTCGGCGACACCCTCGTCGAGCGCGAGCAATCCTACGGCTGGATCGAGCTCATGCTCACCGTCCGCGCCGCCGATCGCAGCGTCACCTTCCGCAATCTCGGCTGGAGCGCCGATACCCCCACCGGCACCTCCCG
>CAMBRG010000067.1 GCA_945869845.1 Opitutus sp. GAS368 | reverse complement strand
GCAGCCTCTTGGATCACTCGATGGTTCTTTTCGGCAGCGGCATGGGCAACGCCAACTCCCACACCAACGGAAATCTCCCGATCATTTTTGCCGGCGGTGGCTTCAAGCACGGCGAGCACAAGGCCTATCCGGAAAAGGGCCTCGGTCGGCAGCCCCTGTGCAATCTTTACCTGTCCATGCTCCAGCGTTTCGGCATCGAGGTGAACAAATTTGGCACCAGCACCGGCACCCTCTCCGGCCTCACGTGAGCGTTTCCGAACCTGCTGATTTCCGCCCACGCACCATGCTTCGCAGCCCATTCCTCCTCGCCGCCAGTTTGCTCGCGTTGGCGGCCGCTCCGGTAGCAGCCGCGCCCAACAACGCGGTCGTCCAAAACTTCCTCTCCACCTACTGCATCGAATGCCACGGCCCGGAGAAACAGAAAGGTGATCGTCGCTTCGACGCGTTGCTCCTGCCGGCGGCCGACGAAGACACTTTGATCGATCTGAAGGACATGATGGACCAGCTCCACCTCGGCGACATGCCGCCGGAAAAAGCCAAACAACCCAGCTTGGCGGAGCAGAAAACTTTCCTCGATCAAGTCATCCTCGAACTTGCCCGGGGTCGCGAAAATCTGGCCGGCACCGGCGGGAGCGCCGTCCTGCGCCGCCTGAACCGCCGCGAATACCTGAACACCGTCGGCGATCTGTTCGGGCTCGACATGGCCGCCTTCGATCCAACGACGAACTTTCCCCGCGATCAAAGCGAGGAGCACATGGATAACCTCGGCGACGTGTTGCAAACCTCCGGTTATCTCTTGGACCAGTATCTCGAGGCGGCGGACCTTTTCGTCGAAAAAGCCTTCGCCGTGCAAAAAAAGCCCGAAGAACAATCGTGGCACTTCCACGAAAACTTTAAAACCCAGCAGGAGATGAGTCGCCCGCACAGCCGGCTAAACAACGCGTTTATCGGTCTCTACGAGTGCATGGACACCCCGAGTCACGAAGGTGGCTTCGGCTTCATCAGCGACTTTCAGCAAGGGGTCCCGGTTGACGGACTCTACGAGATTCGCGTGCTCGCCCAGGCCATGAACCGGCAGCATCCGTATGACCCGAAAATTTTCGGGACCGACGCACGCGAACCTTTCCGCCTTGGCCTCGTGCCCGGCGACGCGAAGGCCGGTCCGCTCTATCATCCTCAACCGCTCCAGCCCCTGCTCGCCGAGGTAGCCCTGGCCGATGGCGACCCGGTCTGGCACACGCTGCGGGTCTGGCTCGATGCCGGGCACACTCCGCGATTCGTTTTCCCCAATGGCTCAAAAAGCGCCCGCAATTCGTGGGTCCGGATCGCCGAATACCACAAAGACAAATGGCCAAAAACCGATGCGCCGAGAGACCCGAAGAACGGCCTCGGCATCGTCGAGAATCGCATCTTGAGCGTCGTAGAGGGAAAAGTGCCGCATATTCGAATCCACGAGGTCAAAGTCCGCGGCCCCCTCGCCGACCCCAAGTCTCCGGCATCGCCGCAGGCTATCTTCGGTGACACCGCCTTCGCACCCGGGGCCATGCGCGAGGTTCTACACGCCTTCGCCGACCGCGCGTATCGCCGTCCGGCCACGAACGATGAAGTGGATCGGCTGCTGGGTGTCGCCGAACGACGGATCGCCGCCGGCCGTTCGCCGCAAGCCGGCCTCAAGGATGCGCTCAAGGCCGCGCTCAGCTCACCTTCCTTCCTCTACCTCTCGCAGGACACCGCCGCCGTCGCCGACCGCGATTCGAAGGCGCGTCCCCGCCTCAACGGCTACGCCCTCGCCTCGCGGCTCGCCTATTTTCTGTGGTCCGCGCCGCCCGATGCGGAGCTGCTCCAGCTCGCGGCCAGCGGCGAGCTGACCAAGCCCGATATCCTCACCGCGCAGACGCGCCGCCTGTTGGCCAGCCCTCGTTCCGACGCGTTTGTGTCGGGCTTTCTCGACAGCTGGCTGCACCTTCGCAGCCTCGGCTCCACGCCGCCGGACCGTCGGCTTTTCGAGCACTATTACTCCAAGGGTCTGGAGCCCGCCTTCAAAACTGAGACTCGGCTCTTCTTTCGCGACCTGATCGAGCGCGACGCCCCGATCGGAAACTTCCTCGATTGCGACTATGGCTTTATCAACCAGCCGCTCGCCTCCCACTACGGGCTCGGCGAGCTCGGTGATCCGGCCCGCGCGCACGAGTTCCGCAAAGTCGCCTTCCCCGACTCCCGGCGCGGCGGACTCCTCGGCATGGGCGCCGTCCTCACCGTCACCGCCAATGGCATCGAGACCTCGCCGGTCGTTCGCGGCGTCTTCGTCTTGGAGAATATTCTCGGCACTCCACCCCCACCTCCGCCCGACGATGTGCCCGCGATCGATCCCGACGTACGCGGCGCCCAGTCCATCCGCGAACTCGTCAGCAAACATCGCGAGTCGCCGAACTGCTACAGTTGTCACCAGAAAATTGATCCCCTCGGCTTTGCGTTGGAGAACTTTGACCCCATCGGCGGCTGGCGGACGAGCTACGGTAAAACCCCGATCGACTCCGCTGGAGAATTGCCCAGCGGCGAAAAATTTTCCGATGTCACCGGCCTCAAAAAAATCCTCGTGAAGCGCCAAGATCTCTTCGCCCATATGCTCACCGACCGTCTGCTCACCTACGCCTGCGGTCGGCGCATCGGCGCCTTGGACCAACCCATCGTCGATCAAATCGTCGCCGATCTGCCTGGCCGGCAGCACGGCCTGCGTTCGTTGATCGAAGCGGTCGTAACCAGTGAACCGTTCGTCGGCCTCTGAATTTTAGATCGGCGAAAAATCGAGCCGAGTTAGCTTAGACTGCGACGTTCTCGCGTTTACCTTCAATCAAAGAGCCTCATTCAACTCCGCCGCTGCAGCATCCTCCCCCAATGATACCCCAAACCTATCTACGCCGTCTCGCGCCGCTCCTCTTCGCCGCGCTGGCCATGACTCCCGGTGTGAGCGCCGCCACTCGGCCGCCGGCGGGGAAGCCCAATATCGTTCTCATTTTCACCGATGATCAGGGCTACGGCGATCTGGGCAGCTTTGGCTCCACGACCATTCGCACGCCCCACCTCGACCGCCTCGCCCGCGAGGGCCGCAAGTTCACCAGCTTCATGTCGGCCTCCTCCGTGTGCACGCCGTCGCGCGCCGCGTTGCTCACCGGGAGTTATCCCAAACGCGTGGGCCTGCACAAAGGCGTGCTTTTTCCCACCTCGACCACGGGTCTTAACCCCGCCGAGCACACCATCGCCGACCACCTGAAGCAGCAGGGCTACGCTACGGCGGCATTTGGCAAGTGGCATCTCGGTCACCACCCCGAGGTGTTGCCGACCGCCCACGGCTTCGACGCCTATTTTGGTATTCCCTACTCGAACGACATGAACCACCCGGACAACCAGGGAAAACCGAAGGGCGGCCCCGTCGGCATGGATGAACTCTGGCTCGAATCGGCCTCGGCCCTCACCAAATGGAAAACGCCGCTGCTGGAGAACGAGCAAATCGTCGAACTCCCCGTCGATCAGCGCACCATCACCCGTCGCTGCACGGACCGCGCCATCGATTTCATCGAGAAAAATCAAAAGCGCCCCTTCTTCGTCTATCTACCCTACTCGATGCCGCACATCCCGCTCTATGTGCCGGACGACGTTCGCGACCCCGATCCGACGCGCGCTTACATCAACACGATTGAGCACCTCGACACCGAGGTCGGCCGCATCTTTGACCGACTGCGCGACCTCAACCTCGCCGCCAACACCTATGTGATCTTCACCACCGACAACGGTCCTTGGCTCACCTTCAAGCACCACGGCGGTTCGGCCGGCCCGCTCCGCGACGGCAAGATGAGCACCTTCGAGGGCGGCCAACGTGTGCCTTGCATCATGTGGGCCCCGGGTCGGATTCCGGCCAATTCGGTGTGCGCGTCGCTCGCCTCCACCATCGACCTGCTCCCCACCATCGCCGCCCTCACCGGCACGCCTCTTCCCGCTAATCGGCCCATCGACGGTCTGGATATTTCTGGCCTGCTCACGGGCACCGTAAAATCCGTGCGCAACGATTTTCTCTACTACTCCCGCGATGGCACACTCGAAGGACTCCGCGAAGGCGACTGGAAGTTCCTCGAGCCACGTCCCGCCGCCGCCAACAAAGCCAAGGCTGCGCCCAAACCCGAGATGATGCTCTTCAACCTGGCGAGTGACCTCGGCGAGACCCGCAATCTCGCCGCCGAGCAGCCGGAACTGGTCGAACGCCTCCGCCGCCGGATGGCCGAGCTCGACGCGGCCATCGGCGCCGGAGCCCGACCCGTCTGGCAGAAGTCCGGTTCATAAGGGCGTCGGTCCCATCCCGCGACTTCGATCCTCATTCCCATGCCGAGGCGTCCTCACCCTTCACCCTCCGTTTGCCCGCAACAATCAGTCATTCGATGAAATCAATTTGGAATCGGCATGTTGGCGCGCTCTGCCTGCTGCTCCCGCCTTGGGTCGCAGCCGAGCCGGCAAAACTAAAAGCGCTGTGGATCACGGGGACTCATCCCCTTTCGTCCGGGATGATCTACAGGTGCAACGATTCGCCAAACTCCCCTCTCCTCAACCCGCCCAACGTCAATATCTAGATCTCCCTCCATGAGACCGTCCCAAAAATGTAGTGCTCTTCGGACGATCGCGTTCGCCGCGCTCGCTCTCGCGTTTGTCCCGCTGCACGCCGCCGAGAAAGCTCGGGCACCTTACAACGTGTTGTTCATCGCCGTCGACGACCTCAACGACTGGGTCGGCGCCTTCGGCGGCGCCCCGCAGAAGAAATCGGCCACGCCCAATCTTGATCGCTTCGCCAAGAATGGTTCCGTCGTGTTTCAACAGGCCAACTGCGCCGGGCCGGTCTGCGGTCCGTCGCGCTCAGCGTTGCTCTCCGGCTTCATGCCGCACCGGAGCGGAGTTTACGGCAACAGCCAGAACATGCGCGGATCGGAATTGGTGAAAACCCACCTGACGCTGCCGGAGTATTTTTCGAAACACGGTTACCACACCCTTTCGAATGGAAAAATTTTCCACAAACATCCCGCCGACGAGGGGCATTGGGCCTTCGACCAATGGGAGGATTCCGCGGGCGGGAGCGGTTCGCGGCCCGACCCGGAGCGCCTCACCTCTCGCCGTCAAAATCTACTTAACGGCAAACCCATTCCCCGACCCGAGGTAAAGCGCGAGGGCCTAAAAGCGGGCGATACCGATGGCACGGAATTCAGTTGGGGCCCCACCAAGGGACCGAAAGAGGATTCCAAAGATTGGAATGCCGCCGAGTGGGCGGCCACCGCATTGGCCCAGCCGGCGACGAAGCCCTTTTTCATGGCGCTCGGCATCTCCAAGCCGCACCTGCCTTTTTACGTGCCGCAGGAGTATTTCGACCGCCACCCCTTGGAGTCGATCACCCTACCGGAATTTCGCCTCGACGACCTGAGCGACATCGTCGACGGGAAGGGGCGTGCGACGGAGAAGCCGTCCTCGGATTTCCAATGGGTGCAGCAGGATCCCCGGCTGCACAAAGGTGCCGTTCAGGCCTATCTGGCGGCGACGAGCTACGCCGATGATTGCATCGGACACGTCTTGGCCGCGCTCGAACGGAGCCCGAATCGAGACAACACGATCGTCGTCATCTGGGGCGACCACGGCTGGCACCTCGGTGAGAAATTGCGCTTTCGCAAAGCGACGCTCTGGGCGGAATCAACCCGAGTGCCGTTGATCATCCGGCTGCCCGGGATGACGTCGCAGCAGGACAGCCCGCGCGTCGTGAATCTGATGGATCTCTTCCCCACGCTCATCGAGGCCTGCGGCTTGCCCGCCAAGCCGGAGATCGACGGACGCAGCATCGTGCCGCTGTTGCGCGAGCCGCAGCTGGCTTGGCCGCACGTCTCCATCACGATTATGGGTCGGGACAACGCCGCCGTGCGCGACGAGCGCTGGTATTTTATCCGCTACAAAGACGGCACCGAAGAGTTTTACGACATGCTCCGCGATCCGATGCAGTGGACCAACCTCGCGACCTCGAAAGATCCGGAAATCCAAACACAGATGAAACGACTCGCCGCCTCGTTTCCCGCTACGTTCGCACCTGAAGTGGCCCAAAACCTGGGCGGCCGCGCCGAGAAACAAGAACTCGCCGGCAAACCAGATCCGACGATCCGACCCGCCCGCCTCGCCGCCCGGTTAAGGTAAGTTTTTTAAAGGTAAAAATCCACCGCTCGCCCGATTCAAATCAGCTCCGAGCGGAGAGCACGTTCGTCCCGATGCCGCCACGGAGCTTCGACGGGGATTTTCGAGCCGGAGGCTTAACGCCGTCGCCCGTAAAATCAGCGCCCGGCCGTTGACGCAAAATCTCCTGAAAAATAAGGAATATAACCTTCTGATCCTTCTGCGCCGCTACTAAAATTTTGATTCTCAAGTTACCGTCCCGCGAGACACAGTGTGTCCCTTTGCTTTTTCCTAACCGGCAGAACCCCACCCCCAAGCCCGAGATTATGCCCGCCTACGCCCCGACCTTCTGCACCACCGTCACCCGCCGGCTCGCACTGACGTCGCGGCGCAATCACGCCGCTGAATTTCAGCCCATCGCTCCACCGCGGTCTATTCACCGGAAAAAAAGGTCGACGGTTGACGCGGAAACTCCGGCGGAAACTACCGCACTCCTTGGTTGACGGAGGCGACAGCCCAACCTCCAGCGCGTTCCCTCCCGATGCCACCCCCCACGGATCAAGCAAAATGGTTTGCCGATGAAGTTCAGCCGCACGATGCGCGATTGAAGGCCTATCTGCGCGGGGCGTTTCCCACGGTGCACGATGTGGACGACGTGGTGCAGGAATCGTATCTGCGCATTTGGCGCGTGCGCACGGCAGGGCCGATCCACTCAGCCCAGGCGTTCTTGTTTACCGTAGCCCGTCGGCTCGCGATTGACGGCACCCGCCGTCACGCGGCGTCCCCCATTGATGCAGTCGAAGATCTGGCCCGGCTCCCGGTGGCCGATGAGTCGGTGGATGTCGCAGGCGAAGCCGAACAAAGCGAGCGCGTGGCCCTGCTCGGCGAAGCCATCAGCCAGTTGCCCGCCCGCTGCCGGGAGGTCTTTGTCCTGCACAAAATCCAGAGCCTCTCGCGCCGGGAGACGGCGGAGCGGCTAGGGCTGGCTGAGAAGACGGTCGAGGTTCAAACCGCGCGCGCGATGGATCGCTGCGGCGAATTTTTGCGACGGCGCGGGGTGTCGGGGCTTTTTTTAAATGAGCGCGATTGATCCCTCTTCCGAAAACACCCGCTCCACCGAGAACGCGCTCCGGTGGATGCACCGCGCGCACGCCGAAGCCGCGCTGCTGGCGGAGGTGGGCCGCGTCGTGCACGCGCACCGACGTCGCCGACTTCGCCGCATGGCCGCGCTCACGGGCGCTGCCGCGATGATGCTGGGGTTTTATTTTTTTTCCGGCGAGAAATCCGGAATGTCGCCGACGGGCTTACCCACGGCAGTCGTCATCGAGCCGCGACGGCAGGTCTTGGCGGACGGCACCATCGTCGTCCTGCGCGAGGGCGCAGAGATCACGGCCGATTTCTCCGAGGTGACCCGCCGCGTCACCCTGTGGCGCGGCGAAGCCCACTTCGCAGTGGTTAAGAATCCCGACCGACCGTTTATCGTGACGGCGTTGGGCGTCGACGTGCGGGCGGTCGGCACGGCCTTTTCGGTCAGTCTAGGCGGTGCGGCAGTTGATGTGCTGGTCACGGAGGGGCGCGTAGCGGTGGAACCGGCGACCACCGCAGCCGCCGAGGTTGATGCCGGGCAGCGCGCCCGGGTGTCCGCTACCGGGGCGAAGCCGGAAGTGAGCGCGGTTTCTCCGGCGGAGCTCGCCCAGGCCTCCGCCTGGCACATCCCGCACATCGAGTTTTCCAGAACCCCGCTGGCCGAAGCTCTGACCCTGATCAATGCCCGCCTCGCCCCCGCCGGGCAGCGCTTAATCGAAGCCGACCCGACAGATGAGGGCCTGCGCGCGCTGCGTTTGAGCGGATTCCTCGCGGCCGACAATGCGGAGGGGTTTCTGCAATTGCTCGAAAGCCAGTTCGCGGTTCACGCCGAGCGCAGCAGGACCGGGCCGATTTTCCTCCGCTCAAGCCGCTGATAATTTTCGCGGCCGAACGAAAGATTTCTGTAAGGCGGAAGGAGGCTCTGATGCGTCTTACTAGTATGCCCCTGTCTACCCCCACCGGCGCAACGTGGCGCGCGGCGCTTTCATTGCTGATGGGGAGCCTGTGGGTGCTGGCATTGCCGGCGTTACTCGCGGCGGTCCCTGAGCGGCGCATGTTCGATCTGCCGGCGGGAAAGGCGGAGGTGGCCCTCAAGAGACTTTCCCAGCAGGCGGGCGTGCAGCTCGTGTTCGACAGCCGGCTCGTGGACGGTGTGACGGTCAAAGCGGTGCGTGGTGAGTTCACGCCCTTGGAGGCGGCCCAACGCCTGTTGGCCGGTACCCCGTTGCGGGCTCGGCGCGACGATCAGAGCGGCATCCTCAGTGTGGAGCCCGAACCCGGGCCGGCGCCCGCAAAAAAAGCCCCGGCGCGCGCTGAATCATCGCCGGCAACGCGCGCCGCTTCCGCCGCTGGCAGCACTTCACCCACTTCACCCAACCCAACAAAATCCGAACCCATGAAATCACCCAGATCCTTATTCGCCGCCCTCGCCGGCTGGCTCGCCGTTTCAACGGCAGCCGATGCCCAGACCCTGCCCTCCTCCGTTCCCCCAACCACTCCACCGACCGAGGAAGTCCTCGTGCTGTCGCGCTTCGACGTCGCGGCGGAGAAAGACGACGGCTACCGGGCGAGCAGCACTTTGGCCGGCACCCGGCTCCGCACCGATCTCCGCGACGTCGCCGCATCCGTGACGGTGATCACCAAGGATTTCATGAACGATATTGGGGCCAATAACCTTGAAGGTCTTTTGACCTACACCGCCGGCACCGAAGTCGAAGGCTTGGGCGGCAACATCAGTGGCTCCAGCTCGAGCGGCGCGTTTACCGATTTTAGCGGCGGGATTCGCCGAGTCCAAGGTCAGACCCGCGTCCGTGGCATCGGCTCCGCCGAGCAGACTCGCGACTATTTCATCACGAGCGCGCCCCTGGATAGTTACATTGTGGACCGCGTTGAAGTAAACCGGGGGCCAAATGCCATGCTCTTCGGTTTGGGCAGCCCGGCCGGCGTGATCAACAGCGGCTTGATCCGGGCGCTGCCGAACCGGACCAAGACCCGGGTGGAAACGCAATTCGACCAAGAGTCTTCCGGCCGTCTGGTTTTCGACCACAACCAAGTGCTGGCAAAAGACCGGGTGGCGCTCCGGGTGGCGACCTTACTCGAGGACAAACGCTTTCAGATGAAGCCCGCCCATATCCGCGACAAGCGGTTTTACGTCACCGGGACCGTGCGTCCGTGGAAAGATGCGACGCTCCGAATCGGCTCCGAATCGGCCAAGCAAACCTCCAACAAACCCTACACCACCACGCCCATCGATCAGGTCTCATGGTGGTGGGCTCTGGGGAAACCCGTTTACGATCCGACCACAGGAATTGGCCGCTATCTGGGCACGGCGCCGACCGATCCCAATCTTCAAGTGTTTAACGCCACCGGCGGAATCCAAGGTAACCTCATCAGCTCGGCCTCCCAGAGTTTGCATCTGTTCGCGGAGGATCCGAATTCTTCGCGTCTCGGCATCACGGGTCTGAATCCTGCCATTCAGGCGATCGAGGGGTTTAACAACCGCGTGCGCCTCACCCCCACCGGCGCCTACGCCAATGACGGATTCCGGCGCCTGAACACCTCGCAGAATTACCTGCAGCAGAAGAATGCGGCCACCAATCCGGCGCTCCGGGATTTCTGGCGCGATTTCCGACTGACCGACACCTCGATCTACAACTTCTACGATCAATTGATCGAAGGCCCCAACAAGCGCGAGTGGGCGTTCTGGGACACCTTCAACACCAGCTTTGAGCAACGTCTCGGCCAAAACGCCGGCATCGAAGTGGCCTACGACTGGCAAAAACTGGAGGCCGGCTACATCCAGCCCCTTCAATTCCGCCAGAACGCCATCAACATCGACATCACGACCCATCTTCCCAACGGCCAACCCAATCCCAATCTCGGCCGCCCGTTCCACAACACGGCCCTTGGCTTCGTGAACTCCAATTCCACGGAGCGTGAAGCCTACCGCGCCACCGCCTATTACCAACTCGACCTCACCCGGCTGAAGCAACCGTGGATCGCGAAGTTGCTCGGTCGCCACATTTTTACCGGCTCCTATACCAATCAGAACCGCGAAAACTACGGTTATGGCGGGCGGCTCGATACCTTGGGCCTAGATTACCAAGTGGCGAAGCTCGTCAATCCGGCCGACCGGATCATTGCGGTCGGCAGCAACGAACGCTCCATCATGCGCCAGAGCTATCTCGGGCCCAGCCTACTCACCGCGGCTTCCCCGCGGAACGCCGGCATCCAAGGCGTGACTGCGGTCCAGAACATCGACGGCAAGTCCTCGCTCACCGCGCTCTATTATCAGCGGCCCAATGCGACCCCCGTCGCCCTCGGCCAGTTTCAGACCGGCACGTTTAGTGTGCTCAACAATCCCCGCTACGATTTGAGCAAGACGACCATCGGCGGCGATCACAGTTTCGAGGAGACCAAGTCGCTGGTCTTTGTATCGAATAACTATTGGTGGGATCACACTCTGGTGAGCACGCTGGGTTGGCGAGAGGACCGCTTCGCGTCCCAGCAGGCCCCGGCAACCGTCACGAGCCCCATCGACGGCCTCAGAATCATCGATCAGAATGTTTGGAAGCTGGCACCCGGGATCAATCAGAAGGTGTCGAAGTTCAATTACGGACTCGTGCTCCACACGCCGCCTTTCCTGCGCGGCAAACTGCCCTTTGGCGCCGATGTCTCGCTCACCTACAACAAGGCAGACAACTTCCTGCCCGGCCGGCAGACCTATGACATCTTCGGCCGCGCCCTGGCCCCGACGACGGGCACGACAGACGAATGGGGCGTTCTCCTCTCCCTCTTCCGGGGCAAGCTTGAACTGCGCGCGACCCGATACGAGACGGCTTCCCAAGGTGCAACCAACGGCAGTTTCACTGAAACGCAAAACCGGCTCGTTCGCCGGCTAGACTCACAGATGGAGGCAATCCGCACCGCGGGATATCGGGACGAAGTAACGGCCCTCGGTCGCGGCGCCGCGCTCGCCGCTTGGGACCAATTCGAGAAGTCGCCAGTCGCCCAAAAAATGTTCGAGACATTCCGGTTCAAGTTCAACGACGCCGTGAACATCGTCGATAAGGACGAGCGCATCGGCGAAGTCGTCTCCACCTCGGACATCCTCGCCGAAGGCTATGAATTCGACCTGACCTACAATCCGACCCCGTCTTGGCGCATCGCCCTCAACGCCGCGCGCCAGGAGACCGTCAACGGGAACACCGGACTTCCGGTTCGCGAATTGGTCACACAACTCAACCCGGTCTGGGGCGGAACCGCCGGCAATCTCCCACTCGGACTCGGCTCGGGCACCACGCTCGCCCAAGACTGGGGCACAACGGTAAATGAAGTGCTGAAAGTCGCTCTGCTCGACGGCGCCCCGAGACCCGAACTGCGCAAGTGGCGCTTCAATGCTATCTCCAATTACTCATTCCGAGGCGGCAGGCTCAACGGCCTACGGGTCGGTGGTGCCTACCGTTGGCAGGACAAATCCGCCTTGGGCTTCCCGGTGCGAATCTTGGCCGACGGATCCGCCATCGCGGACGTTTCGAAGCCCTTTTTCGGTGCGGCCGAAACCAACGTCGATGCGTGGATCGGTTACAGCCGCGGCCTGTGGAAAAACAAGATCCGCTGGAACGTGCAGTTGAACGTAAGAAACATCGGCAAAGGCGACCGGCTCGTATCGGTCAGCGTTCAGCCCGACGGCACGCCTGATTCCCCACGCATTGTGACGCCTGAATCGTGGTCGCTGACAAACTCGTTCGAGTTCTAAGCGCGATCCACGTGCAATGGCACGCGCGCGGCCCCGACGGCAGCCCCGGGTAGGTCGGAGCCTCGCGCGGGGAACCGCCCGGCCAATCGGTCCAATTCAAAACGCTCGAAGGCTGGCGCCGTGTCGGCCCGGCGAAGGCGATACCACTTGCACCGGAGTGGCATGAACCCGTCGTTGCGTTCGAACTCGCGGCCCTGACCAAAGAGGAAACGGGCTTGCGCTGCGTTTTGGCCGCCTTCAGCGCCCAGTCCCCAACCTCGCCGACCGTCCGTCCGGCGACAACGCGGGACTCTCGAGTTGTTTCAATTTCAACCGATCGCTCGCCACGATCCGCGTCGACGCGGTTTCTCCGCCGCGTGGACCGGAGTTCCGATCATGCATCCGACCACCGCACTCCACCCGATCGCCAACATCAGCTTTGGCTTCATCCACCCAAATTCCCCCGCCCGCCCCGTCGTGACGCAAAGAATTCCGGCTTCAGGCCGGCGATTTACCGCCGGACTTTTTCGGCTCTTCCCGCCCGCCAGTTCCTTGTTTGGCCTGAAATCGTCTCCAGATAAACGGCGCCAGCATCTGCCCCCAAAAGGTAGCCGGCATCGCCTCGCGAATCCCGATCGTCGCCGGCGGTCGGCGCCGCGTGTCGTCGAAATAGGTGCCAAAAATCAGATCCCAGAGCACAAGGTTTTCCCCGTAGTTTTTGTTCCCCTCCCGCAGGTCCATGCTGTGGTGCCAACGGTGCAAGCCGGGGGTATTGAAGACATAATTCAGCCACCCGAACTGCATCCGCACGTTGCAATGCGTGAGGATGCCGATGAAAGCCGTGATCGCGCTCACCCAGATAATAATGTCGCCCGGAGCCCCGGCGAACACGAGCAACGGCATCGCACAGACCATGCTCTTGAGCGTGTCCACGAAGTGAAATCTGCCCGTGTTGAAGAACCAGAGTTTCTTCGAACTGTGATGCACCGCGTGAAACCGCCAAAGCGGCAGCCACTCGTGGGCGAGGCGATGAGCCCAATAGAGCCCGAATTCCACGAGGACCAAGCCCAGTCCCACCTGCACAAAAACCGGCGCGCCTGCCGGCCACCACGCGCTGCCGTCGCGCGCGCCCAGTTGTTGCACGATGCCGAAATTCGTCAGCGCCACGACGGTCACCTGCACCGCGATCTTCGTGAACAGCGTATGCGCCAAGTCGGGCCCGACCTGCCCATCCGCCTCCAGCCACTCGGTCTCATGCGGACGTCGCCGCTCCAACCAAAAGAGCGCCGCGGCGAGCAGCAAATAGACCATGTTAAACGCCAACGGGCCCCGGCCGTGCGCTAGGCCCCAAGCCAGTCCCGTGCACGCGCCCGCCATCAAAGCGGGCCAAAGCCCGAAGTCCACGAGCGTGCCCAGGGTTTTGGGGTCAGCTCTAACGGCGTCCGACATAGATCAAATACGCCCAGACGCCGCCATACGCGCTGCAGAGTTCGTCAATTGCCGGGGTGAACGTCCGCCGCAAGATCGGCCGGAGCTGACCGTCCATCCGCACGTGGTTGACGCCCATCCAGCGCGCAAACCCGCGCACCCGCGTCGCGTGAAAATCTACCAGTGCAAACCGCCCCCCGGGCACCAAGTCGCGCTCCGCCGCGGCGATCGCGGCCTCAAACCCCGGATTGAACATCGAGAGCGCATACGAGCACAGCACGAGGTCGAAACCCGCCGTCGCCCCCAACGGCGCGTGGTAAGCCTGCTGAATCAACCGCACCCGCGGGCCGTAGGGCGCGGCCTTGCGCGCCGCCACCGCCAACATCGCCGCCGAAAGGTCCACGCCGGTAATCTCCGCCTGCGGAAACCGCCGAGCGAGCGAGAGCAAGTTGCGCCCGGTGCCGCAGCCTATTTCCAAAATCCGCATCGGCGCCGGTCCATCTGCCGCGACCCGGTGCAGCACCGCTTCGCGGCCAAACAAAAAACTCCACCGCGTCGCGTCGTAGATCCGCGCGTGCCAACGATAGTAGCCCTCGATCCCGCCGCGATCCGACTTCGACCGTGACGGTGGGGCTTCAGGCGGAATCATCGAGCGAGGGCGGCGCAGGACTCAGATCACTTCGGCAAAGTGCAGGCTGCCGTAGGTGCCGACCCGATCCGTCAGATGCATCGGCGCGGTCTTCTCGGCAAAGAACCGTAACCGGCCCCGCACGTTTTCGGGTATAAAACTCAGATCCAGCCCTGCCGAACGCAGCAGAATCCGCGTGCCCGGCCGACTGTTGGCAAAGATCAACTCCCACTCTTCCGCCAACGCTTCCGGCGCATGCCAGGCGAGCCAATCCTGATGGTCCAACAGGACAAAGTGGGAATACACGCCGGGTTTGTCCCTGAGGAACTGCGACACGGTGCAGGTGTGCGTTCGAACGCGATTCGCTCGCGCGGCGAGAGTTTCAAGATTCTCTTCGCGCAGATAATTCGGGCAACACGACAGCGTGTAGGAGCCCATCATATAGACGCGCCAAAAGTAATTCTCCCGTGCGGGCAACTCGGACATCACGTGCCGCAGTTTGTCCTTCACATACGCCGAAATACCGCCCGGGTAGTGGTCCTCGATCAGCTTGATCTGCGGCGCCGGCACCCCGAGTAACGTCATGATCATGCGCTGCCGGATGAGCCAGTGACTGAGCTTCCCCCAGATTTTCGGCTCGAGCAGCGAATAGACCCGCGCCTGCTGCGCCAACGTATCGGCGTCGAGCAGGCAGAGCGCGTGATTCTTGATATTCGGCTTGGCCCGAAAAAGCGCACCGCCCAACAACCACGCCGCCATGCCGGCGGCCCCGTGGTAGTAGAACGATTTCTTCAAGCTGCTCGGATCGAAGAAGGAGATTTTGTCGTCCCAAAACTTCTGCGCCGGCTCCGGCAACCCGGATCGCATCGAGCGATAGACGGCCTTGTAGCGCTCGTGCGAACCGATGCCGAAAAACTCGAACAGGTCACCGAAGTCACCGCGCCGAATCAGCGCGAGCTTGAGCTCGAGTACGGCGTTTTGGCGGTAGTTGACGTCGACCGCATGGATCTCGGCTGGTCCGTCGAGCAAGTAGTCGAGCGCGTTGCACCCGGCGCTGGTGATCATGACGACCCGGCTCTTAGCGTTGAGCCGCATGAGTTCGCGATCGATGCGCGGGTCTTCCCAGCAGGCGTTGTAGATCAGTTGCCCGCCGTGGACGTGGTGAAAGACCAAATCATGCGTGGCTTTGAGGAAACGGCGTGCGGGCGACGGACGAGTTCCAGCAATCATTGGGGCGAGCAATCCACGCGATCTGGCGAAGCTCAAGGCCAAGCCCCACGCACGCCAACAATGTCACACGTTCGACACATTCGTCACCGTGCCCGACGGGAACGTTAATCGGTGGGACCCATTGCAGCGCGGGTAAAATCCTGGCGTCGGCGACGAAACTTCTTCTCCAAGTCGGAACCTAGCCTCCGCCCAACCCAACTGTTCAGCCGCCCGATTCACCCAACGCATCGCGCCGCGAACCAAGAGCCACCGGCCGATAATGAGAGCCGTCAAAACCACGGCGAAGGCGACCATCGCTTTGATTTTTCTAGACCGATCCACCTCCAGCCACGTGTTACCCTGACGCTCACGCAGCTCGATCAGAATCATGCCGCGGCTTCGAGTCGTTACCGATCGCACAGCCTTTTCTTCTTCGGCCAATCGCACGACAAACTGAAAACGCGGCATCGCTTGGCGGTGAAGCTGGGCCATTGCGTGGCTTCCGTTTCGTCTCTTCGTAAAAAAGCGGGTTCGCCGCGCAAAACAGTCGTCGCAGAGAACGCTATGTCCTTCCTTACTCCGACCAAAATGCGTCCCGTTCACCTTGCACGAGCCTGCCCTATCCAAACCCGGAAATCTGGGTCCGCTCTCCCGCGGCTTGCCCTGCTCGCCTTATTTTTCCCGGGCGCGATCACACTTCAAGGCGCCGAAAACCACTCCGCTCCCGCTTCCATCGTTGCGGTCTCAGGCCCCGTTTCGGCTGCGCCCGGAAGCGTGGCCGAGCCGGTCACGGGTGATCGCCCCTTGGTCGCGATCGATCCACAGCGCCTGGACCGCTTCATCGTGACTGCCGCGCGGACCCGGCAAGCTCTCGACCGCGTGGCATTTTCCGCCCGGCTGATTGACGGCGCTGACCTTCGTTCGGCCCCCACCGTCACCCTCGACGGCGCCCTCCGCGCGATCCCCGGTTTCAGTCTCTTCCGCCGCAGCGACAGCCTTTCCGCCAATCCCACCGCGCAAGGCGTTTCCCTTCGCGGGCTCGGCCCCAGTGGGGCCAGCCGCTCGCTCGTCCTCCTCGATGGGGTCCCGCTCAACGACCCGTTCGGCGGCTGGGTGCTCTGGAGTCAGCTCCCAAGGGAATCTCTCGCCCGCGTCGAAGTAATCCGTGGCGGCGGTGCCACCGCCTGGGGCAACGCCGCGCTCGGCGGGGTCGTGCAGTTGCTCACCGTTCCCGTGCGCGGCCGTAGCGGGCGGGCCAGCGCCAGCACCGGCTCCTACCAGACCCGTAGCTTCGAGTTCAGCGCCACGCAACCCGCCGGCAAAGGCGCCGTGCAACTTCTCGGCCGCGCGTTCTCCACCGATGGATTTACCCTCGTCGCCCCGGCACGGCGTGGTCCGATCGATGTGCCGGCCGCCAGCGACCACCGCTGGCTTGCCGCCCGTTGGCGCACCCCGTTAACCGACCGCCTCGAGGTCACCGTCACCGCCCGGAGCTTCCACGAAACCCGCCACAACGGCACCCCTTATCAAACCAACCGCTCGCGCTCCGATTTCGCCTCCGTCGTGCTCACGGCGGAGCCCAGTAAAAAATTTTCTTGGAGCGGTACTGCTTACGGCCAAAGCAGCCGATTTGCTTCGACGTTCAGCGCCGTCAATGCCGCCCGCACCGCCGAGACGCCCGCCAGCGACCAGTTCGCCGTGCCCGCCACCGCCGCCGGGGCCGCTTGGTCCGGGACTTTGGCTCACGCCGCCGGCGCCCGCACCTCCTTCGGCGTCGATGCCCGTACGGTCCGCGGCGAAACCCGGGAGAATTTCACGTT
>CAMBRG010000066.1 GCA_945869845.1 Opitutus sp. GAS368 | reverse complement strand
AACTCGAAGGCCCGGTTGAGATCGTGCCCGTGGACGTTTTCCTGAAGCTGGCGGCGAGCAATAAAACCTATACCACCCGCTACCAGGACCCGGACGACCCGAAGCATTTCAAGGGCTTCTGAGGGGCGTTCGGGTAGGAGCGCGCTGGCGCGCGATCTGAGTCGATACGACAGAGCACTCACGCGGGGAAATCGCCCGCGAGCGGGCTCCTACGCCGCCCGACGCGAAGTTTTGTTTGGTTTCGCCCCGCGCCGCGGGTCAATGTGTCGGCATGGCCCATTCTTCCCGCGACGCATTTTTTCGGAAGCCCTCAACTCAGGCGCGGCCGTTGACGCATTTCGTCGGTCGGCCGGGGGCGGGTGCCGGTGCGGCGAAGACCGAGCCCGCCCGCGGGGAAAGAGAGGAACTCAAGCTCTGCGGACTCGCCGCGGTGAAAGCGCGGTTTGAAAGCGAACCGGATTCGATTTTGCGGGTGTTTTTTGACGAACCGACGAGTCGCAAGGTGGGTGCGATGAGCAAGGCGCTCGCGCTCGCCAAGAAAATCTACCGCTGCGTGCCGTCGGCGGAGTTGGAGAAAATCGCGGGCTCCATTCATCATGGCGGGATCGTGGCGGTCGTGCACGCGACGGCCCTGCGCACACCCACGGCGGAGGACGTGCGCGGTTGGGCGTTGCGCCGGGAGTCGGTGCTGGTGCTCGACCGGATCGGCAATCCGCACAACCTCGGAGCGATCGCGCGCACGGCGGCGTTTTTCGGCGTCGCGCGGATTGTGATCGCGGCCGAAGCGACGGCAGCGCGCCCGAACGATGCGGCCCACCGGGTGGCGGAAGGCGGCCTGGAGTTCTTGGAAGTCTGGCAGGCGCGCGATCTCGCGGCGCTGGCGCGGATCATGGCGGCGGCGGGCTACGAGGTGATTGGCGCGGCGACGCGAGGCGGACGGCCCGAGGCGGCGCGCGCGGGACAGAAGCCGGTAGCGCTCGTGTTGGGCAACGAAGAGACGGGTCTCGCGCCGGCGGTGGCGGCGGCGTGCACGCGGCTCGTCACGATTCCCGGGACCGGTAAGGTCGAGTCGTTAAATGTCTCGGTGGCGGCCGCAGTGCTGATGTGGGAACTCTGCGCCCGGCGGTAACGGCGTCGCTGGTCGGCCCGCGGTCTGCCGAGGCCGCGAGCGCGGAGGCTGCGAGCGCGGAGCCGAAGCCGGCTGTAGAATTTTCGTGGCGGATCGATGGGGGGCTTCACTCATGGGTAGCACTTCTTACCCATAGCGGTTGAGTTTCATGCTCAAACCCACGGGCAGATGCCCGTGCCACCTCGGAACCCGCAGTTTGAAAATCAACAGCCAGTCGTATCAGTCCTTGCTTTGGGGTTCGGGGTTGGCACCCCAACTTTTTCTTGGTCACTGCGAAATTTTCAACGTTGTTTTGGAATTCGAGCTTGTCGGAAGAATGCCCCGAGGTTCCTGATCTAATAATAGGTTACTCTAACCTTCGAGGCCGCTTTACCGGCAGTTCCGATCACCCTAACACCCCCCCCATTATGATTCAGAAAAGTGCCCGATTCTGGCGTGAGCTATCGCCATTCGCATTCCTGCTCGGCTGGTTTTTTTCCGCCGCAGTCCTCGTGGCCCAATCGGGCGGCACGGGCTCTGTGCAAGGCAAGGTGTTTAACCCCGTGACGAAGGAGTACGTGCGCAATGCCGAGGTGCGGCTCGAGGGCACGAACCAATTTACGTACACGGAGGGCGACGGCTCGTTCCAGTTTTTGAATGTCGCGGCGGGTCCGGCGGCAATCGCCGTCTCGTTTTCCGGCTATGCTACGGTCAAGGATTCCTTCAGCGTCACCGCGGGCAGCCCGGCGGTGCGGGAAATCAATATTATCAGCACCGCCGCGCCGGCCCCGGTGACGCGCAAAGACGGGGTGCTCCAGCTGGCCGCTTTTACGGTGGATTCCGAGCGCGAGGGTAACGCTAAGGCCATTCAGGCCCAACGGCGTAATATGGACATCACCACGTCGGTTTCGTCGGATATCTTCGGCGATGTCACGGACGGCAACGTCGGCGAGTTCTTGAAATATTTGCCAGGTGTGGACCTTGATTACGTTGAATCCGAAGCCCGTGGTCCGCGCCTCGGCGGCATGGATAGCCAATACGTCGGGGTGTCGTTCGACGGGATTCGCTCGGCGAGCGCGGACGCCAACCGGGGTGGAGGCGAGGCGTCCCGGGCGACGAGTTTCGAGGGTTTTTCTATCACGTCGATTGAGTCGATCGAGATTAGTCGAACGACAAGCGCGGAGTCGGACGCCGATTCCCCGGCGGGCACGATCAACATGAAGACGCGCCGGGCCTTTGAGCGCAAAGGGCGCCGCGTCGGGGTTAACACGAGCATCAACTTCAATGACGAGGAGTTTACTTTAACGAAAACGCAGGGCCCGAGTGATTTTCGTGAATACAAATGGGCGCCCAACTATGCCTTTGAATACTCGGAGTCGTTCCTCGACCGCCGGCTGGGTATTTTGCTGAGCGCCAGCCGCGCCAATTCCTACACCGAGCAATATGACGTTAATGTGGCCTACAATCGGAATCCCAACGCCGCTCTCGGGGATACGCGGCCGATGGTCGCCCGGCAGCTGAATTTTAAGGACGGTCCGAAATTTATCCTGAAGGACTCGCTGCTCTTGACGGCCGACTTTAAAGCAACTTCGCGGTTGGTGCTCTCGTTGAATGCGATCTATACGTACACGGAAGGGGAGTTTTGGAACCGCAACTTCACGTTCGTGGCGGCGAATGATAACGCTAACTCCAATAACGGGCGTAGTTTCGTCGCGGGCGACGGCATTCTCACGGTCGGCACGGCCCGCACGGCGACGAACACGATACCGACGCTCAACAACGGGGGTGGATCCTCCTCCAAGCTCACCTACACCCGCACGTTTGCCCCAAAATTCGAATACAAGATCAACGCCTTCACTTTCGACGGAGCGTTCACCTTTTCCAAATCGGTCAATAACTATGAAGCCCTTGAACGCGGATTCAGCGAATCCGAGGGCGGGGGCGTGCCGAGCGACTGGGTCGCGACGCGCCCGCACGCCGAATCCTGGGAATGGACCATCCGGCAGACATCGGGTCCTGACTGGTATGATCTTCGCAGTTTCACCAACACGAATACCCGCGACGGTGGCACCCGGGTCGTGAACTCTGGCCGCACGTGGTCTACCGAAATTTGGAACGGCCAACTGAACGGGCGCTGGGTGTTGCCCTTCCGTCGTTTCCCTACCGCTCTCAAAATGGGCGGAAAGTGGAACGAGGAGACGCGGAAAAATTTCGACGTCGGATCCCAATCGATTTGGTCCTATATCGGACCCGGAGGAAATACCACCACCGTCAACCCCATCACAGGTGCCAACCAAAACGTCACCTTCGGAAACTGGGCGAATTTGGGCTACATTTCCTCGCATCCGTTCGATACCGGTACGACCAACGCCTTGACGGTTTTCAACCTCGCCGGGGTGCAAGGCATGCCGCCGCGGGCCGACCGTAATCGGATTGCCTCGCTATTCCGGTCCAAACCCGAGCTTTTCGTCAACACGGCCATCCCGGACAATTGGTATACGTCGAACGTCGGTACCCGCCGGAATTTCAAACAGACGGTGACCGCCGGTTTTCTGCAGGCGGACACCTCACTCTCGCGCCGTTTGACGATGCGGGTGGGCGTGCGGATCGAGAACACGCTGAATGAGTTCACGGAGTTCGATCCACGGTTCCGACGGGAAATCGTGGCGGCCGGCTTCCCGGTGAATGCTGCGGGCCGTGCGACCACGGTGCCTGGGCTGGAGTATCAGTTTCTCAGCCAACCTCGGGTCGTCCGTGAGTCGGAGTATTACAATGTCTTTCCCTCGACGGTGTTTAAATTTAAGATCACTCCGCAGCTTGAGTTTCAAATTGGTGCCAATAAGGCGATCTCGCGGCCGCCGGTGGATAATCTCACGGGTAACTTCAACGTGCTGGAGGACATTCAGCGGGTAGACGCGCCGAATGCCGATCTGAAACCGGAATACTCCAAGAACTATCAGACGCGCCTCTCGTATTACTTTGGAGCGCGAGCTCCGGGCCAGGTTTCGGTGGCGCTCTCACAAAATGAGATCAGCAATTTGCGTGAGACCTTTGATTTTACCGCCGAGGAATTCGGCGTCGATGACCCAGATTTCAGCGTCTATACTTTCCGCTCAACGCGAAATAGCGCCGAGGAGAGAAAATTTAGAAACATGGAGTTGGCCTACAGCCAGACGCTCGGGTTTCTCCCGGTGATCTTTGCCGGGACGAATGTTAACATCTCCTACACCCGCTCCTATGCGAATCAACGTCGGAACGGTCTAGCGCCTCACCGTCTGACTTCGCGCCTCGGTTACGCTTACCGTCGTTTCAACGGTGGGCTGGGCATGGTCTGGATCGACGACCGGCCCGACGGCATTTACGGCCGCTACAGAGCCGCCATCACCCAGTTCGACCTGTCGATGTCTTGGACATTCTCCCAGCGTTACGCGATGTATCTGCAGGGTCGGAATATCACCGGAGTTCCGGTGATCTGGTACGAGTCGGCTCCTGGGGCGCCCGAGGGCGTGAACCCCGCGCTGCGCAATTTTCAGGAATACGGCGCGAATTGGGTGCTCGGTTTTAAGGCCACGTTCTAAACTCTCCGTGCGCTTGCCTCGAACCCGGTGCCGAGTTTGGGCCGGGTGTAAGTTTCCTCCGGGAGTTGGAGCAGGGGCATTGCCCCGGAGATAATCCATGCGTGGGAGTGGTGGAGCCATGAATGAGCCTTCTTCGGAATCGCAGCGGTCCGGCCAAGGCCGCTGGCGAAACCTCGTCTGCGGTTTGGTTTTGGTCGCTGCGGTGGTCCTCTGCTTCAGTCCTGCGCTGCCCGGCGATTTTCTTTGGGACGACGATCTTCACATCACGGCCAATCCCACCATCGTCGGCCCGCTTGGCTTGAAGGAAATCTGGACGACGGCCGCGGCGAATTACTTCCCCCTTGTTCTCACCAATTTCTGGATGCAGCACGCGCTCTGGGGGCTCAATCCCTTTGGCTATCATGTCGTCACGCTGCTCTTTCATGCGCTGGCGGCGGTGCTGCTGTGGCGCGTGCTGCTGCGATTGAACGCACGCGGTGCGTGGTTGGGCGCGGCGCTTTGGGCGTTGCATCCGGTGCAGGTGGAGTCGGTGGCGTGGATCTGTGAGCTTAAGAATACGCAGTCTGCGGTGTTCTTTCTCGGGGCGATTCTGGGCTGGCTGCGCTGGCTGGAGGTAGGGCGGGTCTCCGACCCGCCATCCGCGTCGCCAACGAGAAGCCAGGGCGAGTCATCGACCCGCCTTTCGGTGAGCCATTCTGCCTACGCGGGAGCGTTGGTCTGTGCCTTGCTCGCGATCCTGAGCAAGCCATCGACGGTGCCTTTGCCGGTGGTGTTGGCGCTCTGCGTCTGGTGGCGACGCGGGCGGTTCACGTGGCGTGATCTGATTCCGCTCGTGCCGTTCTTCCTCTTGTCGTTCGGGGCGGCCGGTTGGACGATTTGGGAGCAGCGGGTCAATTCGGGAGCCCAAGGGGCAGCTTGGGCCCAGACGTGGCCCGAGCGCTTCGTCATCGCGGGCCGTGCGGTTTGGTTTTACATCGGAAAATTGGCGTGGCCGGCTGATCTGATTTTCATTTACCCCCGCTGGGAGATTACGGCCACGCCGCTGGCGTTGGTGCCGTTGGCGGGGGTGGTGCTGGTGGTGGCCGGACTTTGGCGGGGCAGGGCGGGGGCGCTGCGGCCCGGGTTTTTTGCCGCGATTTTTTTCGGCGCGCTGCTGTTTCCCGTGCTGGGATTTTTCAGCATTTATTTTTTCCGGTATGCGTTTGTCGGAGATCATTTTCAATACCTCGCCAGCATGGGCCCGCTCGCGCTCGCGGGCGCGGCGATCACGGTAGCACTGGACCGTTGGCCGGCTGTGCTCGGTTGGGTGCGGCCCGTTTTTTCCGCCCTGCTCATCGGGGGCTTGGGCTTCCTGACTTGGCGGGAAAGCGCGGTCTATCTGAGCAGTGAAACGCTCTGGCGCGCCACGCTGGCGCGAAATCCCGCGGCGTCGATGGGGTGGTTTAATCTCGGCAGCACGCTGCTAAAAGCGGGTCGCCACGAGGAGGCCATCGCGTGCCTGCGGGAGGGCCTGCGGCTGCGGCCCGATGATGCCCCGGGCTACAACGACCTTGGGTGCGAACTGGTCGTGGTTGGTCGGGCGGAGGAGGCGCTGCCGATTTTCGCCCGGGCGCTGGAACTACGACCCGCCTACGCCGAGGTGCACAATAACCTCGGCAATGCGCTGCGGAGCCTTGGCCGCGTGGACGAAGCCGTGGCGCGCTACGAGCGGGCGTTGCAGCTCAAGCCCGCCTACGCCGAGGCCCATAACAATCTCGGTTGCGAGTTGGCCACCAAAGGTCGCACGACCGAAGCGATTTACCACCTCGAGCAAGCGGTGCGGTTGAATCCGGTGAACTCGACCAACCACAACAATCTCGGCAATGCGCTGCGCGACGCCGGGCGGACCGACGCGGCGATCGCGAGCTACGGGCGCGCGTTGGAGCTCACCCCGGATTTCGCCGAGGTGCACGCCAACCTCGGGCGTGCGCTGATGGCTGCCCGCCGGGTGCCTGAGGCGCTGGAGCGGTTTGCGTCGGCTGCGCGCTGGGCTCCTGAGTCGGCGAAAATTCGCCGCGACTGGGGCACTGCTTTCATGCAGCAGTCGCGCTGGGCGGAGGCGATTGTCCAATTCGAAGCGCTGGTGCAATTGGCACCCACGGCTTCTGCCGCGCATGCCACGCTGGGCAACGCCCTGGCCCAGGCCGGACGTTGGCCTGAAGCGGCGGCGCGGTTTCGCGCTGGGCTATTGGTGGCACCCAGCGATCCGGACTTGCATGGCAACTTGGCGGTCGCGCTCGCGAGCATGGGCGATTTGCCGGCGGCGGTCGGCGAATTTCGCCGGGCGATTCAGTTGCGGCCCACGTTCATCGACGCCCACCGAAACCTCGCCCACGTGCTGCGGCAACAGGGTAAACTTCTCGAGGCCGCCGATCATTTCGACGAAGCGGAACGCCTCGGCGCTCAAGCGACACCGGCGCGCTAGAGTCCGTGGTTTTTAATGGCAAGGTCGGGCAACTTTCCTTTGCCTTGGCCGTCTCCCCGCCGCCCCCGTTTCGCCCGATGCTGAATCGCCCCGCACTCCTTTATTTTTTGGCTACACTCACGGGTGTCGGCGCGGCGGCGCAACCTCCCGAGGCGGTGCTGGCGATGATCGATACCCGCTGCTCCTCGTGCCACAACGATGACGACAAAGAAGGCGGGCTCGATTTGACCGCGCTCACTTATGCGCCGAACGACGAGAAGAATTTTGCGACGTGGGTGAAAGTCTTCGACCGCGTGACCGCGGGCGAAATGCCGCCCAAAGCAAAGGCGCGCCCGAGCGCGGAGGAGCTGACCGCGTTCACCCGCACGCTGGAAGCATCGCTCGTCACCGCCGACCGCGCGCGCGTGGCCACCGGCGGTCGCGCGACGCAGCGCCGCCTCAACCGCTACGAATATGAAAATGCCCTGCGCGATCTGTTGCATGCCCCGTGGCTCCAGATTCGCGATTCGCTCCCGGAGGACGGCGAGGCCAATCGATTTAACAAAAGCGGTGAACGGCTCGATGTTTCCCACGTGCAGATGGCGCGCTACCTCGGGGCGGCCGACTACGCCCTTCGGCAAGTCGTGGCGTCGCAGGTCGCTCCGCCCCCGGCCGCGACGAAGCGTTACTATGCCCGCGACCAGACCCGCTATACGCGGCCGATGAAGTTCTCGGTCTTCAACAACGCCCCGGAGCGCGCGACGTTTCCCGTGCTTGGGATGCAGGCTCAGCCGGATGTTCGCCGGGCCACCGTTCCGATCACCGTGGGCGAGGCCGACCCGGCGACCCGCGAACTCGAAGGCGTGGGCGTCGTCGCCGGCAGCTACGAACCGATCGAGCCCAAGTTTAACCAATTCAGCGCGCCGATGGCCGGGCGGTATCGGCTGCGGTTCTTTGGGCACACGGCTTGGGTCGGCCCCGGCAAACCCGAGCCGGTCAAGGCACCCGAGCCGGGGAAAAAGGCCCCAGCCCCGAAGCCCACGCGTTGGTGGATTCCCGATTTGGACGACGTCGCCCCCGGCCGGCGCTACGAGCCGATCACCGTGTATTCGGATCTGCCGCCGCTCCAGACGCGCCGGCTCGGCACGTTCGATCTCACCGTGGACCCCGCCGCGCACGAACTCGACGTGTGGTTGCTGGCCAAGGAAACCGTGCGCATCGATGCGGGCCGGCTCTTTCGTTCCCGCCCGGGCGCGGCGCGTTTTCAGAATCCACTCGCCGAGCCCGACGGCCAGCCCGGCGTGGTCTTTCGCTGGCTCGAGGTCGAGGGGCCGATCCAGGATACGTGGCCGAGTGCGGGACATCGCCGGCTGTTCGACGATCTGCCGCTGCGGGCGCCGACGCAGAAGGGCGGTCCCGTCGAAGTGGTTTCGGCGCGGCCGGGCGAAGACGCGGCCCGGCTGCTGCGGAGTTTTTCCGCCCAGGCCTACCGCCGGCCGGTAACCGACGCCGAGGCGACGCGGTTTCTTCCGGTGATCGAAGGCGCGCGGCAGAGCGGCAGTTCGTTTGCCGATGCGATGATCGCCGGCTACACGGCGGTGCTGTGCTCGCCGGAGTTTCTGAATCTCGCGGAAACGCCGGGCCCGCTGGACGATCACGCGCTCGCCGCGCGGTTGGCGTTTTTCCTCTGGAATTCGCCGCCCGACGCCGAACTTCGCGGGCTCGCGGCGCGGGGGAAACTGCGTCGGCCCGATGTGTTGCAGGCGCAAACCGACCGCCTGATCGACGATCCCAAGTCACGGCGCTTCACGGATGCGTTCCTCGATTACTGGCTCGACCTCCGGAAGATTTCCGCGACCTCGCCCGATTCTTCGCTTTATCCCGACTACTACCTCGACGACCACTTGCTGGAGTCGGCGCTCGACGAGACGCAGACGTATTTCGCCGGGTTACTGCGCGGCGACCGGCCTGCGCGCGAGCTCGCGGCGGCGGACTACGGCTTCGTCAACGAACGCCTCGCCGCGCACTATGGTCTGCCCGCCGTCGAAGGCGCGGCGGTGCGTCGCGTCGCGCTTCCGGCTGGCAGCCCCCGGGGAGGGCTCATGACGCAGGCGGCGGTGCTGACGGTGACGGCCAACGGCACCACGACTTCGCCGGTGCTTCGCGGGGCGTGGATCATGGAGCGCCTGCTC
The DNA here is from genome assembly GCA_945869845.1 of Opitutus sp. GAS368. Lineage (GTDB taxonomy): Bacteria > Verrucomicrobiota > Verrucomicrobiia > Opitutales > Opitutaceae > Tous-C4FEB. The sequence continues at coordinate 7,885 of CAMBRG010000066.1, read as the reverse complement.
GGTCTGCCGCCGCCTCCGCCGCCGCCGAGTGTGCCGGCCGTCGAGCCCGATACGCGCGGGGCCACGACGATTCGGGAGCAACTCGCGAAACACCGCGACGTGCAGAGCTGTGCGGCGTGCCACACGAAGATTGATCCGGCGGGATTTGCGTTGGAAAACTTCGATGTAATGGGCGGCTGGCGCGACCGCTACCGCGCGGTTGGCGACGGCAAAGCGGACCTGGGTATCGGCAAGGGCGGGCAAAAATTTCTGTATCACACGGCGTTGCCGGTGGACGCGACGGGCGAGTTGCCCGACGGGCGGACCTTTGGCGACGTCCGTGACTTCAAGCGCCTGGTGTTGGCCGATGAGACCCAATTGGCGCGCAACTTGGCGCGACAGCTCGCCGTTTATGCGACGGGTGCTCCCGTTGGATTCTCCGACCGCGCCACGCTTGAGCGGATCCTCGGCGGTGCCGCGGCCGGCCACTATGGCGTGCGCACGCTCGTGCATGAGCTGGTGCAAAGCCCGCTTTTTCTCAACAAGTAGAAGCCCACTCGCCGGCGATCTTTCCGCTCCAACCCTACCGCTCGAACCGCCTGCAAGCAGGCTCCTACTTCAAACCACTTTTTCTATGACGACGACCCCACGCCCCCGTTCCCAGCTCGGTTCCCACGTCGCTACTCGCCAAGCGCTCTCGCGCCGGCAGTTTCTGCGCGGCGCAGGCATTGTGCTGTCGTTGCCGCTGCTCGACTCGATGTTGCCCGGAATCGCGCGTGCGGCCGAAGCCCGGGCGGCGAAGGCGGCGGCGGCGAAACCGCGCCGGATGCTCGCCATCTGCAACAATCTCGGCCTGGTGCCAGATAACTTTTTTCCGACGGTGACCGGTCGCGGTTACGCGCTCTCGCCCTACTTGGAGCGGATGAAGGATCATCGGGAAAACTTTACCGTGTTCAGCGGCGTTTCGCATCCCGGAGTCGATGGCGGGCATCCGGCGGACATCAGTTTTCTGACGGCCGCGCCGCATCCGGGCAGCGGCGGATTTCGCAACACCATCTCGCTCGACCAATACATCGCGGAGCGCATTGGCCACGAAACCCGGTTTCCCTCGCTCACGCTCGGGGTCAATGTCGTGCAGGGTGCGCGCAGTCTGTCTTGGACCGGCTCGGGCGTGCTCATTCCGTGCGAGGAGAAGGCGTCCGATGTTTTTCGTCAGCTCTTTATCCAGGGTTCGGCCGCCGAGGTGAACGCGCAGATGCGCAAACTCGATCTTGGCCGGAGCATCCTCGACGCGGTGGCGGGTCAGGCGAAAGACCTTAAACGCGGCGTAACTGCCCGGGACCGTGACCGGCTTGATCAGTATTTCACGAGCGTGCGCGATCTCGAGCAGCGCATGCAGATGTCGAAGGAGTGGGAGCGGAAGCCGAAGCCGCAGGTGGAGATGCCGGTGCCGCTCGATCCAGCGAGCCCGCGCGAATACATGGACAAGGTGAAGCTGATGTATGACATGGCGCGCTTGGCCTTTGAGACCGACTCGACGCGTTCGATTTCGCTCATGCTCGACAGTGTAAACTCGCCGGCGATCGAGTTTGGCGACCACAAGACGACCGACGGCTACCACAACCTTTCCCACCACGGAAAATCCACCGAGAAGCTGGCCCAGTTGAAAGCGATCGACGAGTGGCACATGACGTTGCTCAACGGTCTCTTCACCGATCTGCGGAACGTAAAGGAAGACGGCGAAACGTTGCTCGACCGCACGATGGTCCTTTACGGGTCGAATCTCGGCAACGCCAACACCCACGTGACGACGAATTTGCCGACGCTCTTCGCCGGGGGCGGTTTCCGCCATGGGCAGCACCTCGCGTTTGACCGCAACCGCAATTATCCGCTGCCGAACCTTTTTGTCTCCATGTTGCAGCGGATGGGCATTGAGACGGACCGCTTCGCCTCGGCGACCGGCACGATGCGCGGGCTGGAGCTGGCCTGAGCGTTTCGCGGTGAAATGGAGTTGCCCGCCGGGGTGGGTATCGGCGTATCTTTGCGGGGTATCCTTCCTCTACCTTTCTCCCAATTATGAAAAACCGTCTCCTCATTGCCACTGCTGTTCTCGCCCTCGTCTGCTCGCCCTTGGTGGGCGCCGAGGCCGCCAAACCGGCCGCCGCCAAAGGTGAAGAAAAACATTCCGAGCTAGGCGAACGGATGGAAAAGCTCAACGGCGCTTGGCGCCGGCTGAAGCGCCAAGCCGCCGATGCTACCAAGAACGAGGGTTCCCTCGCGCTCGTGGCCACGATCAAAAAAGAGGCCGAGGCATCTTTGGCTTTTAAGCCCGAATACACCGCCGACCAGCCGGCCGCAAACCAGGCCAAATTCGTCGAGGCCTACAAGACCGAGATGAAGAAGATGATCGAGCTCGTCGGTAAACTTGAGGCCGCGTTCAAGGCCGGGAAAAATGACGAAGCCGCCAAGGTGATCGCCGAACTGGACGCGCAGCAAAAATCTTCGCACAAGGAATTCCGCAAGCCGAAGCCAAAGCAGTAATTGGCCGGCGGAAAGCTCCGCCGTCTCTTCGGTTTAGCCGGGCGCGAAATCGCCCGGCTTTTTTGTGTTCGGGTGTCCGGCGGGCGGCGTGGAGGTTCGAAAAGTGACACGGGCGTCCCGCCCGTGGGATCGGAACATGGGCGGTACGCCCATGCCACGACGGAGCTCCTCTGCTATTGCGAGAGGCTGATCCTTATTGAGAGTTGCGCCAAGAAGTGACGCGATTCGGGAGTAGGGCGGGGTCTGTGACCCGCCTTCGAGGCGTGAATGGGCGGGTCATAGAACCCCGCCCTACTTTCAACCAGGGCCGTCTCATTTTTGGGTAATCATCAATGAGTGCCGTTGGCGTGAAAACCGTGGCTGCGGCCAAGGTCGAGGCAGGCGGCGGCCGTTTCGACGGAGTCGGAGCAAGTCGGGCTGCGGAGCGAAGCCGCTGCGGCGCAGACGCCGAGTTCGAGGGCGCGTGGCATCGGCCACGCTTCATGCAGGCCGAACAAGATGCCGGAGGCGAGGGCGTCGCCTGCGCCGGCCGTGCCGGCGATCTCGGCAACCGGGACGCGCACCGAGGGTTGCCAGCAGATTTCTCCTGCGACCGAGCAGGCGCAGACGCCTTCGGGAAAATGGACGACCGCCCATGCCCGCACGCCCAGCGCGATCAAGGCGCGGGCGGCTTGTTCGACGGCGGCGCGATCTAAAGTCGGACCACGGCCGAGCGTCAGGCCGGTGAGTTGCTCGGCTTCGTAGTCGTTGGCGAAGAGCACATCGACCTCGGGCAGGACGGGCGCGACATGGGTGCGGAAACGCGGGCCGGCTTCACTCACGCAATCGACGGAGGTGATGAGACCGGCGGCGCGGGCGCGGGCGAGCACGGCGGCGGCGGCGGGACGTCCGTCCGGGCCCGGGGTGTCGAGGGCGTCGAGCAGCAGCAGATAGCCGAGGTGAAAAATCTTCGCGTGGGTGGCGGCAAAATCAAAGTGCGCGGGGGCGAGCAAGGCGTTGGCGCCGCGCTGGTGGAAAAACGTGCGGCGCGCGGTGTCGCGGACCGTCATCACATCGGTGTAGCTGGTGGCGGCGTCACGGGTGGTGCGCAGTTGCGTGGTCGTGATGCGGTGGGCGGCGCAGTCGGCGAAGATCGCGCGGCCATCGGAGTCGTCGCCGACGAGGCCGACGGCTTCGAGTGGAAACTGAGCGCCGAGGCGGGCGAGATTTTTGAGCAGGTTGTAGGCGGAGCCGCCGTTGCCGTCGGACTGGGTGAGGATGGAGGCGAGGGCGTCCTGGGGTGGCCACGTGTTGATGAGTTTGACGTGGTCGACGATCCAGTTGCCGCCGGCGAGGATTCCGTTGCGTGACATGGGTGGGGCTTAGGCGAGGTGGGCGATTTTCTGTTCGTGGTGGCTGGCGAGGGCGGCGGCCCAGATTTCGTGATGGGCAACGGCCTCGTCGGGCGTGGCGCAACCGAAGCGGTCGCCGAGCAGCCCGGCGCGTTCGGCAAGGAAGGCGGCCCACATTTGTTGAAGAATGTCGGGAAAGCCGGGTTCGAAAATGTGACCGGTGATGGTTTTGAAAGGCGTGCCGAATCCGAGATCGGTTTTGGACCACGTCTGTTCGGGGGTGCGGGTGTAGCGCCAAAGAGTCTTCGGTTCCTTGGTGGAGAAACGCACCCCATGGTCGGTGCCGAGGACTTCGAAGATCCACGTGTTGGTCTCGGTGGGGGCGAGGCGTTTCATCTCCAGCGTAAGTAGGACGGGATGGCCGCCGATCGACGCGGTCGTGTGAAGAGTGGCGTTGTCCCAAGTATCGCAAGAGGCGGTGCCGCCTTTGCCGTCGGGGCGGGTCGGATAGATTTTTTGGAGCTGCGCGTAGACCGAGGTGGGTTTCCAGCCGAGGCGAAGGGGGAGGTGGGCGACGTGGAGGCCGAGGTCGTTCATCACGCCGGCCTCGCCGCAGAATTTATTTTGGCGCTTCCAGTTGATGGGCTTGGTCGGATCGAGATCGCTGGAGTGCAGGAACGCGCAACGCACTTCGAGCAGGCGACCGAGGGCGCCGCTGCGGGCCAGCTGAAACGCGCGTTGGGCGCCGGGGAGAAAGGGGAACTCCGACGAGACGCGGACGAAGCGACCGAGTTTGTGGGCCTCGTCCCGGATGCGGCGGGCGGCGGCGAGGTCGAGGCCGAAAGGTTTCTCGGCGAAGAGATCTTTGCCGGCGCGGAGCACGTCGAGGTAGAGCGATTCGTGGAGATGGTGCGGCACGGCAACGTAAACGGCGTCGACGTCGGGCCGGGCAAGAAGCACGCGGTGGTCGGTGTCGAAGTGGCGGACCGTCGGCACTTGGCGGAACCAGTCGAGCGCGGCGGCGTTGGCGTCGCAGACCGCGACAAGCTCGGGGCGCACGGGACAATCCAGGAGGGCGAACCAACGCCCAAAGGCGGAGGCGACCTCGCGGCCCATGAGGCCGGCGCCGATGACGGCGATGCGGACGGGGGCGGCGGGGGACGGGGCGGCGGCGGTAGCGGTGGGCGTGCTCATGCGAGGAATTTCAAAGCGTCGGCCGGCGTGGCGCCATCGTGGACGACGGCCATGAGGGCGCGGGTGATCGCGGCCGGTTTCGGGTGTTGGATGATATTGCGCCCATAGACGATGCCGGCGGCGCCTTGGGCGATGAGCGCGGCGGTGCGGGCGAGGATTTCGGCTTCAGGGGCTTTGCTGCCTCCGCGCACGAGGACCGGGATGCCGCCGGCCGTCTCGATGACTTTGTGGTAGATGGAAACATCGTCGGTCGGATCGGCCTTGATAATATCGGCGCCGAGTTCGACGGCTTGGCGGACGAGCGGGATGATTTTGGTCGGATCTCCGTCTACCATATAGCCGCCGGCCTTGGCGTTGGGCTGGAATACGAGAGGCTCGATCATGAGTGGCATGCCGAAGTGATCGCAGAGGGGTTTGAGCGCGCAGATGTTCTGGATGCACTGGTCGGTGACCTCGGGTTGCTCCGGGATGCGAAAGAGATTCACGACGACGCAGGCGGCATCGAGGCGCACGCCTTGAAGCACGGCATCCGCGATCAGGCGGGAGAAGAGGGTGCGCGGGAGCTGGGTGCCGTAGACGTTGGCGACATCGGTGCGAAGCACGAGGGCGGGCTTGCCGCGGACGGGGAGCTTTTGGAGATGCGGGGCTTGGCCGACAGTGAGCTGGATCGCATCGGGCGCGGCGGCGGCAACGGTGGCGATGGCGGCCGGCAGATTTTCAATACCGGCTAGAAACGACGGCTCGTTGAAAAAGCCGTGGTCGAGGGCGACGTCGAAACAACGACCGGTCGCGGGATTGAAAAGACGATTGAGGCGGGCGGTTTTCATAAAGAATGGATCGGAAAAAGTGGCGCCGATCATGCCACATTGGGTTTCGACCGTCCGGCTGGATGGTGGAGCGTAACGCCGTGGGCGGCGAGGCGGGTGGACTCGGGCCGGGTGGGGCGGTGGTCGGTCACCCAGTCGTCGAAGTCGGTCCACGGAGCGAAGCAGATCGCGGCGGGGCGAGCCCACTTGGTGGCGTCGGCGATCAGGATCGTGCGGGTGGCGCGCGCGAGGGCGGCCTGCTTGACCGAGGCCTCGAGGAGTTCGGTGGTGCTCGCGCCGTCGGCCAGGTCGAGACCGGAAGCGCCGACCACCGCAAAGTCGAAACGAAGCTGGGCAAGCCAGTCCGTGGCGAGGCCGCCGACGAGGGCGCGGCTGATCGGGCGGACTTCGCCGCCCAGAGCGACGAGACGCGCCCCGCCGATGTCGCCGGAGGCGAGGAGCGGGAGGGAATTGGTGAAGACGGTGAGGCCGGTGCGGGCAAGGAGCAGACGCCCCGCGGCGAGCGTGGTGGACCCGGCGTCGATGAAGACCGTGGCGCCGTCAGGAATCAGAGCGGCGGCGGTGGCGGCGAGGGCGGCCTTGACGGCGGGGGCAGTGCGGACCTTGCGGGCGAAGGCGGGTTCACCGGACACGGCCTCCGGGTGAAGCACGCCCCCGTGAGCGCGGACGATGCGGCCGGTCTGAGCGAGGAAGGTGAGGTCGCGGCGGAGGGTGGCGGCCGAGACTCCGAGTTGGCTTTGGAGCGCGGCGACGGAGATGCGGCGATGGCGCTCGACGGCCTTGGTGATCTGTTGCTGGCGGGTCTGAGCGAACATGACGTTTTGCATCGAAACGCTCAAAAACGAGCAATCGCGTGTCAAGGGAGAGTTGGGGCGCAGTCGGGGGATCGAGGGCGCGGGGCGTACTTATGGGTTGGCCCCTGGGACACAAAAAAGCCCGATGGGATCATCGGGCTGGCCCGCGCGGGGCTAGGCGCGCTGGGGCGTGGGAGGGCGGGTCGGAGACCCTGCCCTGCATCGGAGGTGGGCTACTTCAGTTCGCGGATCTTCAGGTTCCGATACCAGCAGTCATCCTGGTGGTAGGTGAGCATGAGGTGGCCGGTGATCTTGTCGCCGAAGCCGGCTTCTTTCGCGAATTTGCTCTTGGCGAGGCCGGCTTTCACGGCGTCGCTGCCGAGTTCGTAGGTGAGGACATTTTTGCCGTTGAGCCAGTGCTCGACGCGGTTGCCCTGCACGACGAGGCGGGAGGAATTCCATTCGCCGGGCGTGCGCGAGGGTTTGTCGGCGGCGGGCGGGAGGACGTCGTAGAAAGCGCCCGTCTGGCGGTGAGGGCCGATCTTGCCGTCGGGGTGGCCGTTGTCGTCGAGCATCTGATATTCGTGGCCGGGCGATTTGGTGCGCGCTTCGGTGACGAAATACTTCACGCCGTTATTGCCGGCGACCGGGACTTTCCACTCCCAGGAAAACTCGAAGTTGTCGTATTTTTTCTCGGTGATAAGTTCCACGCCTTTGACTTTGGCGATGGCGTGGAGGGTGCCGTCTTTGACTTCCCAACCCCCAACAGGTTTGCCGGCGTAGGGGCGCCAGCCGTTGAGAGTCTGGCCGTCGAAGAGAAGGGTCCATCCCGCAGAATTTTCGGCGGGGGTAAGTTGGTTCTCGGCGGCGGACGAGGGTAGGGAGAAAGCGGCGAGGGCCACGAAAGCGATCAAGTTACGAGGGGTGAGCATGGAGTTAGAAACAGCAGACGGGGCGGGCAGGCCAAGGAGAAATTGCGGTCGGTCAGCGCGGGATGAGGAGCGACGAGCCGGCCGCACAGAAAACGGTTCAGGCGAGAATGTCTTTGATGACGTGGCCGTGGACGTCGGTGAGGCGGAATTGGCGGCCCTGGAATTTGTAGGTGAGCTTCTCGTGGTTGAGGCCGAGTTGGTGCAAAATCGTCGCTTGGAAATCGTGGACATGGACGCGTTTGTCCACGGCGTTGAAACCAAATTCGTCGGTCGCGCCGTAGCTGATG
>CAMBRG010000065.1 GCA_945869845.1 Opitutus sp. GAS368 | reverse complement strand
GCTGAGGGCGGCCCGCTCTCGCCCTACTTGGTATTCTCGCTGTTCAACGACACGAAGCTGCGCCTCACGCTTTCGCCGGAAATGGAAGCGTGGCGTCGGCAGGTGCTGGCCCCGCCGGCGCAGCCGCCGGAGTTGCCGGGGCTCTTGCGGCCGTATCAGCGGCGCGGCGTGGAATGGATGCACCACCTGTGTGACGTGGACTGCCACGGTTTATTGGCGGACGAAATGGGCTTGGGGAAAACGCTCCAAGTGCTGGCGCTGCTGACCGCCCGGCCGGCAGCGGGTCTGACGAACCTGATCGTGTGTCCCGCGAGTGTCGTGCCGGTCTGGCGAGAAGAGGCCGCGAAATTCTTCCCCGCACTCACCGTCGATGTGTTGAAGACCGGGCACGACTTTACGAATCAAGCGCCGGTGAACATCTGGATCGCGAGCTACACCCAGCTCAGAAAACACCGGGCGCTGCTGGCCGGGGTGAATTTCGGCTATGCCATCCTTGATGAAGGGCAGTTCATCAAAAACCCCGACGCGAAGATCACGCAGACCTGTTTCGCCGTGCGCGCCAAACACCGGATCGTGCTCACGGGCACGCCGCTGGAAAACAGGCAGCTCGATCTTTGGAGTATCTTTCGGTTCTTGCTGCCCGGACTGCTCGGGTCCCGATCCGCGTTTGAGTCGGCGTTGATCTCGGACCGGGAGGGCACACTGGCCCGCCTGCGCACGCAACTCGCACCGTTCATTTTGCGCCGCACGAAAAATGAGGTCGCAAAAGAGCTCCCGCAGAAAGTGGAGATCGATCTGATTTGCCCGCTCACCGACGTGCAGCGGGCGGAATACGCCCGGATCTGTTCGGAGGGTTTGGACCGGCTCGGGGACGACATCGGGTCGGCGATGCGGGAAAAGTCGTTTGGCTTTCTCGCGTTGCTGACGCGCCTGAGGCAGGCGTGCTGCGATCCCGACATGCTGCCGTGGATGGAGGCGCCGCTGAGCGATTCCGGGAAGATCAACCTGCTGATGGAAAAGCTCACGGAGATCGTGGGCAGCGGGCACAAGGTCGTGATTTTCTCCCAGTTCGTGATGCTGCTCGAGCGGGTGCGGACGGCGCTCGCGGCCCAGTTCCCTGATCTCCCGCGCCACGAACTGACGGGCATGACGATCGATCGCACGAAACCGGTGCAGCAGTTCCAGACCGCGCCCGGGGCGGCGGCGATGCTGGTTTCGCTGAAGGCGGCGGGGACCGGCATCACGTTGCACGCGGCGGATTATGTTTTTCTGCTAGACCCATGGTGGAATCCCGCCGTCGAGGCGCAGGCCGTGGACCGCGTGCATCGCATCGGGCAGACGAACACCGTCTTCGTCTACCGGATGGTGACCGCCGGCACGATCGAGGAGCGCATCCAAGCGCTCAAGGCATCGAAGCGCGATCTGTTCGACAAGCTGATCGGCGGACTCGGCGGCGATTTCGACCTCAGTCAGCATTTCTCGTCGCTCCGCGGCCTCGTCAGTCTCACGGCGGATATGGAGCCCGAGCCGTTGCACGCTTACGATTGAGCCGGCGGCCGGGACGCGCACGGTCCGAGCCACGCGCCCGCTGGTTTTACCGGCGGCACTTGAATTCTCTCCCCTGAAATGTTCGCCGCAGCCTATGGCCGCTTTCTCGGGGCGGTGGCTTTGCGCGATAGCAAACCTAGCCGGCGCCAAATTGAACCGGCCCAACTTTTAATCGCCAGCGACATCCCGCGGCCAGAGTTCCGTCGCGTCCTGCCAGATAGAACGTTGAGGTAGGCGCTCGCTATGTTTTGAGCTCTAAGGCACGGAATTCCTGCCCTGCGTGAACGCCGAGTGAAGATTGCTCGGGATTTTTTTCTTTTGGTTTTTTTGACCGGCGCTGCTAGGGCAGGGCGAGACTGCGGCCGGTGGCCGAAGCGCCGAGAGATTGTTACGGTTGCGTGACGGAATGGTGACGTGTTGGCGACACCGAGAGTATAGCATTGCAGGGCATTTTTCGGTCCGGCGGTAGTGTTCTCATGATCAAATGCGCGGCGCTTCGGGCGCTTCTCTCCACGGTCCTTTTTCTTTCCTTGTTCGCCGTCGCCTCGGCCCAAAACGCCGATGGGAAGGGCGTGCTTGTCGGCAGAGTGGTCAGTACGGCGAATGGCCTGCCGGTTATCGGCGTGTCGCTCACGATCGCCGGCCAAACAGGGGAGACAAATTTGAACGGCGTGTTTCGCATCGAGGATATTCCAGTCGGCGAACACAGTCTCACCGTGGACAAGGCCGGGTTTCAGCGCCAGTCGGTGACGGGCGTTGCGGTGTCTACAGTAGAGATCGCGAAGTTGGATTTGGCGGTTGCGCCCGCGACGGCCGAGGCGCCGATCACGATGGCGGCGTTTGGCGTCGCGGCGGAGGTGGTGCGCAGTTCGGGCATAGGTCTGTTGTCGGAGCGGCAACGGGCGATCGCGGTCAGCGATTCGATCGGGAGTGACCAGATGAGCCGGCTCGGTTTCAACGACGCCGCGCAAGCGATGAAGGCCGTAACCGGGGCGTCGGTTGTCGACGGAAAATACGTTTACATTCGCGGGCTCGGTGAGCGCTACAGCTCGACCTCGCTCAATGGTGCCGAGGTCCCAAGCGCCGATCCGGACCGGCGCGCAGTGCAGATGGATCTCTTCCCCGCCGAGCTGATCGACGCGATTGTGACCTCGAAGACGTTTACTCCGGATCGCCCCGGCAATTTCTCCGGCGGCAATGTCGACATCCGCACGAAGACCATGCCCGATGCCCGCACCCTCGCGGTCTCTTTCGGCACCTCCTTCAATTCGCAGACGACCGGCAAATCGTTCCTCACCTACGCAGGAGGCACCGACTGGCTTGGGCGCGACGACGGTTCGCGCCAGATTCCGGGCGAGTTGCAGGCTAAGACCATTCCGGCCCGCAGCACGGCGACCGACTCGGAAATCGGTCGGCTTTCACGCCTGTTCTCGCCCGTCATGGCTCCGACGAAGACCGAGGCGCCTTGGAACCGCAAAGCCGCTGTCACCTATGGAGACCGCTTCGAAGTCGGCGGGCAAAAGATCGGCGTGATCGCGGCGCTTACCTACAGCCAGGATTTCACGAGTTACAGCGGCGGTCGCATTGGCCGCAATGAGCGCCAAGGCACCACGAGTCCCCAGCTGTCCACGACGGTGTCGTTGGACGATGCCCGGAGCGCGGAAGAGATCGCAGCCGGCGCAACCGGAAAAATTTCCTGGCAACCGAGCAAGGCGCACGAGATTTCCCTCAACGGCCTTTTTAATTCCACGAGTGAAGATGTAGCCCGGCTTCAAAGTGGGCTCTACATCGCCGGCGGCGGGCTCGACAACGACCAGACCTATACCACGCGCACGCTTAAATTCACCGAGCGCTCGCTGCGTTCGGGTCAGCTCACCGGTCGCCATGTGTTTCCAGCGTGGCGCGATTTCAAAATCGAGTGGTCCGCCGCTTCCGGCACCAACACCCAAGACGAACCCGACACCCGTTTCTTCAACAACTCCAGCCGAGTGCTCGGCGGGCAGACGTTTTTCGAATGGGAGTCGTCGGGCCTCGTAAACCCGGCGCGTTATTACCGCGAACTCGAGGAAAGCCGGAAAGATTTCACCGCCGATTTCACCCTGCCATTCGTCACTGCCAACGGGAACGAGTATAAATTCAAAAGCGGTTTCGCGATCGCCCAAGTCGAGCGCGCGTTTCGCGAGCGGCAGTACCTTTATCGGGCGCTCGGTAGGCGTTTCGACGGCAATGACCAGACCTTTTTCCTGCCGCAATTCGTCGGTAACGTCACCCCGGCCACCGGACGGTTCACTAACGACACCCTTTACCTCCAAGACACCTCCGCGCCGCGTAACAACTACGACGCGACGATGGATGTAGACGGTTACTACCTCATGGCCGAGGTGCCGCTCACCAACCGGCTCCGCGCCATCGGCGGTGCCCGCATCGAGACGACCGACATGCTGGTGACGAGCCAAGACCCGACGCGGCGCAAGGGCGTCCTCGACCTGCGGGACACGCTGCCTTCGCTCAATCTCGTCTACGAACTCCGACCAAAGATGAACCTGCGCGCCGCCTTCGGCCGCACGTTGGCGCGTCCAAATTTCCGCGAACTGGCGCCCTACGAGACCTTCGAGTTTGTCGGCGACTTCGTCTTCATCGGCAACCCAGACCTCAAGCGCACGCTCATCGACAACTATGATTTGCGCTGGGAGTGGTTCACCGGTCCGGGGCGCATCGTCGCCGTCAGCGCCTTCCTGAAGGATATGAAGAACCCGATCGAGAAAGCGATTTTCGCACCGACGGGAGTCATCATCAATCAAGGCGAACTTCAGTTCCAGAATCCCGAGAAGGGCCGCGTCTACGGAGCTGAGTTCGAGCTGCGGCAGAAACTCGGTGGGCTCTGGGCTCCGCTGACGAATTTCACCTTTGGGCTGAATCTTACGGTGGTCGAATCGACGGTGGATGTTTCGCCCGGGGAACTTCGCGTTGCCCGCCTTTTCGATCCTAGCGCGCCGGACACCCGCCCGCTCGCCGGTCAGTCGAATCACTTGGTAAACGGTGATCTTAGCTACTCCAATCCGCGCACGCGCACCTCGGCGAGTCTCTACTACAATCTCTTTGGCGAACGCCTCGCGCTGGTGAGCCCGCCGGGCACGCCCGATATCTACGAGCAGCCTGCGGCACAGCTCGATTTCATTCTTTCGCAGAAATTTGGGGACCGGTGGAAAGTGGGCTTCGCCGCGAAAAACCTGCTGAACCCGGCGGAAAAGGCCACGCAGACCTTCCGTGGCGTCGACTACGTCCGCTATGAGCGCGAACGCGGCCGCAGTTTCTCCCTCAGTCTCGGCTACGGCTTCTGAGCCCGTCCGAATTTCCCGTCACTTTAGTCAGTTCAACCCGTATCGAAGAACAAAAATACAACCGCATGAAACGCTCCTTGCTCAGTTCCATCCTCGCGTTGCTCGCTGCTCCGGCCGCGCTGCTCGCTCAAAACACCGTGGTCGTCACCGCCAATGTCACGGCCAACACCACGTGGACCCGCGCCAACACCTACCTGCTCGAGACCAAAATCTACGTCACCAACGGCGCCACGCTCACCATCGAGCCCGGCACCGTAATCAAGGGCCGTCCGAAGGCCAATCCGGTTGACGCGACCGCACTCGTGATTGCGCGTGGAGCGAAAATTAACGCTCAAGGCACGGCGACGACCCCGATTATTTTCACCGCCGAGGCCGATTTGCTCACGGGCAACCTCACCCAAGCCGAACGCGGCCTTTGGGGCGGCGTCGTAATCCTCGGTCGTTCGCGTCTCAACACCGCCAGCGGTCAAGGCAACGTCGAAGGCATCCCGACGACCGAGCCGCTCGGCACCTACGGCGGCACGGATGATGACGACAACTCCGGCGTGTTCCGCTACGTCCAAATCCGCCACAGCGGCGCGATCGTGGCGGCCAATGTCGAGCTCAACGGCCTCACCATGGGTGGCGTCGGTCGCGGCACGACCATCGAGTATGTCGACGTCTACGCCGGCAACGATGATGGCTACGAGTGGTTTGGCGGCACGGTGAACTCGAAGTATCTGATCAGCTCTTACAACGACGACGACAACTTCGACTGGGACGAAGGCTTCCGCGGCAAGGGTCAATTTTGGTTCGGCGTCGGCGCTTCCGACAAAGGTAATCAAGCCATGGAAATGGACGGCGGTACCTCGCCCGAAGACGGCCAGCCCTACGCCATGCCAGAGCTCTACAACCTCACCCTGATCGGCTCCGGTGCCACCTCAACCAACACCGCGAGCAACGGCCTCATCTTCCGCGACAATACGGGCGGCAAGATCTACAACATGATTCTCCACGATTACCGCAATTATGCGGTCCGCCTGGAGACCGAAAGCGCTCAAGCGCAGGACAGCGCCAAGCGTCTCGCTGCCGGTGATCTCGCGATCGGCAACAGCATCTTCGGCACCTTCGGCGCCGGCTCGGGCAACACCCAAATGTTTACCGCGCCCAACGCCACCTCCGGCGGCGCCGCGCCAGCGACGAATTATACCGTCGCTCACCTCACGGCGGCCGCTCAGGCCAATCAGATCAACACCGATCCGTTGCTGACCGGCATCAGCCGCACGCGCAACAAGGGGCTCGACCCACGTCCGGCGACCGGCAGCCCTGCTCTCAGCGGAGCGCGCACGCCTCCGGCGGACGGTTTCTTCAGCGTCACGAATTACATCGGCGCTTTCTCGTCCGCTAACTGGGCCAAGGGCTGGAGCGCGATCTCCGCTCTCGGCTACCTGACCGATGCCGATGCCGCAAATCCCGATCAGCCCGTGGTGAGCGGATCGACGACCAAGCTCTATGCGCTTTCGAACCGGCTGACGCTGGCGGCGAACGGGATCTTCTTCGGCGGATTCACTCTCGACGGTACCCAGTCCAAGACCGTGCTGATCCGCGCGGTTGGCCCTGGTCTCGCCGGCTTCGGAATCGCCGGGTTCCTCGCCGATCCCGTGCTCAAGCTCTTCCAAGGCACCAACGAAATCGCGTTGAACGATGACTGGAGTGGCCAACAGATTGTTGACCTGACCCGGAACGCCGGCTCGTTCGCGCTCACGGCAGGCAGCCGTGACGCGGTGCTTATCCGGACGTTGGCTCCCGGCAGCTACACCACCCAAATCACCGGCAAAGGTGGCGCGGGCGAAGTGATCTTCGAGGTCTACGAGATCAAGTAATTTGCTCGGTTCGATTCGCGGAAGGCTCACTTCCGTGGTCACAAGAAGCGGTGCCCTAAACGGCACCGCTTTTTTTGTGTCGAATTGATTGAGCTCTCGCTTCGCACCTCGATGCGAAGCTCTGAAACCCACGTCCCTTGATCAACAGACTGTCATTGCGAGAAGCACAGCGACGAAGCAATCCATGGATTGCCACGGCGCGCTTCGCGCACCTCGCAATGACAAACGACTAGAACTTAAGGGACGTTGGTATGAGGCTTTGCAGGCAGAAAACCGGAGCCGTTGAGGGCTGCGGCGGCTTGGAGGTTTCTGGGGTAGGAGCCCGCTCGCGGGCGATTTGCAGAGGGGGGGAACGTCGAAGCCTAAAATCGCCCTCGATCGGAAGCCTCAAAATCGCCCGCGATCGAAGCGTAAAATCGCCCGCAAGCGGGCTCCTACACACGGCAACCTGTGTGACCCGGTGGAGCCGCCAGCGCGGGCGAGCGTGTCCGTGCTCGACCGTTCGTTTTACGGCTTCAGTTCCGCCACGGCCTCATCGCCGAACAACTCCGCCCACACCAAGAGGGCCCGCACCTGACGAGCCCGCTTGGCCTCGGCGTCGCTCTCGCCAGCGTCATCATTTAACACCGCTCGGATCAACGCGCGGGCGGCGTTGAGGTTCCCCGCCGTATGTTGAACGCGGGCGAGCGTGAGCGACTCCGGCGCGCGCTCCGTGGGCGGAATTGAGGAGAGTGCTTTCTCGGCGTCCTGCATCAAAGACCGGGCGCGCTCATGCTCACCGCCGGCGAGCCAAACCTTCGCCACCGCGCTCAGCTCCGAAACGCGCCAGGCTCCGGCGATGCCCCGGGCGAGCGTCTCGGCCCGGGCGAGGAGCTCGCGGCCGGCGTCGATTTGACCACATGCGAGCTGGGCCGCCGCGACATCGCGCAGGGCCTCGCCGTCGCTCCAGCCGGGTTTTTTAGGCAAGAGCGCTGCGGCCTGGGTGAGTAACGCCTCGGCCTCCGTCCGGTCGCCGCGTTGGTAAAGCGCGAGGGCGATGGCCGAGAGCGCGCCCGCTTTTTGGCGGTAGGTGCCGTAGCGGCGATTCTCCTCGATCGCATCGGCCAGCCCGCGGGCACGCGCTACTTCGTCCCGGCGGGACAGCTCGCGCACAACATCCCTCAGGGCAAACGCCCGGTCCTCGGTATCGGGCACTTCACGGGCGGTCTTTGCGGCGGATTCAAGCAGGCCGAGTCTGGCCTGAGTCACGGCGAGCAACCGACTGACGCGGCTCTTGTGCCAGTCGAGGGTCAGCTCTTGGTCCCGCTGGGCAATACCCACCAAAAGCTGGGCGCGGTCCGCTTGTTCAGCCGGCAGGGCAGACGCGAGTTCGAGCAGCACCGAAGCGTGGAGAAAAGGTGGAAGCGAATCGGCTAAACCTTGAGCGTCCGCTGACTTTCCGAGGCGAATCGCAACGCGGGCGACCTCGGCGGTTAAATGATCCCGCTCCGGCGAAGCCTGCATCTGGGCGGCGGTTTTTCGGGCCACTGAAAACGGAGCGGTTGAGGATTCGGCTGCGGGAGCCATCACGGCAGTAAGCAAGGCACTGGCGAGAAGGAGTCGGGTGAGCATAAAAAATCTGGGTTTTGGCGGTCGGTCGCGACGCTTCCGGGCCTACGCGTCTATTGTGCAGGTTTATATTGAGCCGAGCGCGACGCCGAGTTCGTTTTCGCCAAGCCACCGATTTATTCCCGATTTGTAACACAAAAGCCGTGAAATCGTAACATTCGAGGCCTATCGTTCGAGCGTGTCGTCCACGACATCCCGCAAAGCTTAAACAAATGAACAAACGAACTATTCTGAAACGCTTCGCAGTCGCCCTCGGCTTCGCGATCTCCGCATCTGCGATTTTTGCCCAAGATAGCGGTCCCTTAATCGATTTGTTGGTCCGCAAAGGTATCGTGACCGACCAGGAAGCGGAGGAGCTTCGAGTCGATCTGCTGAAGGATTTCACCGCCAATTCGTCCGCCGGGAAATTGAACCTTAGCTCCTCGCTATCTGAATTTAAGCTCTCCGGCGACCTGCGCATGCGGTACGAAGCCAACAGTCAAACGCCGGAGTTGGCGACCGGTGGGGCTCCGGTGAGCAATGAGACCTCCCGCCAACGTCTTCGGTTTAGATTCAACGGAGATTTCTTGCTGCAAAAGGGTTGGAGCGCCGGTTTCGCTCTCGAGACGACTCAGGCATCCGACTCGGGTAACCAAACCTTCACGGGTGGGGCCGACGACTACGGGATATTCCTCACCCGCGCTTACATCGGGTGGCAGCCCAATTTGAACTGGTCATTCGCGATCGGGAAACAAAAGAATCCGTTTTTAACCACCGATCTCCGTTGGGATTCCGATATCAACCCGCAAGGTCTGTTTCAGGGCTACAAAATGATGCTTGGGGTAAAGGACACCCTCGAGTTTCGGGCGATGCAGCACTTTATGTTCGAAAACAACGAGCAACTCATCGGACCGGCGGGACGCGACGCCTGGATGTTTGAGCAACAGGCCGTCTACACCCGTTGGTTTGCGCCGGAAAATTTGAGCAATGTTATCTTCGCTGTCGGCTATAACGCCTACAGCCAATCCACGATGACCGGGCTGCTGAATTCTGCAGCGTTTGCCGGTTCGACCCGGGCCCAGAATTACGGAACGCTCGCGGGTGAAGTAAATCTGGCGAAGATCAACGGCGAAGGCACCTCTCTGAAATTCTATTGGGACGGTTCCTATAATTTCACCGGCGACACCCGCGCTTACCGGGTTTACAATCTCAACCGAGCGGCTTTTGACGCAGGCGAGGCCGCGTGGCTTGTAGGTGTGGGCTACGGTTACGGCACCGGCAAAGTGCAGGGCGACTACAGTGCGCGCCTCGATTACCGGGAAGTCGGCGTCAGTGCGATCGACCCCAACACCAACGACTCCGATTGGGGTTTCGGAAAGACGAATCAAAAGGGGCTGAAGCTTGCGCTCGCCTACAACGTCAACGATTTCACCAATTTTAACGTTACCTACTTCGACACCAAAATCATCGATGAAAAAATGACCTTTGCGCTTGGTAATTTGAACCGTTCTCACGAGTTGCTGGTCGATCTCGTGCTCAAGTTCTGACCTTTTCGTCCAAAAATTATAAACTCAATCCCATGAAATTTTTCCCCTTCCTTTTCGCCGCACTCACCTTGGTTTCCACGGTCTCGGCACAACGCCTTGTTATCAAGGGTTCCGATACACTCGGGGCCAAGCTCGTCCCCACCATGGCGGAGGAGTATAAGGTCAAGAATCCCGGAGTCTCCTTTGAGATCGCGGCCGAAGGTTCAACCACGGGCATCTCGGCGATGATCGACGGCACCGCTCAGATCGGGATGTCGTCCCGCCGCGCCAAAACAACAGAGGTCTCCGCAGCCCAAGCCAAGGGCGTGACCATGAAGCCCATCATCGTCTGCTACGACGGCATGGCGGTTTGCTTAAACGCGAACAATCCGGTGAAAGGCCTGACCCGCCGACAAGTCGAACAGATCTTTACGGGCGACATCACCGATTGGTCGGCAGTGGGCGGCAAGGCGGGCAAGATTTCTATTTATACCCGCAACACCTCCTCCGGCACCTATTCGGATTGGAAGGACCTAGCGATGAAGAAGCGCGACTACGCGGGTTCTTCACAAAAAATGGCCGGTAACGAGCAGATCGCCGCCGAAGTGGCAAAGAACGCCAACGGAATCGGCTACCTTGGTCTCGCTTATATCAACGCCGAGGGAATCAAGATCGTGCCGATCGACGGCGTGACCGCGAATAAGGAGACCATCTTGAGCAAGAAGTACCCTTACGCGCGTCCGACCTTCTTTTACACCAACGGCGAACCGACCGGCGAAGCGGCCAAGTTCATCGACTTTGCCCTCGGCGCCGAAGGACAGAAGATCGTCGAGAAGGTCGGGTTTATCACCCTCAAGTAATTTCGTCTGGCCGAGGACTTTCGCCCTGTGGCGCAAGTCCTCGGTTTCACTCGTCGCATTCGATTCAGTCAATCTCTCCCATGAAAAAAATCCTCTTGCTAGCGGTCGGTCTCGCGTGTGTCTCGCACGCTTTCGCCCAGAAATTGGTGATCAAAGGCTCGGACACGCTTGGAGCGAAGTTCGTCCCAACCCTCGCCGAAGAATATAAAGTGCGAAATCCCGGCGCCTCGTTTGAGATTGCGGCCGAGGGTTCAACGACCGGCATCACGGCGATTATCCAAGGCACCGCGGATATCGGCATGTCATCTCGCGAAGTGAAGGCGACGGAGATTTCCGCCGCGCAAGCCAAAGGGGTGACTCTCACGCCCACGATCGTCGCTTACGACGGCTTGGCGGTAATCGTGAACGCCAAAAATCCCATCTCGAAACTCACGTTGCGCCAGGTTGAACAAATCTTCGTCGGCGACGTCACCGACTGGTCGGCGGTCGGCGGTCCGAAGGGAAATTTTTCGATCTACACCCGCAATACGGCGTCGGGCACCTACTCGGATTGGAAGGAACTCGCGATGAAGAAACGCGACTACGCCAAGTCCTCGCAAAAGATGGCCGGCAACGAGCAGATCGCTTCTGAGGTCGCCAAAAACCCCAATGGCATCGGGTATGTCGGTCTCGCCTATATTCAGGCCGAGGGCATCAAAGTGATCGCCATCGACGGCCACCTCCCGACGAAGGAAGAAGTCGTTGCCAAGAAGTATCCTTACGCCCGGCCGACTTTCTACTACACCAATGGCGAGCCGAAGGGCGACGTAGGCAAATTTGTGGCCTTCACACTCGGTGCCGAAGGAAAAAAAATCGCCGATAAAGTCGGTTTTGTGCCGGTGCCCTGACCGTCATGCGATTGTGACGTTGGGCCGCTTGACGCGGCCCGGCGTCGATCTTCTCTCGCCCTAAACAATCGGCCCACCCTCTTCGCCCCGTTTACATGGACGCTCCCCGCCCGGCCCACGACCCGGAATTTCTAGTTAATAAGACCCGGGTCCGGGTGCTCGGCCTCTCGCTGGACGACGCCGTCAAATTTTTCTTCGGCGGAAACGCGTTCATCTCCGTGGTGGTGCTGACGCTGATCACCTATTTCCTCTTTCAAGAGGGCTTCGGTTTTTTCGGCCAAAATCAGCGGAGTTTGCTCACCTACCGGCAGGCCGGTCTGGAGTATGTGGATTTCATCCGCACGCAGGAGAGCGGCCATACCGCGCTCACCCGTTATATTTCCGATCTGCGTCTGCGGCAGTTCAACGAACTGACGACCGTGCGGAAGCTCGATCTGGAAGCCGCCAACGCCCAGTTGGCCGCGTTCGACGAGTTTTCGGGGCAATTCAGTGACGGCGTGGATCCGCTGCGGGGACTGCTCTCCGATCTCACAGAGCAGGCGACGGCCATCAAGACGAAGTTCCTCGTCGCCGAAGACAAAAAGGTCGAGCGCCAGCAGCTGGTCGACGCCGGAAAATCCGTCGAAGCGGCCGCCGTGAAAATCGACCAGATTGATTTCCCGGCCGAGCTGAAGGTGCTCACGGGCGCATTGCCCCTTTACCGCACGGCGAGCGCGGAATTTGCCGCCAAGCTCACGGCGGCATTGGCGAAGGCGCCGACGTTATCCAATCCCGAGCTCGCGACGCGTCTCATTCGCCTGCGCGAGCTCACGTCGGACTACATCGCGACTTTTCCCGCGACTTTGCGAAGCTTGGAGACTTGGGACTACACCCGCCCGGTTCCGTGGTATCAATCGGCCACTTCGTTTATCACCGGCCGGCAGTGGCTCACGGCGAGTTTTTGGCAGGACTGGTATGGAATCGTGCCGCTGTTCATGGGCTCGCTCATGGTTTCGTTGGTGGCACTGTTGATTGCGGTGCCGTTCGGCGTGGGCGCGGCGATCTACATCAATCAAATGGCTTCGGCCCGCGAGCAGCGGATTGTGAAGCCCTGCATTGAGTTTATTTCGGCGTTTCCCTCGGTCGTACTCGGTTTCTTCGGCATTGCGGTGCTAGGTCAAGCCCTGCGCCTGCTCTCCCAGCAGGAGTGGCTCGCATGGGTGCCCGGGTTCCCGTTCAGCGAGCGGCTCAACATTCTCACCGCCGGTTGCCTGCTCGCGCTGATTGCCGTGCCGACAATTTTTACTTTGGCCGAGGATGCGCTGCAAAACGTGCCCAAGGCATTTAAAGAGGCCTCGTTCGCTCTGGGCGCGACGCGGCTCCAAACGATTATCCGGATCGTCGTCCCGGCTTCGCTCTCCGGCATTATTTCGGCGGTGCTCCTCGGGCTCGGCCGCGTGATCGGCGAGACCATGGTGGTGCTACTTTGTGCGGGCAACCGCATCGCGATTCCCGATTTCACGGCCGGTCTCGCGGTGATCACGCAGCCGGTGCACACGATGACCGGCATCATCGCCCAGGAAATGGGCGAAGTGGTGCAGGGCAGTATCCATTATCGAGCGCTCTTTGTGGTCGGGCTCGTGCTCTTCTTTCTCTCGCTGGCGATCAATTTCCTCGCGCAAAAAATCGTGCGCAAATACCGTATTTCGATCGGCTAACTTCATGAACGCCCCCGACCGCCACGTCTTTCAAGCCCAGGCCAACAACGCCCGCCGATGGGAAGCGGCGGCGGTGTGGGTTTTTCGCTGCGCCACCTATTCGGTGCTTGTCTGCGGTGCGCTCGTTTTCGGGAAGATCGTCTTTCAGGGCTCGCAGACGGTCTTCACAACCAAGGCTCCTTTCATCAATACGGCGTTTTTTACGGAGTCGCCCGAGACGCTCCACGTCTTCGAGTTTGAGGGCAAAAAGATGGAGCTTGGCGACCGTGACTTCCGGGCGCTGAAGGCGGCAAATCCGGCGGCCAAAGACTTGAGGTCGGAGACGTTTGTTTACTCGGCCGGGGGCATCTTTCCGGCGATCGCCGGCACCGTGCTGCTCGTGATCGGCTCGATGACGATCGCCCTCACGCTCGGCGTCAGTGCGGCGATTTATCTGAGCGAGTATGCGACCCAAGGCCGGTTGGTGACCGCGATCCGAATCTCGATTTTGAACCTCGCCGGCGTGCCCTCCATCGTTTTCGGACTCTTCGGCGTGGGGCTGTTTGTGATCTTCTTTGATTGGAACGTGTCGCTCCTCGCGGGTTGGTTCACGCTCGCGCTGATGGTGCTGCCGGTGGTGATCACGGCCTCGGAAGAATCGCTCAAATCGGTGCCGCAAGGCTTTAGGGAGGGCTCGCTTGCGCTCGGTGCGACCAAATGGCAGACGATCCGGACCAACGTGCTGCCCTACGCCATGCCGGGTATTTTGACCTCGTCGATTCTCGGCATCGCGCGCGTCGCCGGCGAGACGGCGCCGATCATGTTCACGGCCGCCTACGCGATGCGGGACAAGCTGCCGTGGGAGGACCTGACGCACTACTCCGACTTTGTCTTCCAAGGCGTGATGGCGCTGCCGTATCACATCTACGTCGTGAGCTCGAAAATCCCGCAGAACGAATACACCGAGCGGGTGCAATACGGCACCGCCTTTGTCTTCCTGATGATCGTCGCTTTGATCGCGACTACGTCCATTTTGCTCCGCAATCACCTGCGCAACCGCTACCGTTGGTAAGCCCGCCTTTCGCCCGCCCATGACCGCCCTCAACGTTCCTGCTTTCGCTATGGATATCAGCCCTTCCAAGCCTTCCGCGTCCGAAGCCCGCCCTCTTACCACCGTGCCTGCTCGAGCCACATCCGGTCCAGGCGGTTCGTCGGCCCCCGTCGGCGCTACGTTGATCGACATCGACCACCTCAATTTCTTCTACGGAGCCTCGCAGGCGCTGCACGGGATCAATCTCCAAATTGAAGAGAAGAAGGTCACGGCCTTCATCGGCCCGTCCGGCTGTGGTAAATCCACCCTTTTGCGTTGCCTCAATCGCATGAACGACCTGATCGAGGGCACGCGGGTCGCCGGAGGGAAGATCAAGATCCGCGGAGTCGATATCTACGATCCCACCGTCGATGTCATCGAACTGCGCAAACGGGTCGGCATGGTCTTCCAGAAGTCCAACCCGTTTCCCAAATCCATCTACGAAAACATCACCTACGGCCTCCGGCTGCAGGGCCGTTCCAACAAAGCCGATCTCGACGCCGTGGTAGAAAAATCCCTGCGCGGCGCCGCCCTTTGGGACGAAGTCAAAGACCGCCTGAACTCCTCCGGTCTCGGCCTTTCCGGCGGCCAGCAGCAGCGCCTTTGCATCGCCCGCGCCATCGCCGTCGAGCCCGAGGTGATCCTGATGGACGAGCCCTGTGCCGCGCTCGATCCGATCGCGACGGTCAAGGTCGAGGAACTCATCCAATCGCTGCGCGAGCGCTTCACCATCGTGATCGTCACACACAACATGCAGCAGGCCGCCCGTTGCTCCGACAAGACGGCCTTCTTCTACATGGGCAAACTCATCGAGTACGCCGACACCCGGAATATCTTCACGAAGCCTTCGAATCCCCAGACCGAAGCTTACGTCTCGGGCCGATTCGGCTAACCGGGTTTCCGGTAATTCCTTTCCGCGTCCCGACCTCCGTTACCCATGACACCTTATTACGAAGAAATGAACCGGCTCAAAGAGAGCCTGCTTGCGATGGCCAGCCATGCCGAAGGTGCCGTGGCCCGGGCGATGCGTGCGCTCGTGGAAAGAGACGACGCTCTGGCCCGCCAAGTGCAGGAGGACGACAACATCATCGACCAATACGAGGTCGAGATCGACGATATCGCTATTCACCTCCTGACCAAGGCGCCCCTTGCCACCGATCTGCGGCTAATCACGGTCGCGATGAAAGTCTCGCAAAACCTCGAGCGAGTCGGTGACGAGGCCGTCACCATTTCCCGCCGGGCCGTCGATCTCGGGGCCGAGCCCCAGCTCAAGCCCTACGTCGATCTCCCAAGGATGGCGACGATGGGGCTCGAAATGCTGCGCGATGCAATCACCGCGTTCATTAGCCGGGATCCCGAAAAAGCCCGGGCGGTTATTCCCCGGGACCGGGATGTGGACAATCTCAACCGCCAATTGCACCGCGAGCTCTCGAGCTACATGGTAGAGCGCCCCTCCAACATCGGTCGCTGCCTCAACCTGATGGTGATATCAAAGAGTATCGAACGGATCGCGGATCACGCCAAGAACGTGGCCGAAGAGGTCGTTTACCTTTACGAAGCCAAAGACATCCGTCACACCGAAGTGAAAGCTAACGATCCGAATGAAACCGAAAATCCTGCTCGTTGATGACGAACCCGACGCCCTTGAGGTGCTTGGCTTCAAGTTGCGCGAATCGGGGTTCGTCCCGCTTTTCGCCAAAGACGGCGCCCGCGCCCTGACCATCGCCCGGGACGAGCATCCCGCGCTGATCGTGCTCGATTTGATGTTGACCGAGGTCGATGGCCTTGAGGTGTGCAAAATCCTGCGCCGCGACGTCGCCACCGCCGGCATTCCCGTGCTGATGCTCACCGCGCGAGCGGCCGAGATGGATCGAGTGCTCGGGCTCGAGTTGGGCGCCGACGATTACGTCACCAAACCCTTTAGCCCCCGTGAGCTGGTGCTCCGGATCAAGAAACTGCTGGCCCGGGCTCAGACGAAGGACGACTCCGGGACCATGCTCCGGCTCGGCAATCTAGAAATCGATGTGCCGCGCCATCACGTCACCTTGGGTGGCGCGCCGCTGGTTTTGACCGCGACGGAGTTTAAGCTGCTCGAAATTCTGCTGCGCCGACGCGGTCGCGTACAATCGCGTGACCGCCTCCTGCAAGATGTGTGGGGCTACGACAATCCGATCGACAGCCGCACGGTGGACACCCACATGCGCCGGCTGCGGGAAAAACTCGGCGACACTGCCCGTTTCTTGGAAACTGTGCGCGGCGTAGGTTATCGCTGCCTCGCCGACGAGTGAGGACGCTTCTCGTCAGAATGGGCCCCGCCGGCAGCGCCGCCTGCGCCAAATCGACCGGTGCGGATGCGGTGTTGGTCCGGCTTTAATTCCGCCGGCGATCATGAATTTCCTGCTCGTTTTCTTGTTGGTCCTCGTGGTCGGTTTTGCGGCGGCGTGGACGGCTGAACGGGCACGGCGGCAAAGAACCGAGGCGGCCCATCGCCGGGAACTCGACGAGCAACGCACGCACCGGGAAAGCGAGCTGCGGGCTCAGACCGAGCGCACGGTTGCGCTCTTCGATCGGATGATCGAAGGCTTGATCGTGATCGATGCGAGCGGCAGGATCCGCCTCGCGAACCGCGCGGCGGGCGAGCTGTTTGGATTCCCCTCACCGGCAACCGGGCGCACGATTCTTGAGGCGACCCGGCACCATGAAGTCGCGGCTCTCGCCGCCCGGCTCGACCGTGAACCCGAGATTCTCGGCCACGAACTGAGGCTCGAAGCGGTGGAAAACTCAAAGTTTCTCCAGGTCAACGCCCTGGCCTTGCGCGACGAAGCGGGCGGGCGGGACGGGGCGATTTTGGTTTTTCACGACCTCACCCAATTGCG
>CAMBRG010000064.1 GCA_945869845.1 Opitutus sp. GAS368 | reverse complement strand
GTCGAGCCGGACGCGTTGAAACCCCCGCTGGCGCAGCCGCGGCAGTTCCTCGCGCAGCACGCTGGGCTTCGCACGCAGAAGCGGGGCGAGTAACATGACGCGGTCACCGGCGCACTCCGTGAGGATGCGTTGGACATTGTCGTCCAGCGAACGCTGCACGACGCGCCCATCGTCCTTCGGGCAGCGCTGTTCGCCTACGAGCGCCCACAACAGCCGCGCGTAGTCGGCCATTTCCGTGGCGGTGGCGATCGTGCTCCGCGGCCCGCCGACACCAGTGCGCTGCTCGATCGCGAGGACCGGCGAGAGGCCGTGAATGAAATCGACGTCGGGCCGCTTGAGCTGGTCGAGCACCTGACGCGCCTGGGCCGAGAGGCTCTCCATGTATTTGCGGTAGCCCTCCGCGTAAATCGTGTCGAAGGCCAACGAGGACTTGCCCGAGCCGCTCGGACCCGTGATCACGACTAATTTTCCTCGGGGCACGCGCACGTCCAGGTTCTTCAAATTGTGCTCTCGGGCACCTTTGACGTGAATGTGGGTAGCAGCCTGCATGGCAGGCGCAGCTTACGCATCCCCGAGCGGCGTCAACGCCCTAAGCGTTTCTGCTCACGCCAAAAGTTAAATCCACGTGAATTCACTCTTGAAGCACACGGCGGCGGCGCTTTTGGTCGAAGGTTCATAAAACCCTCGTGTCCCTCGGTAAACGAGCGCTTCAGCTCTTCGTCCGAGTGGCCTTCAGCAGAACCCACCACCGATTATGCCCTCACCGCACGTTCGTCATGCCCTGAAATCCCGTATTCTCGGCGCCCTGACCGCCGCTTTGGCTTCCGCCATGTTGGTCGCCCCCGCCTACGCCGCCCCGTTTTCTTACGGCGAACTTAAAGGGAGCTTTGACTCCACGTTTTCGGTCGGCGCGCTTTACCGGCTCAACAACCCCAGCCCGACCTACTACGGCACCACCAACTCCTTCAACGGCGTCGCGGGCCTCCAGACCTCGGTCAACACCGACGACGGCAATCTCAATTACAAGAAGGGCACGGTATCTCAGTTGCTCAAGGGCTCGCACGACCTCGAACTGCGCTACCGTAACTTTGGCGGCTTTGCCCGCGGCTACTACTTTCGCGATTTAAAGGCCGGCAACACCGCCCGCACCCCGCTCACCGACCAAGCCCAAGAGCGCGTCGAAAAAGGCGCCGAACTCCTCGATGCTTACGTCCTCGCGAAGTTCGATGCCGCCGATTCGATACCGGTCGATCTTCGCTTCGGCCGCCAAGTGCTCAGCCTCGGCGAAAGCACCTTCATCCCCAACGGCATCAATATCATCAATCCCGTTGATCTCTCGAAATTGCGTGTTCCCGGCGCCGAGCTCAAAGAGGCGTTCCTCCCCGTCAATATGCTCAAGGCCTCGATCGGCCTGACGCAGAATCTCACCATCGAGCCGTTTTGGTTGCTCGAGTTTCGCCGCAACGAGATCGAACCCGCCGGCACCTATTTCTCGACCAACGATTTCGCCAGCCGCGGCGGCAAGAACGTATTCCTTGGCTTCGGCAGCCTCGCTGACAACGGCACCTTGGGCGGCATCCCCCGCGACCTCGATCGCGAAGGCGGTAACTTCAACCAATACGGCGTCGCCGCCCGCTACACGGCCGCCGCCCTCAACGACACCGACCTCGGCTTCTACTACGCGAAGTATCACAGCCGTTCACCGTTGATCAGCTCCCGCACCCCCACCGCCCCGATCAACACCGACCTGACCGGTCCCTTGACTGCCGTCTTTATCCGCTCGGGCCTGCCGGCCGCCACCGCCGCCGCTCAAGCCTCCGGCATCTTCCAACTCATCGTTCTCTCGCAGACGAATCCCGCTGCGCTCACCCCGGTGCAGATTGCCACCCTTCAAGCCGCGCAAACTCAGGCCGCCATCAATGGCGCCCGCTCCATCGCTCTCCTCACCGCCGCCGCCACCGGCCGCTACTTCATCGAGTATCCCGAAGGCGTCGATCTGTTCGGCGTGAGCTTCAATACCGCTCTCGGCAAGACCGGCATCTCCTGGCAGGGCGAGTTTTCCTACAAAAAAGACCAGCCCCTTCAAATCGACGACGTTGAACTGCTCTTCGCGACCCTCTCCTCGCTCAATCCGGCCTTCGGCGCCAACAACCAAATTGGCAACTACCTTGGCCAACTCGGCCGCGAGCTCTCGGGCTTCCGCCGTCACAACGTCTCCACCGCTCAGACCACCCTGACCAAAGTCTTCGGCCCCCTCCT
This sequence comes from Opitutus sp. GAS368, assembly GCA_945869845.1. Classification (GTDB taxonomy): domain Bacteria; phylum Verrucomicrobiota; class Verrucomicrobiia; order Opitutales; family Opitutaceae; genus Tous-C4FEB. Next base: position 15,470 of record CAMBRG010000064.1, on the reverse strand, counting down.
CGGTTCGCAGCAATTCACCCTCCTCGGTGAAGTGGGCGGCGTCTGGGCCGACCTGCCTTCGAAAGATTTTCTGCGTTACGACGGCCTTGGCACCTTCACCAGCGCCAATGCTGCCACCATGATCAACACCGGTAACGGCGCCTTCCCGCCCACTCCTTCGTCCGCCTTTGCCGATGAATTCTCCTGGGGCTATCAGGTCGCCGGCCGCCTCGATTACACCAACGTCTTTGCCAACGTGAACATTTCGCCGTCTCTCGCGTTCACCCACGACGTGAGCGGAAACACACCGCTCCCGCTCGGCAACTACGTCGCCAAGCGCAAGAGCGTGAATCTCGGCGTCGAGTTCACTTACCAACAAAAATGGTCCCTCGAGCTTCGCTACGTGAACTTCTTCGACGGCGACCGCTACAACCTCCTCGCCGACCGCGACTACGTCTCCACCACCCTCCGCTATTCCTTCTAAAAAGTAGGGCAGGGTCTCCGACCCGCCCTCCACGCCCTCGTCCACGTCCTCCGCCCTCGTCCACGTCCTCCGTCCTCGTCCACGCCCTCGTCCACGTCCTCCGTCCACGTCCTCCCAGCCCCGTCGTTTCCCTTTCATCGCCGCACTCCTGCTTCACATGAAAAAATCCTCCCCTTCTCCCCGTCTCTCTTTCTCCCCCTCTGTCTTTCTCTCCTGCTCCCTCCTCGCCGTCGCCGCCACGACCGCTCACGCCGCCGTCTCCGCCGCCGAAGCCGCCCGCCTCGGCGCCGATCTGACGCCCCTCGGCGCCGAAACCGCCGGCAACGCCGCCGGTACGATCCCAAAGTGGAACGGCGGGATTCTCACCCCTCCCGCCGGCTACAAGGTCGGCGATCATCACCCCGATCCGTTCGCCTCCGATCAACCGCGGTTTACGATCACACCCTCAAACTTCACCCAACACGAAGCCCAACTCACCGCTGGCTCCGTCGCGCTGCTGAAGGCCTACCCGAGCTATAAACTCATCGTTTATCCCACCCGCCGCAGCGTTTCCAATCCCCAGCGGATCTACGACGCGACGAAGGCCAACGCCACCACCGCCGTCCTCGCCAATAACGGCAACTCCTTCGAAAACGCCAACGTCGGCGTGCCCTTCCCAATCCCTTCTCAAGGCCTCGAGGTCATGTGGAACCATCTCACCCGCTACCGGGGCATCGCCGCCACCCGCAACATCGGCCAAGCCGCTCCCACCCGCGGCGGCAGCTACACTCTCGTCCAATTCGAGGATGAGTTTCTCTTCAACTACGCCCGTCCCGGACTCACTTCCGCCCAGCTCGAGAACATTCTCGTTTACTACAAACAAGCCGTCGTAGCTCCCGCCCGTCAGGCCGGTACCATCCTCCTCGCCCACGAGACGCTCGACCAAGTGAAAGAGAAGCGGAACGCCTGGGTCTACAACACCGGCCAACGCCGCGTGCGCCGCGCTCCCGACGTCGCCTACGACAATCCCGGCACCGCCGCCGACGGTATGCGTACCAGCGACCAGTTCGACATGTATAACGGTGCCCCCGACCGCTACGACTGGAAGCTCGTCGGCAAAAAGGAAATGATCGTCCCCTACAATTCCTACAAGTTGCACAGCAACGCGGTGAAGGTCTCCGACATCCTGAAACCCCTTCACATCAACCAAGACCTCGCCCGCTACGAACTTCACCGCGTCTGGGTCGTCGAGGCCACGCTCAAGCCCGGCGCTGCCCACATCTACAAACGCCGCACGTTCTACGTCGACGAAGACAGCTGGCAGATTCTCGCCGTCGACCAATATGATTCCCGCGACCAGATGTGGCGCGTATCCGAGGCTCATTGCATCAATTATTACGATGCGCAGACGTTCTGGAGTACCCTCGAAGCCCACACCGACCTCGTCGCCGGCCGCTACCTCGTCGTCGGCTTGGACAACGAAAACAAAATGTACGATTTCAGCGTGAAGCGCACGCCGGCCGACTACACCCCTGACGCCCTCCGCCGCGACGGCGTTCGTTAAGAAAGTAGGGCAAGGTCTCCGACCTGCCCTCCGCGCCCAATACCCCTGCGCCCGAGTCTCCGGATCAGCACAATGCCCCTGCGCCCGAGTCTCCAAATCAGCCCGATGTGCTCATCGGGCTTTTTCATTGTCTCCCTCCTCGTCGCCTTTCTTTCCACCCCGCTGCGCGCCTCCATCCCGCCCACATCAGCCCCGAGGATGCTGCTTCTGGCCGGCACCAACGCCGGCCCGACCTCAGTCCTCGCCGTCGGCGAACGCGCCACTATCCTCCGCTCCACCGATTCCGCGGGCACGTGGCGCCCGGCCGCCGTTCCCGCCAACTTCTCCGCGACGCTCACCGGCATCACCGTCGCCCCCGACGCTCTAACCGGTTGGGCCGTTGGCCACGACGCGCTTATCCTCGCCACCTCAGACGCCGGCCTCACCTGGCGGAAATCGTGGCAAGGCGACGACCTCACCTCCTCGTTCCTCGACGTCCTCGCCCTCGATGACCGCCACGTCATCGCCATCGGCGCCAACGGCCTTTGCCTGGAAACCCGCGACGCCGGCGCCACGTGGCAACGTCGCAAACTCATCGACGACGATCTCCACCTCAACCGCCTCACCCGCGGCCCCACCGGCACTCTCTACATCGCCGGCGAACGCGGCACGTTGCTCCGGTCCATCGACTCCGGTGCTACGTGGCAATCCATCGAATCGCCCTACGACGGCTCCTTCTACGGCATCATCCCACTCGGCCCGACCGCTCTCGTCGCCCATGGTCTGCGCGGCCGCATCTACCGCTCGGCCGACGACGGCCGCGTTTGGGAACTCGTTCCGCTCGCCGACCGCGTTCTGCTGGCTGCCGCCATTAAGCTCAAAAACAACCAGCTCCTCTTTGCCGGCCAAGCGCGCGCCTTTTTTACGAGTCGGGACGGCGCGCGCTCCGTCACGCCGCTCGGTGTTCCTTTCACCTCCGCCGTCGCCGCCCTGCTGGAGTTGCCCGACGGTCGCATCCTCGCCCTAGGCGAAGGCGGCGCCACGCCCTTCGACGCGCCCGCCCCTCCCGCCACGCCATGATCGAACGTTTCGCCACTTGGCTCTTTCGCTGGCGCACGCCCTTGCTCATCGGCTTTGCGCTGCTCACCGGCGTGATGGCGTGGTTCGCCGCCCAACTTCGCGTCGATGCGAGTTTCAACAAATCGCTTCCGCTCGACCACCCCTACATCCGCACGTTCACCAAACATCAGGCCGAGTTCGGCGGCGCCAACCGCGTGCTGATCGCCCTCGTGCCGGCCAAAGGCGATATCTTCACCCCCGAGTTCTTCGCCACGCTGAAGACCGTCACTGACGAAGCCTACTACGTCCCCGGCGTCGACCGGGCCCAGGTCCAGTCGCTCTTCACGCCCAACGTCCGCTTCATCGAAGTGGTCGAAGACGGTTTCGCCGGCGGCAACGTCATCCCTGCCGACTACACCCCAACCGCCGACGGCTTCGCCAAAGTCCGCGAAAACATCATCAAGTCGGGAAAACTCGGCCAACTCGTCGCCAACGACTTCACCGGTGCCATCGTCTCCGCCTCGCTCCTCGAAATTGACCCCGCCACCGGTGAAAAACTCGACTACATCAAAGTCTCCGCCGCTCTCGAAAAAATCCGGGACCGGGTCACCGCCGATTCCAAGGGAACCGTTTCCGCCCATATCATCGGTTTCGCCAAAGTCATCGGCGACATCTCCGACGGCGCCCGCGGCGTCATCACACTCTTTGGCATTTCCATCATCGTGACCGCGCTCCTCGTCTGGCATTACGCCGGCCGCTGGAAACTCGCCCTCGCCCCCGTCCTTTGCTCGCTCATCGCCGTCATCTGGCAACTCGGCGCTCTCACCGCTCTTGGCTACGGCGTCGATCCGTTTTCCATTCTCGTGCCGTTTCTCGTCTTTGCCATCGGCGTCAGCCACGGCGTCCAGAAAATCTGCACGTTTCGCAACGAGATCTTTCTCGGCCACGACGGACCCACCGCCGCCCGCAACGCTTTCATCGGCCTCATCGTCCCCGGCATGGTCGCACTGGCAACCGATACCATCGGCTTCCTCACGATGCTCGTCATCAAGATCGAGACGATCCACGAGCTCGCCATCACCGCCAGCCTCGGCGTCGGCGTCATCATCATCACCAACTTTTTCCTTCTCCCCATTCTGCTTTCGTATCTTCGCCTGCCGAAAAGCTACGCCGACTGGGTCACCCGCCGCCGGGCGCGCACCGACCGTTTTTGGACTTGGCTTGCCCGCAGTCTGCGCCCCCGCCTCTCCATCGCCATCACCGTGGGCTGCCTCGCTCTCGGCGTCTGGGCTTGGTTCAAAGCCGGCGAGATCCGCATCGGCGACACCGATGCCGGCGTCCCCGAACTCCGTCAGGATTCCCGTTACAATCAGGACAGCCGGCTCATCACGGAAAAGTTCAGCATCGGCGTGGATATCCTCTCCGTCATCGTCGAGACCATCCCCAACGGTTGCGTCGATCACGAAGTCGTCACCCTGATGGACAAATTTGAGGGCTACATGCGAGAGGTCCCCGGGGTCCAATCGGTCGTCTCGCTCACCACGGCGGCAAAGACCATCAACGCCGGCTTCAACGAGGGCTCGCTCAAATGGCGCATTTTGCCCCGCCAGCCCCAGACGCTCGCGCAGTCCGTCTCACCCATCGAGACCGCCACCGGCCTCCTCAACGCCGATGCCTCGGTGATGCCCGTCCTCGTCTTTCTCTCGGACCACAAAGCTGAAACGCTCCAAGCCGTCACCGATGCGGTGAAAAAATTCGCGGCCGAGAACCTTTCGCCCAAAGCCAGCTTTCTACTCGCCAGCGGCAACGCCGGCGTGATGGCCGCGACCAACGAGGTCGTCGCCGCCGCCGAGCGGCCTATTCTCTACTGGGTTTTCGGCGCCGTGATCGCGCTCTGCCTGATTACCTTCCGCTCCCTCCGCGCCACGCTCTGCATCATCGTCCCTCTCGCGATCGTCAGCTACCTCGCCTATGTGGTCATGGTCTACTTGGACATTGGGCTCAAAACGTCGACCCTTCCGGTCGTCGCCCTCGGCGTCGGCATCGGCGTTGACTACGGCATCTATCTTTTCGCCCGGCTCGAGTCCGCGCTGAAAAACGGCGAGTCTTTCGAAGACGCAATGATCATCGCCTACAAAGATACCGGCGCCGCCATCGTCTTCACCGGCCTCACCCTCGCGGTCGGCGTGAGCCTCTGGGTCTTCTCCGATCTGAAATTCCAAGCGGACATGGGCATCCTCCTCACCTTCATGTTCGTCGTGAATATGGTGGGCGCCATCCTCCTTCTCCCCGCCATGGCCCGCTGGTTCTGGCGCCATCACACCGGCCGCACCGCGGCCCCTTTTTCGGTGCGCAAGTAACCCGGCACCCTGAGCCTTCCGATTAGCCCCACCCCCACCTTGATCATGTTCGCTCGCCTCCTGCTTGTTGCCGGCCTCATCGCTCCCGCGCTCGCAGCCGAGGCCACCGACTGGTCCACCTATCTCGGCGACAAGCGGCGCTCGCTCTACTCTCCGCTCGCCCAAATCACCCGGGCCAACGTCGACCGGCTCGCCGTCGCGTGGACCTATGACACCGGAGAAAAAGGCGAATACCAGGCCAACAACCTCATCATCGGCGGAGTCCTTTACACGGCCACCCCCAGCCGGCGCGTCATCGCGCTCGATGCCGCCACCGGCCGCGAACGCTGGATCTGGGACCCCGCGCAAACGCCCGCCGGCGCCGGCGGCCGCCGCCAACGTGGCCTCGTCTTCTGGCAAAACGAGACTGGCGGCGAGCAGCGTCTCTTCACCGCCGTCGGCAATTTCCTTTTCGCCCTGGATCCCGCGACCGGCCGCCCCTTGCCCGATTTCGGCACCGCCGGAGCCATCCCGCTCAGTTTCGACTCCGAGACCGAAGGCACCCATCGCGTCGGTCTCAACACCCCCGGCGTCGTCTACCGCGATCTGCTTATCGTCGGTGGCTTCGGCGGTCCCGGTGCCGTCCGCGCCTTCGATGTGCGCACCGGCGTCCGCCGCTGGATTTTTCACCTCATTCCGCGCCCCGGTGAATTCGGCCACGACACCTGGCCGGCCGATGCCTATAAAACCGCCACCGGCGCAATGCCGTGGTCCGGCCAATCCCTCGACGAGGCCCGCGGTATTGTCTACGTCGCCACGAAAACCGCCGAACCGGATTTCTACGGCGCCGACCGACTTGGCCAAAATCTCTTCGCCAACTCCCTCGTCGCCCTCGACGCGGCCACCGGAAAACGCCTCTGGCACTATCAAATCGTTCATCACGACCTCCTCGACAAAGACCTGCCATGCGCGCCGGTTTTGCTGACCGTCACGCACCGCGGCAAAAAAATCGACGCCGTCGCCCAAGGCACCAAGCACGGCTACCTCTTCGTTTTCAATCGCGTCACCGGAGAGCCGCTCTGGCCGATCGAGGAAAAACCCGTGCCTGCCTCTACGCTCCGAGGAGAACACGCGTGGCCGACTCAGCCGTTCCCCACCAAACCCGCCCCGCTCACCCGCCAAGCTTACACCGAGGCGGACGTTTCCACGATCTCCCCCGAGGCGCGCGCACTCACCACCGACCGCATCCGCCTCTCGCCCAATTTCGGCCCCTTTCCCGCGCCGAGTCTTACCGAGACAATTATGTTTCCCGGCTTTGACGGCGGCATGGAGTGGGGCGGCGGTGCCGTCGATCCCGCCGGCGTCTACTACGTCAACGTAAACGAGATTCCGTGGTTGCTGCAGATGGTGGAGACGAGGCGCGCCGACGGCAGCCCACTCCCACGCGGCGAGCGCGACTACCTCATCCACTGCGCCTCCTGCCACGGCATCGATCGCAAGGGGTACCCTGACGCCGGATTCCCATCGCTGCTCGATCTCGAAAACCGCCGCACGTCCGCCGAGATCGCGCAGATCACCCGCCACGGTTTCGGCCGGATGCCCGCCTTCGACAAAATCCCCGAGCCGCAACGCGAAGCGCTCATCGCCTACGTGCTCGGCCAGCCTGCGGCATCCGCCAGCGGCCGGCCCGACGAAGCCTCCGCGAAACAATCCAACGACAAATCTCCGCCCTATGCCTTTGGCGGTTTCCGCCGCTGGACTGATCAGGCCGGTTACCCCGCGATCAATCCGCCGTGGGGCACGCTCAACGCCGTCGATCTCAACACCGGCGAGCTCAAGTGGAAAGTGCCGCTCGGCGAATACCGCGAGCTTTCCGCCAAAGGCATTCCGCCCACCGGCACCGAGAACTACGGCGGCCCCGTCGCGACCGCCGGCGGTCTGCTCTTCATCGCCGCCACGGCCGACGAGACCATCCGCGCGTTCGACCAGGCCACGGGAAAAATTCTCTGGCAGGCGCCGCTCCCGTTCAGCGGCAACGCCACCCCGAGCACCTACGCCGTCGCCGGCCGCCAGTATGTCGTGATCTCCGCCGGTGGCGGGAAATCCGGCCGACCCGCCGGCGGCAAGATCGTCGCCTTCGCTTTGCCTCCGCCCTGATCGGAGTCATTCGCCGGACCGGCCTGCACCTTGGCCCGCGTCCTTTCCAGTCTCGTCAACTCCCGCGGCATTCACTCATCGTCAGCCCCATGTCCGACGAGCCCACGCCTTCCGCGCCCGACTCTGCTTTCCTCACCCCGAGCCAGCGCCGCACCGTCGGCTTCACCCTCACCCTCGCCGCCCTCTTCGGGGCCGTCGCCCTGATCATCGGCGGGGGCATCGTCCTCGGCCGCATGGTCAGTTACTTCTCCAGCGTCCTCTGGCCGCTCGCCGTTGCCGGCGTCCTCGCCCTCATTCTCCGTCCGATCGTCGATCTGTTCGTTGGTCGACTCAAACTTCGCCGGCCCGCTTCGGTCACCTTGCTCTACGGCTTGGCCTCGCTCGTCTTCGCGTTTTTTCTTTTTCTACTCCTCCCGCCCCTCATCGACCAACTGCTCACCTTTATCACTTACGTCCCGACGCTCTGGGCCAACGCGGGCCACTACATCGAAAGCCACTACCCCGACTGGGTCGCTCTCGCCCAACGCCAACTCGCCAACCCCACCGTCCGCCAGCTCGCCGACGCCGCCTTGGTCGAGGCTCGTGGCCTGCTCTCCCACACGCTCCCGTCGCTCAAAGCCGCGGGCGGTGGTCTGCTCGGCGTCGGCGCTTTTGCCGCCAACATCGCCATCATCCCCGTTTACCTCTTCTTCTTTCTCCTGTCGTCCGGCGAGCCCACCCGGCACCTCCATAATCAACTCCCGTTTCTCAAACCTTCGCTGCGCGAGGACCTCGTCTTCCTCGTCCGTGAATTCATCGGCATCGTCGAATCCTTTTTCCGAGGCCAACTGCTCATCGGCCTCATCATGGGCGCCCTGCTCGCCGTGGGCTTCACGCTCATCGGCCTAAAATTCGGCCTCGTCATCGGTCTCTTCGTCGGGGTGCTCAACATCGTGCCGTACCTCGGCAGCATCATTGGCATCGCGATTACGCTGCCGCTCGCGTTTCTCCAGCCCGCCGGGGGTTGGCAACTCGTCGGCCTCGTCGTCCTGGTGAAGGTCATCGTGCAGACGATCGAGGGCTGGTTCCTCACGCCAAAAATTATGGGCGAGCGCACCGGCCTGCATCCGGTAACCATCATCGTCGCGATTTTCTTTTGGGGCACCGCCTTCGACGGTATCCTCGGCATGTTGCTCGCCATCCCACTCACCGCCTTCTTCGTGACCGCTTGGCGCCTCGCCAAACACAAATACCTCCCCGCCTGATTTCGGTGTCATCGCGAGGAGCGCAGCGACGCGGCACTCCAGCACTTCTCTCCCCATGCCCCCCAACCCCGCACCTCCTGCCGAATGCGCCCAGTGCGGCGCGGACATCCCGCCTCGCGCCCACGCCTGCCCCGGCTGCGGCGCCGATGAACGCACCGGCTGGCGCGAGCAGTCGGTCTACGACGGACTCAACCTTCCCGACGACGAGACCGACGACGACACCCGCTCCGCGCCCCGCAGCTCGCGCCCGCGCGACCGCCTCGCTTGGTATTGGGTCCTCACGATTATTGCCGTCCTGCTGCTCGTGATCGTATCTGCCCTCGGTCTGCGATGACCGCGGACGGTTAATCAAACCATTCGTCTCTCGGATCGAAGGCCGGCACCGGGATGTTCACGATTCGCATTTTTCCCACCGCGCGATGCCGACACCCCGGCTTGATGAAAATCGATGTCATCGGCTTTACCGGAATCATTTCGCCGTCGAGTTCCATGAACCCCTCGCCCTCAAGGATCAGATAAATCTCCGTCAGCTTCTTATGATAGTGCGTCCGCGCATCGCTCTGGATATCGACCAAGTGGATCGTCGCCGTCGTATTCTCCGGCGTCGCAAATCCCCGCCGGGCGAAACCACACGGACACGCGACCGCCGGCACCGCATCGAGTTGCGTCACCATGAAATTCTTCTCCTCGAATGATGCGACCGACGTGGAATTCATTCCCGAATTCAAAGCCCCCGCCCCATTTAAGCCAACCCCGATCGCTCCCCGTCTCTCCTTCTCTCCAATCCACCCCGTCTTTCTCCTTCCTCTGAGCCCGCCGCGCCCTTTGCGTGAGCCATGGCTTGGGAAATCAATTTCAAACACGGCATCCACCTGCCGCAGATCGGCTGGTCGCTCGACGCCACCCGCCGGGCTGGGCGCAGTTTCGTTTCCCACGCCCACTCCGATCACATGGCGCGCCACGCCGAGGTCCTCTGCACCCGCGCCACTGCCCGCCTCATGCGCGCCCGCCTCCCGTCGAAGCAGCGCACCGAACACATCCTCCCGTTTGGGCACACCGAGCAACTCACCCCGGAGTGCACCGTCACGCTTCATCCCGCCGGCCACATCTACGGCTCGGCCCAAGTCCTACTCGACCACACGGAGCACGGCACCCTCCTCTACACCGGCGATTTTAAACTCCTCCCCAGCCACGCCGCCGAACCCTGCGCCACTCCGCGCGCCGACACTCTCATCATGGAGACCACGTTCGGCCTCCCCCGCTACGTTTTCCCGCCCGCCGCCGAAATCGTCGCCAATCTCGTCACGTTCTGCCGCGACACTCTCGCCGGCGGCGCCACGCCCGTCCTGCTCTGCTACAGCCTCGGCAAGAGCCAGGAAGTCCTCCGCGCCCTTGCTGCCTCCGGCCTGCCGATTATGCTCCAGTCCGAGACGCATCGCCTCACCCGCATCTGCGCGCAACTCGGCCTCGACTTCCCTCCGCACGTCGAGTTCGACCCCGCCACCCACGCCGGCCACGTCGTCATCTGCCCGCCCCATTCGCCCGGTCTCCTTAAGCGCATCCCCGCACCCCGGACCGCGTCCGTCACCGGCTGGGCCCTCGACCACCGCCCCTTCCACGGCTCGCACCACGCCGCCGCTTTCCCCCTTTCCGACCACGCCGATTTCCCGTCACTCCTCCGCTTCGTCGAGCTTGTTCAACCCAAGCGCGTCCTCACGCTTCACGGCTTCGCTAAAGAATTTGCCAAGACGCTCCGCGATCGCGGGATTGCCGCGACGCCCATCGGCGAGCCGTTACAGCGCGAACTTTCCTTGGGCTGACCGGTCTCTTTCCGCCTCCATGCACCGTCCTTGGCCCGCCGCCGTTTTCTCCGCCCTCACCTTGGTTTCAGCCACCACCGCCCAACCCGCCCTCCTCCCCGGCGAAGCACTCACCTATCGCGTGAGCTGGGGCCTTTTTTTCGCAGCCGGCGAAATTAAGATCTTCGCCGAGCCGGCCCCGGCCGCCACCCCTTCCGATCGCATCCTCAACGTTACGACCACCGCAACCCGCGGCTTTGCCCGCGCGCTCTACGCCTTCGACGCCCGCGCCGAGGCCCTCGTCGAGGCCCCGACTGGCCGCCTCATGGCCCACGTCGAAACCACCACGACCAAGGAAAAGCAAACCCGGCACAGCACCACGCTCGACTACGCCAAACGTCTCGCGCTCTACCGCGACGAGATCGAACCCGAACGAAACCTCGACGTGCCGCTCCCGCCCGGCGATCCGCTCGACCTCATCATGAGCCTCATCACCACCCGCCAATGGGATCTCAAGCCCGGCGAAAAGCGCGATGCGCTCGTGCTCTTTGATCAAGATCCCTACGAGCTCACCATCCACGCGGTCCGCTACGAGGAGATCACCACCCGCCTCGGCTCTTTCCAAACCCTCGTACTTGAGCCGCGCATGGACAAAACCCCGCCCAAAGGGATGTTCAAACGCGGTTCCGCCGTTCGCGTCTGGATCGCACAAAACGACCCGCGCCGCCTCCCGGTGAAATTCGAAGTCGAACTCAAATTCGGCTCCGGCGTCGCCACCCTCGTCGCCTACCAACCACCCGCACCGCCCACCCAGAAGTAGCCCACGGAACCCACGGAAGACACGGAATGAAAATCTCTTCAATTCTCCGTCTTTTTTCCGTGTCTTCCGTGTGTTCCGTGGGCCCTTCTCTGACTCTTTCTCCCCCTCCGCCTTTCGTGTATTTCGTGTTTTTCGTGGTGACCCCCTCCCCACCGCCCGTCCCATGCGCCGCATACTAATTCTTCGCGGCGGCGCCCTCGGCGATTTCATCGTCACGCTCCCTGCCCTCGCCGCCCTTCGCTCCGCCTACCCCGCCGCCCGCATCGAACTCGCCGGCAACGCCCCTGCCGCCGCCCTCGCGGTTTCCCGTGGACTGCTCGACGCCGCCCACTCCCAGCACGAATCCCGCTGGGCCGCGCTCTACGACTCCGCTCCGCTCCCGCCCACCTTCGGCGCCTGGCTCACGTCGTTCGACCTCGTCCTCAACTTCTGGCCCGACCCCGAAGCCACGCTCGCCCGTCATTTCCAAAATCTTTCTGTCCCCATTTTCCTAACCTCCTCCGCGCACCCCACCCGCGCCCCCGCCGCCGTCCACTACGGCGAGCCCCTCCGCACCCTCGGCCTCCCACTAACCAATTTCTTCTATCCGCTCATCGCCCGCGCTAACGCCCGACCTCTTCGGGAATCCGATCGCTCAACGCTCAACTCCCGACGCTCAACTTCTCCCACCATCGCTCTCCACCCCGGCAGCGGTTCCGCGAAGAAAAACTGGCCTTTGCCCCGCTGGCTCGAACTCGCCACGTGGCTTCGCCGCGCCCATGCCGCTGAACTCCTCATCATCACCGGCGAAGCCGAATCCCCCGCCACCCGCGCCGTGCTCGCACCCTTTGGCCCCTCGGCGCACGGGCTCCCGCTCGAAGACCTGATCACGCGCCTCGCCCCTTGCGATTATTTCATCGGCCACGACTCCGGCATCGGTCATCTCGCCACCGCCTGCGGCGTCCCGAGCCTCCTCTTCTTCGGCCCCACCGATCCCCTCCTCTGGGCTCCGCCCGCACCGCACGTTACCGTCCTCCAACGCGCCCCGTCCCTCGACAGCCTCGTCCTCGCCGACGTCCAAGCCGCCCTCCTCCCCTCACTCCAAAGTCCGGATTTCGGTTCGCGCTTTCGCTTTGATTATCCCGGCCACGCCCTTTGATTGCGCGCCAAACCAACGTGAACGCAACCACCGCGCGCGCCGCCGCCGCCCAACGTAAAGCCGACCTCGCCCGCAGCTTCCGACTGTGCACGGCCGACGGCCTTGTGGCCATGCCTCTGGTCACGATGTCGCTCCCGGTAAACGTCTTTATCACCGCGCTCGTCACCAAAGCCTACGTCCTGCCCAAGACCGAAATCGGCGTCCTCACCGCGATGCCGTTCGTCGCAAACTTTCTTCAAATCTTTGCCGCGCCATTCATCGCCCGCTGGCGTCCGCCCAAGACCGTCACCGTCGTCGCCGCGAGCATTCATCTCGCCCTCTGGGTCGTGCTCGGCGCGCTCCTGCCGCTCGTCCCGCGCGAGAATCCCGTCGCCGCCGCGTATTGGCTCATTCTGTGGTTTTTCGTCTCAAGCTGCTTCGCCGCGATCGCCGGTGTCTCTTGGAACTCTTGGATTCAGGAATGGGTCCCCGCCCGCCTGCGGGGAAAATACTTCGCCCGCCGCAACGCCTACCTGCAATTCTCCACCCTCACGTTTCTCTTCGCCGCCGGCTGGGCCCTCGCCCACTGGAACTACGCGATCCCGGCATTTCAAGCCGTGATCGGCGTCGCCTGCCTCATCCGCATCTACTCGCTCTATTGGCAATGGATCTCGCCCACCCAACCGCTGCCCCAGGCGCAGGCTCCAACAATTTCATTCCGCGCCCAAATCGATGTCTTGTCCCGTTCGCGCTCGTTCCTGCTGTTTGTGCTCTTCGGGTCCGTCTGGTCGTTCGCGGCCAACTGCTTCGGCCCGTTCTACCACGTCTTCATGTTTGAGCAGCTCAACTTCTCCGCCTTCGACGTCGGCATCCTCTCGACGTTGACCGCCCTCGGCGGCGCGCTCGCGTTGCCCGCGTGGGGCCGGCTCTTGGACCGTTTCGGTAACAAGCCCGTCATGACCTTCGCCCTCATCGTCTGGCAGCTGCAGAATTTTCTCTGGTGTTTCATCACCCCGGAAAATCGCAGCTTGCTTTACGGCATGTGGATTTTTGGCGGTCTCACCAGCGCCTGCTTCATCCTCGGCCAGTTCACCCTTCTGCTCCGCCTGCTGCCGGTCGAAGCCAAGAATCTCGCGATCGGTTTCAATCTCGCCGTCACCTCGCTCGTCGCCGCGATCGCGCCCATCGTCGGCGGCGCGGTTCTGCATTGGGCACTCCCCCGCTGGCAAAACGACCTCGCCGTTTACCACGTCTGTTTTTTGCTTCAGCCCCTGCTCTCGCTCGTCGCGGCCGGCATCTTGCTTCGCGTCCATGAACCCGCCGCCGGCTCACTCACCATGGTCTTCGGCGCGATGCGCAACATCCGCACCCTCGGCGGCGTTCTCGGTCTCGATTTCCTCATCAACTACGTTTTCTACCGCGCTCCGTCCAAACGCCCGTGATCTCCGCAGCTCCCCACATTTTCACGCTTACCGGCAACCTGCTGGCCGAGCGCACCCTCACCTTCGACGCTTGGGCCCCCGGACGCACCCAACGCGCCACCGCCGAATCCTTCCAAGTCGGGGGCAAGGGCATCAACGTTGCGAAAATGCTCGCGCGGCTCGGCGCACCGCACACCGCGCTCTGTTTCACGGGCGGCGCTGCCGGCGACGAATGTTTCGCCGCGCTTCATGCCTCGGGCCGGCCGTTTCAAAATTTTCCTTCCACCGCGCCCACCCGCACCGGCACGGTCATCCGCGCCCCCGGTCAGCCCGAGACAACTTTTCTCGCCCCCGATGCCGCGCCCGATGCCCTCGCGCTCTTCGCCTGCGCCGCCTTTCTTGACGCGCAACCCGACGGACAAGTCCTCGCGCTTTGCGGCAGTTTTCCCGGTTGGTCCTCGTCTGCCTACGAGCCGCTCCGTGCCGCCTTGGATCGTTGGCTCACCCGAGGCATCCTCGTTGCCGATACTTACGGGCCGCCGCTCGCTTGGGCGGTCTCGCGGCCCGTCGCTTTGATCAAGATCAACGCCGACGAACTCCGCACCTTCGCCCCCGATCTCGCCCACCTCCCAACCCACGCCACCGCCCGGCGCTGGATCGTGACCGACGGTCCCCGCCCGATCCAGATCCGCGACGATACCGGCTCCCTCTCCACCGCCACCCCGCCGGCCATCGACGAAGTCTCGGCTACCGGCTCCGGCGATGTCTTTTTTGCCTGCGTGCTCCAGGCGTGGTTTCACCTCGGTCACGACCTCGCCGCCGCGGTCCAATTTGCCCTGCCCTTCGCCGCCGCCAACGCCGCGCATCCCGGGGTGGCCGATTTTCCGCTGCCCGCTGCGGGCCTTTCCGGCAATTTCGCCAAATAAAGCCTTGCTTTCAATGCGCCAAAACCGCTTTTTCACCGGTTTTATTTATGAAAGCCACCATTAAGACCCAAGGCCAGCAGTTCACTGTCACCGAGGGCGACGTCCTTTTCGTTAACCGTTACCCGAACACCGAGGCCGGACAGATCATCGAGATCAAGGAAGTCCTCGCCGCCGGTGAAGGCGCTGACTACAAAGTCGGCCGTCCCACCCTCGCCGGAGCCATTGTTTCGGCCAAGATCCTTGAGAATAAACGCGGTGACAAGGTCATCGTCTTCAAGAAAAAGAAGCGCAAAGGTTACGAGAAGAAGCGCGGCCACCGCCAAGAGCTTTCCGTGATCAAGATTCAGTCCATCACCGTTTAAAGGAAACCACCACCATGGCGCATAAAACAGGTCAGAGCTCCACGTCCAACGGCCGCTCCAGCAAATCAAAGCGGCTCGGGATCAAACTTTTCGGCGGCGAAGTCGTTCGCGCCGGCGGCATCATCGTTCGCCAACGCGGCTCCAAGACCCACGCCGGCAAGAATGTCGGCATCGGGCGTGACTGGACCCTCTTCGCGCTGAAGGACGGCGTCGTGAAATACGACAAGCCCCACCGCAGCGT
>CAMBRG010000063.1 GCA_945869845.1 Opitutus sp. GAS368 | reverse complement strand
GTATCTTACCGGCCCACTTTAAACTGATGACGCGGATCATGGACCCACTCTCGGAAAGCGAGCGGAAGACGCTCGTCCGTTTGCTGACTAAGGTCCTGGAAAATGCGAGTGAGATTTCAGTCCCGGCAATCGAGCCGGCGCGTGGTCCGCCTGTCATATGCTGAGTCACCTTTCCAAACTCCCTTCAATCGATTCCTACTTCTATGATTAAGAAATTCGTCATCGCCATCGGTGGCTTCGCCGTCGTCGTGCTCGCGTTGGGTGCGGTCAAAGTTTCCCAGATCAAAGCCATGTCCGGGATGTCGCACGAGCAACCGCCGAGCTCGGTGAGCTCCTACGAGGCGAAGGCCGTGGCGTGGCAACCGGTCATCGGCATCATCGGCACTCTCGCTCCGGTTGAGGGTGTCACAATCGCCGCGGACGCCGAGGGCATCATCGTCCGGGTTGCGGCTGAAAACGGAACTTCGGTCAAGGCCGGCGATTTGCTTTTTGAAATCGATACCACCGTTGAGGTGGCCCAGCTCGCCTCGCTGGAGGCACGCGCGGCGCTGGCGAAAATCCAAAGCGAACGCACCGCCGAGCTGATTTCCAAGAACACGATCAGCAAAGCCGAGTTCGATACGGCGGCGGCCCAGCTCGCTCAGTCCAATGCCGATGTGGCGGCGTTGAAGGCCACGATCGAACGGAAGTTTATCCGCGCTCCGTTCGACGGCCGCGTCGGTATCCGGCAGGTCAACCTTGGTCAGTACGTCGCGCGTGGGCGGCTACTCGTTCCGCTGCAGAAGCTCGATCCGATCTATGTGAATTTCACGATTCCGCAGCGCCACCTTGCCTCGCTCCGAGTCGGGCAGAACGTGATGGCCAAGGTTGATTCCTTCCCGGCTCCTTACCCCGGCAAGATCGTGGCGATCAACTCCGAGGTCGATCCAAGCACCCGTAACATCGCGGTGCAGGCTCTTCTGGCCAATCCCGGCGAGCGCCTGCGTTCCGGCATGTTTGTCCAAGTCGAAGTCGAGTTGCCGGCGGGCGAGCCGCAAGTCGTTCTGCCGGCCACGGCCATCGCCTACGCTCCCTACGGAAATTCCGTCTACGTGATCGAGAAAATGAAAGACGCCGGCGGGAAAGAATATCTCGGGGTGCGTCAACAGATCGTGAAGCTCGGCGCAACTCGCGGCGACCTCGTGGCCATCGAGGGCGGCGTCAAGCCCGGCGAACAGGTCGTCTCTGCTGGGGTTTTCAAACTCCGCAACGGCGCACCTGTGCAGGTCAATAACGCGGCCCAGCCCTCCGCCTCCGAGAGGCCGAAGCCCGCCAATACCTGATCGGCGTCCGTTCTCCCGCCTCACCGTCATGCTTAACAAAAGTTTCACCGATCTGTTCATCCGCAAGCCGGTCATCGCGCTGGTGGTGAACATCGTCATCTTGGTCATCGGCATCGCCGCCTACACCAAGTTGAACACCCGCCAGTATCCGCGCAGCGACAGCGCGGTGGTCAATGTCACCACGATCTACTACGGTGCCAGCGCCGACACCGTACGCGGCTACATCACCACGCAGCTCGAGCGCGTCATCTCCAGCGCCGATGGCATCGACTACATCGAATCCACGAGCGGCGCCGGCATCAGCACGATCAAAGTTTTTCTCCGGCTCAACTACGACACCAACGCGGCGCTCGCCCAGGTCAGCGCCAAGATCGACCAGGTCCGCAGCGAATTGCCGGCGGGAGCCGAGACGCCGACGATCAACGTCGAGACCGCCGACAGCCAGTTCGCCTCCGCTTACCTGAGTTTCTACTCTGACACGCTCGATCAGAACCAGATCACCGATTATTTGAACCGCATGGTGCAGCCACGGCTCTCCTCGGTCAAAGGCGTGCAACGCGCTGACGTGCTCGGCGGCCGGGTATTCGCGATGCGCGTCTGGTTGAAGCCAGCCGAACTTGCCGCCCGTGGTATCAGCCCGGCCGAGGTCCGTTTCGCCCTGCAAAATAACAACGCGCTCGCCGCGGTCGGTTCGACGAAAGGCTCGATGCTCAGCATGAGCCTCGTCGCCAACACCGACCTCAAGAATGTGGACGACTTCAAAAAACTCGTCGTCGCCGAGCGTAACGACACGATCATCCGCCTCTCCGACATCGCCGAGGTCGTGCTCGGAGCCGAGGATTACAATACGGAGGTCCGGTTCGGCGGCCAGACCGCGACGTTCATGGGCATCTGGGTCTTGCCGACCGACAGTACGGTTGAAGTGATCAAAAGCGTCCGCGCCGTCATGCCCGAGATCGAGCGCGCCCTGCCGGCCGGGCTGAACGTTAAGATCGCTTACGACGCCAGCAAATACATCGACGACGCGTTGAAGGAGATTCTCACCACGCTGATCGAGACGCTGATCATTGTGATGATCGTGATCTTCCTGTTCATGGGTTCGTTCCGCTCGGTGTTGATTCCGATTGTCGCCATGCCGCTTTCGTTGGTCGGGGCGATGGCGCTGATGTATGCGTTTGGATTTTCGATCAACCTGCTCACCCTACTCGCGATCGTTTTGGCGGTCGGGATCGTGGTCGACGACGCGATCGTGGTCGTTGAAAACATCGAGCGCCACATCGCCGAGGGTAAGTCTCCGGTAGACGCGGCGATCCTTGGGGCCCGCGAGCTCGTCGGTCCCGTCATCTCCATGACGATCACGCTCGCTGCCGTTTACGCACCGATCGCGTTCCAAGGCGGTCTGACCGGGGCACTCTTCCGCGAGTTTGCGATGACCCTCGCCGGCGCGGTCACCGTCTCGGGTTTCGTCGCCCTCACGCTCTCGCCGATGATGAGCGCTTATTTATTGAAACCCCAAACCTCGGGCCACCAGGGCGGGCTGGGTGGCGCGATCAACCGGCTGTTTGAGCGGGTGCGTGATCGCTACGAGCGGATGATCGGCGCGAGCCTCGGCTGGGTGCCTGTGACTATCACGGCGGCGGTTTTGCTCACGCTCTTGCTCGTTCCGTTTCTGATGTTCGCCCAACGTGAACTCGCGCCGAAGGAGGACCAAGGCGTGGTCTTCAGTATTTTGCTGCCATCGCCCACTTCGACGATCGATCAAAACGTGATGTTCGCGGGAGAGGTGCAGAAGATGTTCACCAGTTTCCCTGAGTATGAGAACTCGTTCCAGATCACCGGCGCCAATTTTGGTTTCTCGGGCGTAATCTTGAAACCTTGGTCGGAGCGCACGCGTTCCTCGATTCAAATTCAGGAATCCCTGCAGGGGCCGGCGGCCTCCATCGTCGGCATGAATGTCATCGTGACCACGCCCGAGCCGTTGCCGGCCGGCGGTCAATTCCCCATTGAATTCGTCCTGCGCTCCACGGCGGACCACAAAGAAATGATGGAGTATGCCGACCAGTTGGTCCTCTACGCCAATACGGAAGCCAACGCCCCCAACGCCGCCCCGACGTTCTATTTCGCCGACAGCGATCTTAAGTTCGATCTGCCCCAGGTTTCGGTCGAGATCGACAAGGACAAGGTTGCCTCAATGGGCCTAAATCTCACCGACGTGGCCCGCGATCTCGGTTCCATGCTGGGTGGCGGCTACGTGAATCGTTTCGTCAACGATGGCCGCAGCTACCGGGTGATACCCCAAGTCGAGCGCGGTGAGCGACTCAACGCCGAGCAATTGCTCGACTATCAGCTGCGGGGACCCAACGGCCAACCGGTGAGTCTCGATACTTTGGCCACCCTCAAGCACACCGTCCAGCCGCGCACGCTGAACCGGTTTCAGCAGCTCAACGCCGTCAAGATCACCGGGGTCGGTCCGAGCATCGACCTCGCGCTCAAGAAGCTCGAGGCCAAGGCCGCCGAAATTCTGCCGTCCGGTTACTCGATCGACTACGGCGGGCAGTCGCGGCAACTCCGCACCGAGGGCGATGCCCTGTGGAAGGCGTTCGCGATGGCGGGCCTGCTCATCTTCCTCGTGCTCGCGGCCCAATTTAACAGCTTCCGCGATCCTTTCATTATTTTGCTCGGGTCGGTACCGCTCGCGATCGTCGGGGCAATGTTGCCGATCTTCCTCTGGAAAACCTCGCTCAACATCTACTCGCAGATCGGTCTGATCACCCTCGTCGGCTTGATCGCGAAGAACGGCATTCTCATCGTTGAGTTTGCCAACGGCCTGCAAGCAGAAGGGGTCGCTAAGATTGTCGCGATTCGCCGGGCCGCGGCCACCCGTCTTCGCCCGGTGTTGATGACATCGGCGGCGACCGTTTTCGGTCACCTTATGCTGATTTTCGTCACGGGCCCCGGTGCGGCGGCTCGTAACAGCATCGGCTGGGTGCTGGTCGTGGGGATGGCGGTCGGCACGGTCTTCACTCTCTACGTGGTGCCAGCCTTTTATATGTTAATCGCCCGCGACCGCGCCAAGGAGCGCAATCACGCTCCCGAGGTTGCGGCCACTCCTGTTCACGCAAACTAATCTTCTGTCGCCATGAAAACGCTCCGTTCTATCACCGTTCTGTTATTTGTGACCGCATCGATTTCGGCCCAGCCGGCTCCGATGCAGGGTATCCCCGAGACGCTCGACCTCCCGACGGCGTTGCGCTTCGCGGTCGAAAATAACTTCTCAATCCGCCAAGCGCGTGAGCGCATCAAGCAACAGGAGGGCGTCGTCGTCGAAGTGAGGGCCCGCGCCATTCCCAACGTCTCAGCCGCCGGCAGCTATCAGCTCAACGACGAGACGCTGTCCCAGACCTTTCCGACTTCTGATCGCGCGTGGAATCTCAGCATTACGGCGAGCCAGACGCTCTTCTCGGGCGGCGGCGTCCGCTCGGCGGTCAAGAGCTCGGAGCTCTCCCGCGAGGCCGCCCTCCTCGAACTCAAAGCCGTGATCAACGACGCGCTCCTCAATGTCCGGGTCAAATTCTACGACATCCTTCTGGCCAAGGAGAAAATCAAGGTCCAGGAGTCCAACGCCGAATTGCTCCGCCAGCAGCTCAAGAACGCCACCGACCGCTTTGACGCTGGCACGGTTTCGGCCTTCGAGAAACTTCGCGCCGAGGTCGCTCTCGCGAACGCCCAAGTGCCCCTCATCACCGCGCGCAACACCCACCGCCTCGCGATCGAGGCGCTGCGCCAAGCGCTCGGCTTTGTCACCAGCACCTCCGAAACGCTCCGCAAGGTCCCGGAGTTTGCCGGCACGCTCGATTTTGTCCCCGTGACGTTTGAGCTTCAGGCCTCACTCGACGCCGCCCGGGCCAGCCGCCCCGAACTCGCCCGGCTCGCCAAGCTCGTTGATGCTCGAGAAACCTCGGTGACGACGGCGAAAGCCAACCGCTACCCAGGAGTTTCCGCCTTTGGCGGCTGGCAATTGCGCAAAGGCACGACCGATTCCTTGGGCGATTACAGGGACGGCTGGCTCGTCGGCGTGCAATCGCAGTGGAATATCTTCGACGGTGCTGCCACCAACGGCCGCGTCGCCCAGGCCCGCTCAGCCGTTGAGCAATCCCGCCTTGGGCTCAACGAGCAGTCCTTCGCGATCGACGTTGAGGTCCGCCGTGCGCTCTCTTCGTTGCAAGAGGCCACGGAGCTGGCTGAGGCCTCACAAAAAGTAGTGGCGCAGGCCGAGGAAAGTCTCCGCCTAGCCAATGCCCGCTACGGTGCGGGCACGGCGACCCAGCTTGATGTCCTTCAATCGCAGGTCGATCTCACCACGGCCCGCACCAACCAAATTCAATCCTTCTACAGCTACAATGTCGCGGTCGCCAAAGTCCGCAAAGCCGTCGGTCTGCCCGATGCGCTGTTGGCCAATTAAGCCGCGCGCGGTGCCGGTCGCGCCACGCCTTGATCAGCCGACAGTTTGTCACCTTGCAGCGATCATCTGGCGCATTTTGCCCCTCAAAATTGCGGCGGCTCGCAACTTCTGATCGGTCCCCGTGTTCTTCCTCCATCCCATGAAGCCGGCTCGTATCCTGCTGATTTTCCTCGGTCTCTGCACGGTCCTCGCGCTGGTGACGATCGGGCTCGCCTTCAATTCCGGGGTGCAGACTTGGGTCGCCAGGAAACTTCTTGCCGGCCAACCGTCGGTAAAGGCGACGCTGGAGTCCGTTGCGATCGGACTGGGCCGGGCCGAGGTCAAAGCATTGCGCGCCGAGATTAATGGCGCGGTCCTGACGGTTCCTTCACTCTCGGTCGAGTTGCCGATCATCGCCGCGGGCATCTCGCAAAAAGTAAGCGTCGGTAAACTGACCGCCCGAGGTTGGTCTATTGATCTCAGCAAAACCGCGGCGCCACCGCCGGCTAGCACGTCCGCGACGAACGTCGCGCCTGCACCCGGCGGAGCCGCGACGCCGCTGCCTGCGACGCCAAATTCGGTGGTCGCGGCAAATCAAGCGGCAGTCGCGCGGGCGTTTGCAGGCGTGCTCGCGCAGTTGCGGCTGCCGGTCGATTTGGCGTTGGATGGCCTCGATCTCGAGGGCGAAGTGATTTTCCCGCCCGCGCCCGGCGGCGGACCGGCCGCGCGCGCGCGGGTGATCTTGACGGGCGGCGGTCTGGGCTTCGGCAAAGAGGGGCGCTTCCAACTCGACCTCAACGCCTCTTTCACCGGCGAAAACTTTGCGATGAACCACGTGATGCTGCAATCAACGCTCCTCGTGACGATGGATTCCGCCCGCACGTTCAGCCGCTTTTCGGCTGAGCCAAAAGCGATGGCCGTTGGACCGCAGTTTCCGGCGGGCGTGACTCTCTCCGCGGTGATATCGGCCACCCGCACACCCGGGGGTGAGAGCTACACCCTGACGTTCGCGAATCCGGCCCAACCACTTGTCTCCCTAACCGCCGACCTTGCGGCCGCGAGCCGCACCCTCGGTGGCTCATGGAAAATTGATCTGCGCTCGGCCGATCTCGCGCCGTTTGCTTTGGGCCACACGCTCCCGCTGTTTGCCGCCACCGGCGAAGGCACCTTCTCGGCCGATACCGCATTCGCCGAGATCCGCGCCCACGGCCAGCTCGACGTGAAGGCCGACCAGCTCGGGGTTTTAAAGCCGGAGCTCGCCGCCATCGGTGCGATCCGGGCGCTCGCGGAGTTCGATCTCGCGCAACGGGGCGACTCGACTCGGATCGATCGTCTGAAGGCCGAACTATCCGGCGCCCGCCCCGTTGCGGCCATCCAGTCCCTGCAAGCTTTCGAGTTTAACGCCAAGACCGGCGAGCTGAAGGTCGCCGATCCCGCCCGGGAACTCGTGGCGATCACGCTGCACGGACTGCCGCTCGCTTGGGCACAACCGTTTTTGCCGGGGCTCACGCTCACCGGCAGTGATCTTCGAGGTGAATTCGCAGCGACGGCCAACAACGGAGGCATGGCGCTCCGGCCCCGCGTCCCGCTATCGATCAGCGGGCTGATGCTTGCGCAGGCCGGCCAACCGCTGTTGGAGGCGGTCGATCTCGCGTTAAATGTTTCGGCCGATTACGCGCCAGCCGGTTGGCAAGCCGAGGTCACTTCGCTCACCCTACAAAGCGCCGGCACCAAGCTCTTCGCGCTGAAAGCCAAGGCTGGTCAACTCACGGGCAAGGATCAACCGATCAAGACGGCGGGCGAGTGGAGTTCCAGTCTCCCCGCGCTTCTGGCCCAACCCGCTGCGGCCAACGTGGTGGGGATCGTCCGCGGTAACGCGTCGGGTAGTTTCGTGGCCACGGTCGCGGCGGCGACTTCGGTCGAGCTCACGCTCGCGCTCACTGACCTCGTGGCTGATCCGAAGCTCAGTCGCGAAAAACTTCCAGCGATCTCGGTCCAGGTCCGCGCCGACATCGCGGCTGACGGCAAGATCGCCCTTAACGTGCCGTTGCTGGTGACGCGCGACGGCCGCCAATCCGATTTCACGTTGGCCGGTTCGCTACTCCAGACCAAGCCGGCCGGCCTGACCATCGACGCTCGACTGACGAGCAGCCAAGTCTTCGTCGCAGACGTCCAACTCCTCGCGGCCCCGTTTGCAGGTGGGGCGTCCGCAAATCCGGCGGCGGCGGCCCAAGCCGCCGGTCGCGACGCAGCACCCGTCTGGAGCGGGGTGAGCGGGCAGCTCGCACTTTCGCTCAAGAAAGTCGTTTACGGTCAAAAATTTGAGGTCGCCGATATCGACGGCACGATCCGCATCGAGGCCGGAGCGGTCAAATTGGTCGGCGTGCGCGCCGGTTTGGGCGAGGGCAGCGAAATCAAGCTGAAGGGCGGGCTTACGTTTACGCCGAGTGCGCCCGAACCTTACGGCGTCGCGCTTGATCTCGATGTGACCAATTTCGATCCGGCCCCGGTTCTGCGAGCGCTGAATCCTGGCCAGCCGCCCACGGTGGAGGGAAAGTTTACGGTCGCCAGCAAAGTCACGGGCAACGCCCGCAATCTTGGTGAAATCGGCCAACGTGCGGCGGGTGATTTTGCGCTGACGAGCAAGGGCGGTGTGTTTCGCGCCCTCGCGGCGGATGTCTCCTTGAAAGTGGCGACCACGACCAAAACCGCCTCCACCTTGGCGACCCTCGGTAACTTGGCCGGTGCGCTCACGGGTCGGAAGGACATCAGCGATGCGGCGAGCAAAGTCGAAGCGGTGGCGTCGTTGTCGAAAATGATCTCTGCGATTGAGTATGATCAGCTCAACGTCGTGCTCACCCGGGACGCGGCGCTGAACCTGACGCTCAAGGATTTTACGCTGATCGCGCCCGAGGTGCGGCTTGCGGGCACCGGCCGCATCGACGCCTCGGCCGGGCTCGAACTCGCCGCCCAGCCGCTCGTGATGGAGTTCAAGCTCGGGGCGCGCGGGACGACGGGGAAAGTGCTGAAGAGTCTCGCCGCCCTTGAGACAGAAAAACCGGATGAGCTCGGCTATTTTCGCAGCGACCTGCCCTTGCGGGTGACCGGCTCGCTCAGCCAGCCGGACACCTCGGAGCTACAATCGGCGCTCTTGAAATTAGCCTACGAGAAGAGCGGCGCGGGTGATTTACTGAACCGCTTTCTCGGAGGCAAATAAGAGCGGCTTTGGGTTGCTTCGACGGAGTAACCGGACCCGTTCACGGCACCTCATGAACCTCGACGAGGCTGACGCCCGTCGCGCCTGACGCGTCGCTGACCACGGCCGTATAGGCACCTGGATCAAGTTGGACGAGCAGCGCGGCATCGCGGCTGTTGGCCGGGAGCGCGAAGGCGCCGGCGCGCGTGGCGGCGGTGGCAAGTTCGGCGGCCGTGGCGGCGCCGGCGACCGACGCGCTCCAGTCATTGTTGGTGAATACGGCTTGGCCGGCAGCGTCGAAGATCGTGAGCGAAGGATCGGGCAGGGCGTTGGTGATGCCGAACGGCGTGAGCGCCGGGCCGACGCCACGGACCAGCATCGCTTTGGGCCGGGCGCCGCTGACGACGAAGCCAAGCACATGGGCGCTCTGGCCGGGGCCGGTCAGGGCGCGGCTGGCGACGTTTGCGAGGCGCGTCGGGATGGTGACGCGGTAGACGAGCACCATGTTGTCGTTGTCGAGGGCGGCGGCGTAAGGCGCGCCGTCTTGAAAACCCTTGGTCGTGATGAAGTCGTTGTCGTTGCCGACGAAGAGAAACCAATCATTAGGTGCGCCGGGATCGAAGGCGGGGACGAGCGCGAGGGCCTCCCACTTTTCGGACAGGGTGTTGACGTTGTCCACGGGGCCGTTGTTGAGGCCGAATTTTACGAGCTGGGCGGTGTTGTTCAGATCAACGAGCACTGCCGAGGTGGCGGGCACGATGCCGGCGGCAAGCACTCCGCCCGGTGCGATCGGAGTCGTCGGCGTGTCGTAGGCGGTGCCGGCGATGTTGGTGGCGCTGCTGATGTCGTAGACCAAGATCGAGCGATAAAGAGAAGTGGGATTGGCGACGCCGCGGCCGTTGCCGTCACGCGCGAGCACGAGGAATTGGGTGTTGTTGATCGCGAGCATCTCGCTCTGCGCCGGCACGCGGGTCGCGGTGCCGAGCAGGAAGGTGGGTAACGCGACAACGTATTCGCCTTTGAGGGTGGGATTCCCGGCGACGGTGAGATCGTAAGCGAGCAGGCGGGTGTGGCGACGTGGGCCGGTGCCACCGGTGCCGCCATCTTGGCGCGCGGCGGATTGCAGCAGGGCGAAGAGGGTGCGGCCGTCGGGTGAGACGGAGAGGCCTTCGAGACCTTGGTTGTTTTGACGGCCGGTGGTGGGATCGGCGGGAACGGGGGCGGCTTGGCCGGGACCGGGATTATTGGAGGCGAACGAATCGGCTCCGCCGCGCTTGGGCGTGATTGCCTCGGGTGGCCGAATGGCGGAGATGAGGCGGCCGTCGGCCGTGAAGCGGAAGATGTAGGGACCGTATTCGTCGCTCACCCAGATCGAACCGTCGGCGTTGACGACGATCCCTTCGGCGTCGAGCGCCAAGCGGCCGTTGAAAGCTTGAGGCATCGCAGGGAGTCCCGCGCGGGTGCCGGTGCCAGCCGACGTGGGATCGAGCGACGTCATCGGGGTGCCGTCGCTTTCCGAGAATTTGATCGTATCGGCCAGCGTGAGACCGACCTGATTCTGCGCGGTGGAGCCGGCTGGCGCAGGGGTGAAGGCGACGGTGATTTTGTTAAAGCGCGGCACGTAGTTGGTCGTGCCGACGGCGTTGTAGCCGCGGTCGGGTTGGGCGAAGAGCGTGCCGGAGTAGGAGCCGTTGGCGTTGCGCTGCCAGGAGCCGGGTTGAAACGTAAAGGCCGAGAACGAGCCGAAGGTCTCGCCGAATTTGTCTTTGAGATCGGCGGGCATGCGACCGACGCCGACCAAGCCTTGGTTAACGAAGGTCTGTTGATTGACCGTGACGGTGGTCACGGGTTGGGCGACGAGCGCGCCGGTGCAGAGCAGCAGGACAGGGAGGAGTCGGGTAAGGAACATGTGATATTGTCCCATGTAGATATGTCGGCTTCGTGACGGAATTGTGACGATGGGGTGACGAATCTCGGGGCTCGCGGCGAGGCGTCACAAGGTGCACGTTTTCGGCGTGATCGCTTCCGTCGCTTTTCGAAACTTCAAGGCCCTGCGCAATACGAGTCTTCGACTGTCTCCGTTTAATCTCGTGATCGGGGCGAATGGGAGCGGCAAGACCAGCCTCATCCAGGCTCTGCAACAACTGCGGGCCTTGGCCAAGCTTCCGCTTGGCGACCCGGCTGCGGTGACGCGCGTCGGTGGTTCGGAGATTACCTTTGTGTTTGATGCGCCGCATCTCGGCGTCACCGCGCGCCTGGGGTGTGTCGATGATGTGGTGTGCGATCTGTTACGGGTGGATCCGGTCAACGCGGCCGAATGGGAGGAAGTGAAAGTCGAGTTGGCGACGATGCGCAGCTATGTCTTCGACCACGCGGCGATGGCGGTGCCGGCCTCGCGTGATTCGGGGCAAAGGCTCGCGGGAGACGGTTCGAATTTGGCGGCGGTGCTGGCCCGGTGGCAGCGTGAAACTCCGGCGGCGTTTGACCGGTTGCAGGCCGAACTGACGCGATGGTTGCCCGAGTTCACGGGCATCGTGTTGCCGGAAGACGCCGGCGGGGTGGTGCGACTGGGCCTCAAGATCGGCGACGCGGAAGGGCCCGTGATGGCGGACAATCTTTCGCAAGGGGTGTTTTACGTGTTGGGGATTTTGGTGCTCTCGTTTGATCCGGCGCCGCCGGCGGTGGTGTGTATCGAGGAGATTGATCGTGGGATTCATCCGCGGATGTTGCGCGAGGTGCGCGACGCGTTGTATCGGCTGAGTTATCCGGCGGCGATGGGCGAAACGCGCGCTCCCGTGCAGGTGATCGCGACGACGCACTCGCCCTACCTGCTCGATCTCTTTCGCGAGCACCCGGAAGAGATCGTCATCACGCAAAAGCACGGTCACGAGGCGCACTTCGAGCGGTTGGCCGACCGCGCCGATCTTGCGGAGCTCCTCAGGGACGGATCGCTGGGCGATATGTGGTTTAGCGGAATCCTCGGCGGCGTGCCGGAGGAGTCATGAAGATAGCGTTCCTCAGCGAGTCGCCGGCGGACGAGGCGGTTTTGCGGATCTTGGTCGAGGGGGCTCTAAAAGAGAAGCCGACGGTGGCTTCGGCGGGATATCGCGCTCGGGGTTGGCCCAATGTTCTTCAGGTTCTACCCGCGGTCATCCGGCACCTCCATTTTAATACCGATGTCGATACCCTGGTCGTGACGGGCGACTCAGACGACAGCCCGGTGCACACGACGGCGCACGATGCGCCGCAGTACTACCATCCTCACTGCCGGATGTGCCAACTCCGCGCGGTTTTCCGCCAGACCGGCAAACGCTTCCCGGCGGCGCATGGCCGCTTGCGCGTGCGAAGGGTCGTGGGCGTCGCGGTTCCCGCACTCGAAGCATGGCTGCTGTGCGGCGTCGAAGACTCGGTCAACGAAGCGGCCTGGACTGAAGGCCAAGCCCGGGGAATTTTGCCTTACACCCGGGCCGAGTTGAAGCTGAGGGTTTACCGGACGGAGCGGCCGAGTCTGCCTCACGAGATCGCGTGTGCGGTCCGCGAGGCGGAGCGTCACCGACGGGATTTGCGACGCCTCGAATACGATTTTCCGGGCTTCGCGGCGTTACTGCGAGATTTGCGCGAACCGATTCCGGAAATCAGCTGATGTTTCAACAACTGCCAGCTCACGCATTCTGGTAGCGCTGGAGATTGCTGCGATATTGCCAAAGCTTTTTTCGGAGGAATTCTCCGACCGCCTTTCCAGTCGGGAGCGAGCCGCCCGACTGGCGGGATTGTCAGGTCTCGCGCTGTGCATCCCCAGGGTGTTCATCGTCGATATCGACTCCACGCTCTATCGGATCGGGGCGTTCTTTGTCTTGGGCGTGGTGCTGCTTTGGGTTGGTTTTTCCTATCACCGGTTTCGGCATCTGATCGCCGATGACGGCGGCGAGGAGGTGGCCGGACGCGACAAAAAGCTTTGAACTCCATCTAAACTCTTCGCCATATCCACACCGCGTTTATGTCAAACCCCCTGTTACCCCGGCGCTCGCATCTCCCGTTTTTCATCGAATTCATCGCCAGCACGATCGCCCGATTCCTCTATCGCGTGCGCACCAGCGGCGCGGAGAACCTGCCGACCTCGGGCGGCGTGCTGATCATCGCGAATCACATTTCCTACGTGGATGTCGTGGTCCTGCAATTGGCCTGTCCCCGACCGATTCGTTTCGTTGGCTACCAAGGACTGAGGCGGAACGGTTTTTTCAATTGGGTTTTTGAGATTAGCGGGTCGATTGCGATTTCCTCTGAAGCGCCTCGGCAGGGAATGAAGGCGGCGATCGCGGCTTTGAAAGCGGGTGAGGTCGTCTGCGTGTGCCCGGAAGGCCACATCTCCCGCACCGGCCAGTTGATGGCAATCCAGCGCGGATTTGAGTTGATGGCGAGGCAGGCCGAAGTGCCGGTCGTGGCCGCGGCGATCGACGGGCTGTGGGGCTCGGTGTTCTCGTTTGCGGGCAACAAATATATTTGGAAGTCGCCGCGCTTGTTACCGACACCGGTGTTTATCGCGTTTGGACATCCGACGGCGGCGGCGGCGGTGAACCCAAGCTGGGCCCGTCGCGAGTTGCTCGATCTGGGCCGACTGGCGTTTGAAGAGCGTCCCGTGCTCAAGCGCCACCTCGGGCGCGAGTGTGTGCGCGCACTGACGAAGCATCCCCAGCATTTGCAGGTGATTGATCGCACGGCGGAGCGGCGTGAGCTAACCAACGCCCAAATCTACGCAGCGGCGGCGGCCCTTTCGCGCCGGATCAAGACCACGATTGCCGAAAAGCGCGTGGGCATCGTTTTACCACCCGGAGCCGGAGCGTTTATCGCGAATCTCGCGGTGCTGATGGCGGGTAAGATCCCCGTGAATTTGAATTTCACGACGTCTCGGGACAGCCTTGAGGCGAGTCTGGAGCTGGGGAAAATCGCCACCATCATCAGCGCCGATGCGATGCGGGAGAAGATTCCGAATTTTCCTTTTCCCGAGCGCACGCTCGATCTGAAGACCGAGATTTTGGCCTGCGGTGGAAAACGCGCGATGCTCCCGTGGCTGCTGGCGGCGTGGCTGCTGCCGAACCAATGGTGCGCGGGTTTGCTCGGCCTGCCCAAAGTCGGCGACCGCGAAGAGGCCGGCCTGCTGTTTACGAGCGGAAGTTCGGGGGAGCCGAAAGGTGTAGTCCTTACCCACCGCAACATTCTAGCCAACTGCGACCAGATTTCGTCGCTCTCGATCTTGCCGGAGAGTTGCACGTTGTTGGCCTGCTTGCCGGTGTTTCATAGCTTCGGATTTACCGTGACGCTGTGGTATCCCCTGTTGCGCGGGACCCGGGTGGTGACGGTGCCGAGCGCGCTCGACACGCGGAAGATCATCGA
Source organism: Opitutus sp. GAS368 (assembly GCA_945869845.1). GTDB lineage: Bacteria > Verrucomicrobiota > Verrucomicrobiia > Opitutales > Opitutaceae > Tous-C4FEB. The sequence goes on along the minus strand of CAMBRG010000063.1, from coordinate 3,778 downwards.
TGCCATCCGGGATGAGAAGGCGACCGTGCTGATCGGAGCCCCGACATTTATCCGGCCGATTTTGAAGAAGGCTAAACCGGGTGAATTGCGTTCCCTTGATCTGGTTGTGACCGGGGCCGAGAAATTGCCTGACGACCTCGCGCGTGGGTTTTTGGAGCAATTTCACCTCGATATTCTGGAAGGCTACGGCCTCACCGAGGCGACGCCGGCCTGTAGCCTCAATCAGCCGCACCCGCCGGTGGTTTTCTCGACGAACGAGCCGCAATTGGGCAAACGAAAGGCAGCAGTTGGTCGCATGATGCCGGGGATAACGACGCGGGTCGTCGATCCGGATTCTTGGCAGGAATTGCCCCACGGTGAGACCGGGATGGTGCTTTTTCGCGGGGCAAATATCTTTGAGGGATACTTGGACGATCCTGAGAAAACCGCGGCGGCGTTTCGCGACGGCTGGTTTGTGACGGGAGACTTGGGCCGATTCGACGACGACGGATTTCTTTTCATCGAAGGCCGGCTGTCTCGGTTCTCCAAAATTGGCGGCGAAATGGTGCCCCACGGCACGATCGAGCAAAAGCTCGTGGAGCTTTTCGATCTCGACCAAAGTGAAGCTTACGTGGCGATTGTCATGGGCGTGCCGGATGTGGTCAAAGGCGAGACCTTGGTCTTGTTGGCGACGAGGGACTTTACCCTCGCCGAGGTGCGGGAACGCCTGCTCGGCGCCGGAGTCACGGCGCTTTGGGTGCCGCGCGTGATCCATCGGGTTGAGAAGATCCCGGTGCTCGGCACGGGAAAACTGGACCTGAAAGAGTGCAAGCGGCTCGCGGTCGAGGCGGTAGCGTGAGCGGGGGTGAGGTGATGGCTGGCGGACCTTGGCGTAGCCCGCGATGGGGGCGCTGCGTCTCCGGGTCGTAGCACTGAAAAGTGCGGGGCCGGGCGGCGAACCGGACGGACGGAATTAGCGTTTCCAAACGCAGACGACGGCGTCATCCCCATGCGATGCCGTTTTCCTCCCTTGGTCTTTCAACTCCGCTGCTCCGTGCGGTTGCGGAGGAAAATTACGTGGCGCCGACGCCGGTGCAGTCGGCGGCCATCTCGGCGGTGCTGGGTGGTGGCGACATCCGGGTTTCGGCGCAGACCGGCTCGGGCAAGACGGCAGCTTTTGTCCTGCCGATTTTGGAGCAACTTTCGAAACGGCGGCGCGAGCCGGGGCGATTTTGCCGCGCGCTCGTGTTGGTGCCCACGCGGGAGTTGGCCGCGCAGATCGGCGAACGGGTGCGGCGCTATGGGCGTTTCTTGCCGGAGCCGATCAAGACGCTGGTGGTTTACGGCGGCGTCTCGATCAATCCCCAGATGATGGCTTTTGGTGGTGGAGTTGACGTGTTGGTGGCGACGCCGGGCCGGTTATTGGATTTGATCGGACATAATGCGGTGTCGCTTTCGACGGTCTCCGTGCTCGTCTTGGACGAAGCGGATCGGTTGCTCGCCCTCGGCTTTACCGATGAGCTAGAGCGAATCGTAGCGCTGCTTCCGGCCCAACGCCAAAGCCTGTTTTTTTCCGCGACTTTTCCGCCGGCGGTCGCGGCGTTGGCCGACCGGTGGTTGCATGAACCCCAGGTCATCGACGTGGCACCGCCGGTGCAGCAGCCGTCAACCCTGGTTGAACGTGCCATCGAGGTGGATACCTTGCAGCGAACCCAGTTGCTGCGGCACTTGGTCGAGGAAAACGGCTGGAGCCGCACCCTCGTTTTTGTCGCGACCAAATACGCCACCGAGCACGTGGCGGAGAAACTTCGTCGGGCGGGGATCGACGCCGGCGCGCTGCACGGTGAATTGAGTCAGGGCGGTCGGACCGAAGCGCTGGCGCATTTCAAGGCGGGCCGGCTGCGCGTGCTGGTGGCCACGGATCTCGCGGCGCGGGGCTTGGACATCGATGACTTGGCGGCGGTGGTGAACTACGACCTTCCGCGCTCGGCGGTGGACTATGTGCACCGTATCGGCCGGACGGGCCGGGCCGGTGCGAACGGCGTGGCGGTGAGCTTTATCAGCGCTGAGACCCACGCGCACTTTGAACTGATCGAGAAGCGGCACGCGCTCCGATTGGAGCGGGAGCAAATCGCGGGATTTGAACCGGAGGAACTCGCGCCGCCCCCGCCGTTGGTCTCGGGGATCGGTGGGGTGAAAGGGAAAAGGAAGAGCAAGAAGGACAAGCTGCGGGAAGCCGCCGGCCAGAAGTTGGCGAGACCTGCGCCGGCGGCGCGGCCGATAGCGCCCGCGCCGTTTGTCGCGGAGGAGCCGAGAGAGTTTTTCCCGTGGTCCCAGCGACCGCTGTCGGGTCGGCGGGTGCGTTGAGCCTTGCCGCTAAAACTCGGCTTTCGCCGCCTTTGAAGGCTTGCCGTCGATGCAGTGGGGGCAGCTTTTGTCGGGGACGAAGCGAGGGTCTTTCTGCTCGGCGACGGTGAGGGGCATCTGGCAGTTGAAACAGATCACGGAGCCAGTTTCGCGGAGTTGGGGGTCCACGCCGACGCGGCGGTCGAAGACAAAGCATTCTCCCTCGTAGTGCGCGCCGCCGCAGTCTTCGAAGTATTTCAAAATGCCGCCGTCGAGTTGGTGGACGTCGGTGAAGCCCTCGCGCTCCATCAACGGGCCGGCTTTTTCGCAGCGGATGCCGCCGGTGCAAAACATGACGACGGGTTGGGCCTTAAGGGCCGCGGGTAGTTTCGCGACCGCCGCGGGGAAATCGCGAAACTGGTTGATCCCGGCCGGCCGCGCGCCGCGAAAGGTGCCCATGCGGATTTCGTAGTCGTTGCGCGTGTCGAGCAGGGTCACGGGGCGACCCTCGTCGAGCCATTGTTTGAGGGTGGCAGCGGAGAGTTTGGCGGTGGGGCGCAGGGCCGGGTTGATGCCGTCCACCCCGAAGGCGATGATCTCTTTCTTGATTTTCACGAGCATGCGGTTGAACGGCTGCTCGGCGCTGCTGCTCTCCTTGGGCGTGAGTTCGGCGAGGCCGGGGATGGCGCGGAGGGTGGCGAGAATCTCCGTTGTGGCGGCGCGCGTGCCCGCGATCACGAGATTGATGCCCTCGGTGCTGAGCAAGATCGTGCCGCGTAGGCCGAGCAGCTTGGTCTGGCGGAGCAGGCGATCACGCAATTCAGGGAGCTCGCCAAGGGGAGCGAAGCGGTAGCCGGCGAGATTGATGAATTCAGGCATCGGGAAAGGGACAGACGTAGACGAGAGGCGGGCTCCGGCGCACGGAAAAATTTCAAAGGTTCGGCGTGGCTTCCGTCCGGGAAGCTGCCATGGTGGCCGGTCCTCGCATGAAACCGCAATTGCTGCTCGCCGAAACCAAGACCCCGGAAGGGGCCAAGCTCTCTCTTTTTTCCCATGACGGTCGGTTCAGTATCCGGGTCAACGGCAAGGAACTCATGAACTCGGCGGCGACGGCCTCGGAGTTGGCCTTGGGCGAGTTCGCGGTCGCGGGCGCGGCGATTTCGGCGACGCCGCGGGTGCTGATCGGCGGCTTGGGTTTCGGCTACACGTTGCAGGGTGTGCTTTCGAAGGTGGGCAAGGCCGCGACGGTGCACGTGACCGAGCTAATCCCAGCGGTGCTGGAGTGGAACCGCACGTTGCTCGCGGGCCTGAACGGCGCGTTGCTCAGGGATTCACGGGTGAAAATTTTAAACGAAGATGTGCGCTCGGTGGTCGCGCGTTCCGCGGCTCAGCCCTACGATGCGATCGCTCTCGATATCGACAACGGGCCGTCCGCGATGGTGCAGACGGGCAA
>CAMBRG010000062.1 GCA_945869845.1 Opitutus sp. GAS368 | reverse complement strand
GAGGACTTCACCTCCGCCGAGCGCCTCATTTTCGAAAAAGAACTCCTCGGCTTCTACGTCTCCGGCCATCCGATGAACGTTTACGCCGGCATCACCGACGCCGTGGACACCTACGCCGTGGACGACCTGCTCAAACAGGGCGACCGCGTCGAATTTCGTATCGCCGGCATCGCCAGCAACATCGTCAAACGGCTCTCGAAAAAAGATAACCGCCCGTGGGCGATGTTCACCCTCGCCACGAAGAACGCCTCCGTCGCGCTCAACCTTTTCGCCGACGGCTATGCCAACTACGGCCCTATCCTCGCCGAAAACGCGCCCATCCTCGTCCTCGGCAACATCATCACCGGCACCGAGGGCCCACGCATCAACGTCAAGGAGTGCTACCCGCTCGACAACGAGGTCACCCGCCTCGTCAAAAAGGTCACTTGGCTCCTCGACCCCGCGCACCCCGAGCTCCCCTCGTTTCTCCGCCTCCTCCGCGAGACCTTGAACAAGCAGGTCGGCGACAGCCGCGTTGAATTCGCCTTCATCTTCGAGAAACGCATCGCGCCCTACGCCGAGGCCAGCACCGCGCTCACCTGGAAACTCAACGGTGCCACCTTCCAACAGCTCCGCGCCCATCCCGCCGTCGCCGGGGTCCAGCTCCAAACCCGCGCCCTCGAGTTGAAGCAGGACCGCAAATGGTCGAAGAAGTCCTGACCGTGCCGTCCGGAAATAACATTTCCCCTTTGCCCGTCTTTCGTGTGTTTCGTACCGACACATGATCGACCAGGCCCTGCTCAATCACGCCGCCGGCGTGCTCAAAACCATTTCGGCCGACCAACGCGCCGACACCGCCCTGCGCTACTATTTTGAACGCCACGGCTACATTCAGCCGTCCGCCCGCCGCGTGATCAGTCATGCGGTCTTCGTCTATTTTCGCTGGTTTCAATGGCTCGACGAAAAAGCCTCCCCTCAGAAACGGCTCGAACAAGCCCAAGGCTTCCACGAGCGCTTCACCGCCGATCCGAAATCTATCAAGACCGAGGCCCTCGCTGCCCTCGCCGTGCCCGACTGGCTCAAGACTGAGCTCACCGAACTCCCCGCCGACTATTTTCGTCAACTCCAGCGCGATCCCGCGCTTTGGCTCCGCGCCCGGCCCGGCCAGGTCCACCGCCTCGCCAAAGCCCTTTTCTGCGGCGAGCTCACGCCCCAAGCACCCGATGCCCTCCGGTTCACCGGCACCAACGATCTTTTTAAATCTGAGCCCTTCAAAGCCGGCGCCTTCGAAATCCAAGACCTCGCCTCGCAACTCGTCAGCGTCGCCGCCGCCCCTCTCCCCGGCGAGACGTGGTGGGACGCTTGTGCCGGCGAAGGCGGCAAAACCCTCCACCTCGCCGATCTCATGATGAACAAGGGCCTCGTCTGGGCCACCGACCGCCACGAGAAACGGATCGAGACCCTCAAGCGCCGCGCCGCCCGCGCGAAACTCTTCAACTACCGCACCTCCTTCTGGGACGGTTCCGCCCGTCTTCCCACCAAGGCCAAGTTTGACGGTATCCTCCTCGATGCTCCCTGTAGCGGCGTCGGCACGTGGCAACGCAACCCCCACGCCCGTTGGACGACCACCCCGACCGACGTCGCCGAACTCGCCGCCACGCAGCTCACGATGCTCAACCACATCGCCGGCTCGCTCAAACCCGGCGGTCGTCTCGTTTACTCCGTCTGCACCCTCACCCGCAGCGAGACCACAGGCGTGGCGGCCGCTTTCACCGCCCTGCACCCCGAACTCGAGCCGCTCCCGCTCGCCGCGCTCAAGTCGACCCAGCCCGCCCTCTTTCTCTGGCCTCACGAGCTCAACGCGAACGGCATGTTCATCGCCACGTGGCAGCGAAAAAAATAACGCCAGCTATCGTCCGCGCCGATTTCAACGATCCCGTCGCGGTCATCCATTACGCCCGCGCGGCCCACTTCATGGGCTTGTGGGCGTCCGAGCGTGTCCTCATCGGCCGGTATTTTACCGACCTCACGGCGCCCCTGCTCGAAGCCGGTTGCGGCGCCGGCCGCGCGACCCTCGGCCTTTGGGATGCCGGCTACAAAAACCTGACCGCCTTCGACTTTGCCGCCGAACTCATCGACCAAGCCCGTTCCCTCGCCACCACCCGCGGCGCCGCCGCCATCCGCTTCCTCCACGCCGACGCCACCAAACTTCCTCCGGAAATTTGTCATCTAATGAATGACAAACCTCGGATTTCTCCTTTCAAGAGCACGACGGACAATTGTCATCTATTAGATGACAAACGTTTCGGCGGTGCGCTTTTTCTCTTTAACGGCCTGATGCAGATTCCCCGCCGCGCGCGGCGCCGGGCTGCGCTCCGCCACCTCCACCGCGTGTGCGCACCCGGCGCGCCGCTCCTCATCACGACCCACGATCGCGACCAAAACCAAGTCGAGCGCGCTCTCTGGCGGCTCGAAGCCCTCCGCTGGGAACGCGGCGAACAGGACCCGCGCCTGCTCGAATTCGGTGACCGCTACTTCGACGAGGCCGGCGTCGGACGCACTTTCATGCACCTGCCCGACCGCGCCGAAATCCTCGCCGATTTCTCTGCGACCGGTTGGACGCATACCTTCGACGCGCTCCGCAAAACCATCGCGCCGGAGCCCCGCGCCGTGCGCGATTTCTCCGACGAATGCCGCTTCTGGGTCGCCCACCGTCGCGCCTAAGGTAGGGGCGGCTCTCCGAGCCGTCCGCCACGCTACATCCGAATCACGTTCAAAAACCCGTCTGCACCGACAACGAGAATCGGCTCGCGAGCTTGTCCCCGCTCCGGATGTCGCCCGCATAACCCAACGAACCGCTCCACTTCTTAAAAAGCGTTACCGTCGCCGCGCCGGCGATCTCAAAACCGCTGCCATCGCCGTCTTCCATTCGAATCGCGGTTGGCCGCGTGACGTTGCCCGCCAGCCGCCCCGTGATCGACCGATCCGAACTGCTCATTTCACCGTGCCACGCCGCTCGGAAATCAAAACGGACCGCGCACTCGGCGATCTTTGTATCCTTCGCGAAATCCACGCCCACACTGCCGGCCGAGCTCTTCGCTTCTTGCGCCCCGAAATCCATCATCACCACGGGCACATCCTTCTCGGTGTAACCTTCGAGCTTCACGCGCTCCGTGCGCAGGCCGAGCCACGGACGGACGTTTAACCCCTGCAACGGATCGAGCGCCCAGATCGCCTTTACGCCGGCGCCCCAATGTTCGCCACCCGTTTTGCCCGAAGTGCGATAGCCGGCAAATCCCGTCGTCCGCTCGATGCCCTTTACGTCCAATCCGCCATACGCGACGTCGAGTACGAGCGACACCGGACCTCCGCGCCAAATGCCATAAGCACGCCCCGTCAAATCGCCGATCGAGTACCGGCCGCCGCCACTCACCTCAGCTTCGAGCTTCCCGGAATTCAGGGCGGCGCCCGCTACGAAATTCTCGCCTAAACGCACGTCACCACCGGCAGTCACCACTTGGGCGGTGTAATTGAACTTCCGCCGCCAGCCATCGGCCGAGCGGTTGCCGTCACCGTAGTTAAACGCCGCATAGAGGTCAGTCCGGCCGTTCGCGCGGTTCGTCGTGGCCACCTGCGCGATCCGCGCGTCGAGCGCGGCCACCGAGATCGACTGCAAAGCCAACGCCGCGCTGCCCTGCGTGGCCGCGAAGCCGAGCACCGGCTCGGGATTGAGCGCTTCCACGACAGCACCTGAGAGGAGGGCGTGGGTCTTCGTCGAGGGATGGATGTCGTCGAAGAAAACGTAGCCGTTTGGATCACCGCCGCCGCCCGCCGAGGCCGGCGCGATGGCAAACGAGGTCGCGTTGGAAAATCCAAGCGCCCGGAAATCCAGAATCACGCGGTCCAACAACGATTGAACGTCGATGTAGACCAAGTTCACGTCCGCCGCCGGCGCGCTGGCGGCGATCGCTCCGAGGCGCGTCCGCAACTCCGCGTTGAACGCCGAACTCACGCGAAGCCCAAACGCCTGCGCCGTGCTGCCGAGAGCCACCGAGCGCGCCGTCGCGCCCAAATTCGGCAGGCCTGCCACCACGATATTCTTGGCTCCCAGCCCGACGAGCGACTGCACGCCACCCGCCACGGTAGCCGCCGTAGCCGCCCCGGCCACATCGAGATTCGCCGGGTTCAACGCCGTCGTCGGCGCGGAGAGCACAGGAATCAAATCGTTGGCCCCGAAAAACACGGTGAACAAATCCGACTTCGTCGGCGTGATTGCCCGCGCCTGATAAAGACCGATCTGCACGGCCATCGACGGTGGCAGGGTGCCGGCCCCGCCCGCGGTCGCGCCGCCAAACGCAAAATTCAAACTGCTCTTCACGCTGGCGGGCGAAGTCGCCACGAGCGCCAGGTTGTTGCCGAGCAATTCGGTAAACACGCGGCCATTGGAAAAGCGCCCTTGAAAATACGGTGCGCCTGGGGTGCCCGCGCCGAGCGCGCTCGTCGCCGCGAACAGGTTTCCACTGTCGCTCAAGCTGTCGCCGAACGAATACTGGTTGGTAAAGGTGCGGTTCTGCGCCGTCGCGACCGACAGCAGGGCAAAGAGACACAGGGCAACACGGATGAGCTTTCGGGGGGTATGCATAGGGGTTAAAACGAGGTTTGGGCCAACAAACCGCACCCACCGTCGAGCGCAAGCCACAAGCCCTGCTTCCCCCACCCGGCACTTGCCCTGCTCTCCGGCGGCCCTAGCGTGCCCGCGCGATGTTTCCCGCCGCCTCTCTTCCATGCCGACTCCGTGCATAAACGGTCCCGGTTTCTTTTTGCTCGGTGCCACCCATCGGCGCACTCCCCTCGCCGTGCGCGAGCGACTGGCTCTGAGCGCCGAAAGCACCGCCGCTCTTTACGCCAGGCTCTCCGCCCACCCGAGTCTCGACGAATTGGTCATTCTGAGCACCTGCAACCGGGTTGAATTCTACGGCGTCGCCAAGGATCCGTCGGCGGTCGCCCACGTGGAAGCCGCGTGGTGCGCCCACTGTGACTTTACCCCGGCCGAGTTCAGGGCGTTTCGCGTGGCCCTCACCGGCCGCGACGCGCTCCAGCACCTGCTCGAAGTGGCGGCCGGGCTTGATTCCCAACTCGTCGGAGAGACCGAGATTTTGGGGCAGGTAAAATCCGCCTACACCGAAGCCCATGCCCGCGGGAGCACCGGACCCGTGCTCAATCGCGTTTTCCAAAAATGTCTGCAAGCGGCCAAACACGCGCGCACGCACACGGCGATCACCGCCGGTCGCGTGAGTCTCGCCCAAGTCGCCGTGAGTCTGGCGCAAGCCGTCATGGGCGATCTCGCCTCCGCCCAGGTTTTGCTGCTGGGCGCCGGCGAAATCGGCGAGCAGACGGCCCGGGCCTTTCTCGACCACGGCACCACAACCCTCACGGTCGCAGGGCGTCATCGCGGCCGCACCTCGGCGCTCGCCGGACGCTTGGGCGCGACCGCACTCCCGTTCGCACAACGCGCGACCCGGCTGGCCGATTTCGACATCGTCGTCGGTTCCACCTCCGCGCCCGGCACCGTGCTTTCGGCCGACGACGTCGCGGCGGCGATGTCCGATCGAACGGGCCGTCCGCTGATTCTGCTCGATCTCGCCTTGCCTCGCGACATCGACCCGATGGCCGCCCGACTCAGTCATGTTTTCCTCTACAACCTCGACGATCTCGCGCAAATTTCCACGGCGAACCGCGCCGCCCGCGTCGGCGAAGTCACCCGTGCCCGCGCCCTCCTCTCGACCAAATCCGATCTACTCTGGCGCACGCTCGTCCGATCCGCGTCGTCCGGTCGGCCACTATCGGATCAGGGTCAGTCGGCTTGTTAGACGGATCGAAAAAATATCGTCGGATCGTCGGATCCAGAGCGATGCTGACCGTCGTTCCGGTTCCGCGCCGAGCTTCAGCCCCCGGCCAATTGCCGCCGCAACCACACCCCCGCCGTGCCCCCCGTGGGTCGCTCAAGCAACCCCCGCAACTCTGCCGCCTGTGCGGTCGTCTGCCTCCGGCGAGCCGGATCTTCCAAGCCCGCCCATAATTGCTCCGCCAATGCCGACGGCGTCGCCGCGTCTTGAATAAACTCGGGATACATCGGCGCCTTGAGCAGCAGATTCGCAATGCCCAAGAACTCGATCTTCACCAACATCCGCCCGAGCAGATAGGTCAAAAAATTCGCCCGATACGCGATCGCCCCGGGGATACCCGCCAGCGCACAGTGCATCGACATGGTCCCGCTCGAGGTGAGCACAACCGAGGCCGCGACCGGCGTACCCGTCGGCACGAGCTTCACCCGCTTCGACGGCCGAGCCTCGTGCAGTTGGGACAAAATTTCTTCGCTCGGATATACCGCGACCGCGTCCCGATCCCCACCGCCGCGCAAAAATTCCGCGTAGCCCGCCAGCAACACCGGGAAAATCCGCCCCACCGCCTGCTTCCGGCTTCCCGGCAACAAAAGGATCGGCCCCGACGAATCATAACGCACCGGCGGAACGTAGTCGGCCGCGAGAAACGGATGCCCGACAAAGTCCACCGGCAGCGTGGTGTCCGCATAGCAAGCGACCTCGAACGGGAAAATCACCGCCAGCGCATCGAGATCACGCGCCATCGTGAACCTCCGCTTGGCTTTCCACGCCCAGATCTGCGGCGAGATATAAAACAGTGTCTTGATTTTCCCGCCGCCCTTTACCGACAGCCCGCGCTCCCGCAGCGCCGCCGCCAGCCTCAGGTTCATCCCCGGATAATCCACAAACAACACCGCCCGCGGCCGGTGTTCGCCGATCCACCGCAGCGTCTCCTCCATCAGCGCTTTGAAAAACGAGTAATTCTTCAACACCTCCACAATCCCCACGACGGAGGACGCCGTCAGATCATACAAGAGCTGCGCGCCCGCCGCCGCCAACTCCGGACCACCGAGCGCCGCGACCTTCGCCCCGGGCTGTTCCGCGCGAAACTCCCGCACCAACCGCGCCGCGTGCTCATCACCGGAATGCTCTCCGGCGATGACCAGCACATCAAGGCGCTCGGCCGTCGGCGCAGGCAGGCGAAATGGCAGCAGCGGGGCGGTGGTCATAATTTCAAAACGGCAGCCGTTCCGTCGCGGCGTTGCAAAGAGAGTCGGCCATGGGTTTAAGGCCGAACTGTGCACCCGCCGCGATTCGGCGTAAACGCGATTTCTTCGCCGCCCCGTCCGTCGACGCTGTAAAGCAGCCATTCCGTTGAAGCCCGCCGGCGGCAGTTGGATCACCCCGATCTCCCGCCCTCCCCGCCTATCGGGTGCAGTTATTCGCCAGCCAACGATCGACGTAATTGAACTTCCAGCTCACCGGCAAAATCCTCGGCCTCGCTGGCACTCATGGCCTCAGGATCGTAGCTGGTCCAAATCGATTGCGCCCCGCGGTAGATTCCCGTCACGACAAACACGCTCGTGCCCGGGCGACACGGCCCCCAACCCGCGAAGCTTGTCAACTCGGCACCCGGCACCGTCAGCCCGCCGTCGGGCCCAACCAACGGGCCACGCGCAAACACCTTGCCGAGATTGGACAACACCAAGGTGCTGCGCGCGCCCGCCCGTCGGCAGTAGCGCGCGATCTGCCCCGGCAGCCAACCTCGCAGCAACATCGACATTCTAAAAGCCCGCGCCAGCCCGCGCGCCCGGATGAATTCCATGTCCTCATGTGCACGTTGCAGGAGACGGGCCCGGCGGCCTAGCGATCGCACCCGCCGCTCGATCAAAGCCACCCCGAGGGCGGGCGCCGAACTCCGCGGTTCGCTTCGCGCCCCCCCCAAGTAGACCGGCACCAAAAAGCGGGTCCACATGTCCGGCTGGGACCCGGCGTGCCGCGCCAACCACGCGTTCAGCGCCGCTTGGGCGTCACGCACGAGCAGCTCATGCAGGGAGGCTCCCGCCGTCCGCGCCGCCTTTCTCAGTTGCATCGTTTCCCCTGGCGACCACGAGCGCGCCGCCAGTTCGCGGCGGCCAAAACCTCTTCCCGCTCCGCGCATCTCGACGACGCGCTGCCGGCCCAGCACCACCCCCCAGAGGACTCCGATCAAAATCCACGGCAACTCCCGCCAGCCCTCGGCCCCCCGCAAGGACGAACGGTCCCGCCGCGCGGTCAACGGCACCGCCGCCGGCAACGCGATCTCCGCACCGCACTCGACCGCATAGAGCGTGAAAAAATCTTCCGCGATCGCCAGCAGTCCTAGCCCGTCCGCCACCGCGTGATGCACCAGCAGGGTCAGGTGCGTCTCCGCTCCGCGCACCCGCACGACACCCCGCAATCCTGCCCGCGTCGAGAGATCATGGAGGTCGCGAGCGTCGTCGGCGGCGGCCTGCTCCTCGGTTCCAAGCCACGCCCATTCCGGCCGCGCCGCCCTCAAGTTCCAGACCGGTCCACCCCACGTTCGCCGGCTTACCGTCGCGCCGGTGAGCGGATGCCGTTCCTCGATTCGCCCCCACGCCCGCGCCAAAGCCGCCCGCTCCAGCGCGCCGCGAAACGTGAACTCATATCGGATCCACGCCGGGTGGGATCCGCGGTGATCGTGGTAGAAATAGCGTTCAACAGGCGTCAACGGCAGGCGCGTCATCGGATTTCGAGGTGCCGCACGCTTTGGCATTGTCAACCGAGTAGGCGCAACCAAGGTCCGCCTTTCCATGCTTTCCACGCTGCGCAAGACGCGCGACATGATCCGTCATCTGAATCTGGCGCGAGACAACATGATCGCCGCTTGGCCGAAGTCGTATTACCGGCGGGAACTGATCGTCGAAAACATTCTCGGCCGCCGCATGTTCATCGTCAATTCGCCCGCCGGCGTCCAACAGGTGATGGTCGCCCGCGCCGACCGCTACCGCAAAAGCCCGTCCAACGAACAGGCGCTGCGGCCTCTGCTGGGCAACGGGCTCTTCGTCAGCGAAGGCACCCTGTGGCAGCGGCAACGCCGCATCGTCACTCCCTCGACCCACATCAGCCGCCTGCCCGGCTACGCCGCCGAGATCGCCACGGTCTGCGACACGATGACCGCCGATTGGAAGCGCCGGCCCGCCGGCTTTGAGGTCGATGTCACCGAAGAGTTCACCCTGCTCACGGCGGAAATCATTTCGCGAATCATGTTCGGGTTTCCGCTCGGGGAAAAAGTTCACGAATTGTTCGCTGCCTTCGCCGAGTATCAGGCCTCCCACGGCCGGGTGCACACCGCGGAACTCCTCGGCCTGCCGCCGTGGTTGCCCCGGTTGAGCGGATTTCGCGGCCGCCGCGCGGTCCGGCGTTTCGACCGGGTCCTGCTCGAAATCATGGCGGCCGGCCACGCGCGCCAACGCACCGACTTTGAGGACTTCCTCGATTTACTCCTGAACTTCAGGGACGATCAGGGCCAACCGATGAGTCCCACCCTCGCCCGCGACGAGATGGCCTCCATCTTTCTCGCGGGCCATGAGACGACCGCCATCACCCTCAGCTGGGCGAGTTGGCTGCTCGAGCGCCACCCCGCCGTCGAGGAGCGCCTCGTCGCGGAGGCCCGCCGCGTGCTCGGCTCCCGCTCGCCGACCATCGAGGATTACCCGCAACTCGTCTACACGCGGGCCGTCATCGAAGAGACGCTGCGCCTCTACCCGCCCGTGCACGTGTTCTCCCGGCAAGCCGTCGCCGACGACGAGATCGCCGGCACCAAGATTCCGCGCGGCTCGTTCATCACGATTTCCTCCTGGGTGCTCCACCGCCATACGCTCTTCTGGGATAATCCCAACGAGTTCGATCCCGAGCGCTTCGTCCCGCCGCGCGCCGACAAGGTCGAACGCTTCGCGTACATCCCCTTCGGCGCCGGTCCGCGGATCTGTCTCGGCAAGAACCTCGGCCTCATGGAGGCCGTACTCCTCCTCGCGATGATCACGCGCGACTGGAAACTCCGGCTGCGCGAAAACCATCCGGTCGAACCGCTGGGCCGCATGACACTCCGCCCCCGCCACGGCCTACCGATGCGCATCACTCCGCGCGGAGTTTGAGTCGCCCGTCCGCCCGGTGCGGCGGCCGGCGGGGCGTCACCGTTTCTGCGCCCGGATCTGCTCCGTGATCGTGATCGCCACTTCGAGCGCCGATTTGCCGAGCGCTGCGCCGACCTTGGGTTGCCGCGCCTGCGTCACGCTCTCCACAAACGACGCCAGTTCGAGCGCCAGCGGCTCGCCTTTCTCGATGGGAATCTCTTTAACCGGAATTGAGCTCACATCCCCCGCCTTCACGAGGCCGACTTTCATCTTCAGCCCGTAGGCGATGATGTCGCTCTTCTTCACGAGGTGCCCTTTCTGCTCCATGAAATTGAGCGAGAGATACGCGTTGTCCTGAAACACCCGGATCTCGCGCGCCTTTTTGAGGCTCATCCGGCTCGCGCTCAGGTTGGCCACCGCGCCGTTCTCAAACTGGATGCGCGCGTTGGCGATGTCTTCCGTTTTCGAGAGCACGCTCACGCCCACGCTGTCGATTTTCACGATGGGGGATTTGATCAACGCGAGGGTGATCCCGATGTCGTGAATCATCAGATCGAGCACCACGCCGACCTCGGTGCCCCGCGGCTGATACGGGGCGAGTCGCTCCGCCGTGAGGTACTGCGGGTGGTCCACCTGTTTCTCCAGAAACGCCATCACCGGATTAAAATGTTCGATGTGCCCGACCTGCACGATGCATCCGTGCTTTCGCGCCGCCGCCATCACCTGCTCCGCTTCTTCCAGCGACGCGCAGATCGGTTTTTCGATCAGCAGGTGCGTCTTCTTCGCGAGCAAGGGCAGCGCGACCTCGGCGTGGCGATCAGTCGGCACCACCACCGAAGCCGCGTCACACGCGTCGCCCATTTCCTCGATCGTCGCGAAACGCCGGCAGTTGAACTTCGCGCAGATCTCGGCCGCGCGGGCGTCGTTGGGCTCGTAGATTCCGGCCAGTTCCGCCCCGGGCAACGTCGCGTAAATGCGCGCGTGGTGTTGACCAAGCGAGCCCACACCGGCGACGCCGCAGCGAATTTTGGGTTTAGCCATGGACCAAGATTCCGCTCCGCAAAACCAGTTGGCGATGCGTTTTTTGGGCGTGGGCGGCGTTGTGGGTGACGAGCACCAGCGCCGTCTGCGTCTCAGCGCACAGACCCAGCAACAGCTCGATCACCGCGTCGCCCGTGCGCTCGTCGAGGTTGCCCGTCGGCTCATCGGCGAGGATGAGGCGAGGCGAATTCATCAGCGCCCGCGCCACCGCCACGCGCTGACGCTCGCCGCCAGAGAGCTGCGACGAAAGGTGCTTCGCCCGCTCGGCGAGGCCGACCTTTGCCAGCAAATCATCCGCCCGTTTCCGCGCCGCCGCGTCAATCGGTCCGAGGATGCGGCGCGCCATCAGCACGTTCTCCCGCGCGTTCAATTCCGGAATGAGATAGAACGACTGAAACACGATGCCCAAAAATCTCCCGCGCCGCGCCGTGCCCGTATCGGACTCGCCGGCCCACGCGAGCGTCCCTGCATCCGGAGCGTCGAGGCCGGCGAGAAGCTGCAACAACGTCGATTTGCCCGAGCCCGATTCGCCGCGGATACTCACGCTCTCCCCCGCCGCCACATCGAGATCGACGCCCGCCAAGACCTCGAGCCGGCGGTCGCCGCTCATGAACGTCTTGCGCACCCCGCGCGCCGTGAGAATGGCCTCATTCATTGCGCAAAGCCTCCACCGGTTTAAGCCGCGCCGCCCGCCACGCCGGCAACAGACCCGCCAGCGTCGAAATCACCACCGAGCACGCCACGATCAATCCCACATCGCCGGGCGCCGTGTGCGCCGGCAGCTGACTGAACTGATAAAATCGCACGAGCACCTCTTCGCTTGCCGTTAACCGCGTGAACCCCGCGACCAATTCGTTGCGAAAATGCAGCGTGCCGAGCCCGAGCCCCAATCCCGCCAGCGTCCCCACGGCGCCGATGAGCAGCCCTTGAAAACAAAAGCACGCCGCCACCTGCACCGGCCGCGCGCCGAGCGCCCCGAGCAGCCCGATCTCACGGGTCTTCCGCACCACGGAAATGAGCAGGGAACTCGTCACAGAAAAAGCCGACACGATGATGATGAACGTCAGCAGGAAAAAAATCATGTTCTTCTCGAGCTGAAGGATGAACAGAAAATCTTGGTTGGCCTCCATCCAAGAGCGCGCCCGCGCCTGCGCCGCCGGCGGCAAAGCCCCGTTGATCCGCGTCGCGACCACATCCGCATCGAGCTTCGGCGCGATCTTCACATTCACGCCGTGGATGGCGGCGCCGAGCCCGTAGAGCTCCTGCATTGACCGCAAGGTCACGAGCACCACCGAGCTGTCGAGTTGCTGGTGCCCGACCTCGAAAATCCCCACGACCCGCAGCTCGCGCGGCAGCAGCACCTCGTCGTTTTTCAACTTTTCCAGCAGCAGCGGCGAATAGATTTCCACCCGGCTCCCGATGCGCGCACCGAGCGACAGCGCGAGCTTTGAACTGATGATGATCGAATCGTCATCCAAATCATCCAGTCGTCCGGCGCGGATAAACCGCTCCAGAGGGACCACCTGCCCGACGCGGTTGACGTCGATTCCCTGCATCGCGGGATAAGCGGGTTTCCCCTCATACTGCAGCCCGACCACCCCCTCCGCGAACGGCGTCGTCGCCACCACGCCCGGCACCGTTGCGAGCCTTGCCTGCAAACCTGCGGCATCGGCGATGAGGCCTTCACCACGCACCTGCACTTCGCCCTGCGTATCGACAATCATCCGCCGGATCTCGTAGCCAAATCCGCCCATCACGCTCGTGGAAATCACGAGCAACGCCACCCCGAGCGCCACCCCGAGCACCGAGATCGCCGTGAAAAACGGGAACTTCCTCCCCGTGGGAAAGAGCTGTTTTAGAGCGAGGTATAAATACCAAGGCATGGTTTAACCACGGATGAACACCGATGCACACGGATAAGGCTGGGAAATGAATCCGTGTCCATCCGCGTTCATCCGTGGTTCAAAAATCATGTCCCACTCCCCGGCCGGAGCTGCGGAAACAGAATCACATCCCGGATGCTTTCCGCGCCCGTGAGCAAAATGCACAGCCGGTCGATGCCCACGCCCATACCGCCCGCCGGCGGCATCCCGTGCTCCAGAGCTAGCAGGAAATCGTGGTCGATGTTCTGCTTCTCCTCGCCGGCCTGCGCTTCGAACATCGCACGCTGCACGTCGGGATCGTTTTGCTCGGAGTAGGCCGGCGCGACTTCCATGCCGCCAATTGTCAGCTCGAAGACGTCGATCGTCGTCGGATCATCGAGGCTGATTTTGGCCAGCGGGCACAGCTCCTTCGGCAACTTCATCACAAAAGTCGGCTGGATCAGCGTGGGCTCGATCTTTTTGGAGAAAATTTCATTCGTGATCTCAAACTCTTCCCACGCGGGACTCACATAGAGCCCCAGTTTTTCGGCGCCCGCGACTTTCTCCGCCTTGCTGCGTGCGAACCACTCCGCGTCGCCCGTCGCCTCGCGGATGAGATCCTTGTAGTTCACCTCGCGCCAATCGCCGGCAAAATCGATCTCCTGCCCGCTGGCGGCGTGCTTGATCTTCGTCGTTCCGAGCACATCCCGGCAGAGCGTGGTGAGCATATCTTTGATGAGCGTCATCATGCCGCGGTGATCGCTGTAGGCCTGATAGACTTCGAGCATCGTGAACTCCGGATTGTGCTTCCGCGAAACGCCTTCGTTGCGGAAAATCCGGCCGATCTCGAACACGCGGTCATAACCGCCCACGAGCAGGCGCTTGAGCCGCAGCTCCGTCGCGATGCGCAGGAAAAAGTCCACGCCGAGGGCGTTGTGGTGGGTCTTAAACGGCCGCGCCGCCGCGCCGCCCGCCGTGCTTTCCAGCACCGGCGTTTCCACTTCGATGAACTGCTGGGCCTCAAGAAACCGCCGGATGTGCGACACCACGCGCGAGCGCAGCATCAGCCGCGCGCGCGACTCGGCGTTCACGATCAGGTCGAGATAACGCTGCCGGTAAACTTGCTCCGCATCGCTCAGCCCATGCCACTTTTCCGGCAGGGGCCGCAGGGCCTTTGAAACTAAAGTGCAACGCTCGACGCGCACGGTGATTTCGCCGGTCTTGGTCAAAAAGAGCGTCCCCGTCGCCCCGAGAATGTCGCCGAGGTCCAGTTTCTTAAACGCCGCGTAAGCCTCGTCGCCAATCACGTCCTTTTTGACGTAGAGCTGCACCTGGCCCTGCTGGTCGAGAATCTTCACAAACTGGCTTTTTCCCATGTCGCGGATCGTCACGAGCCGACCGGCCACACTGACCGTGACGACGTTGTCCTGACCCTCGACGTGCAACTTCGTCGCGTCCGCGGAGAAATGGGTCTGCGTCACGCTGGCCCGAAACGGATCGAAGCCGCCGGCGCGCATTTCGGCCAGCTTGTTGCGCCGCACGGCATGTTGGTCGTTGGAGATATCAACCGGAGGGGTGTCGCTCATGGAGGGAACACGAAGCCACGCCGGCCCCGCAGGGGCAAACGGAAATTCCGCGACCGCTTTTCTCCTTTCCGTCCCCTCGGGCCCCGCCAAGCCTCGCGCCATGAACCCCTTCAACCGCCGCCAGTTTCTCGGTGCCGCCGCCCTTGGCGCCGCCACGCTCTCGACTCTCCGCACTCGCGCCGCCGACGCGCCCGCCACGCCCGCTCCCCGCCCGGTGAAACTTGGGCTTATCGGCTGCGGTTGGTGGGGGATGGTCAACGTCAAGGGCGCCTACAAAGCCGGCGGCGCCCAGGTCATCGCGATCTGCGACATCGACCGCGATCACCTCGAAGCGACCGCCGCCGAGATCGAAAAACTCCAGGGCTCGCGCCCCCTCACGTTCAAGCTTTACGAGGACCTCCTCGCCGTCACAGGCCTCGAGGCCGTGATCATTGCCACCCCGCCGCAGTGGCACGCGATTCCGTTCATCGCCGCAGTGAACCGCGGGATCGACGTGTTCTGCGAAAAACCCCTCGCCTACGACATCCGCGAGGGCCGCGCCATGGTCGATGCCGCCGCCAAGAGCCGGAGCATCGTCCAGATCGGTTTCGTGCGTCGTCAAAGCGCCGCGTTTCAAGCCGTCCGCCAATTTATCGCCGACGACAAACTCGGCCGCATCATCAACGTTGACGCGCAGATCAACTTTACGGCCGGCACCGCCAGCGCCGTCCCGACCACCCCGCCGCCCGCCCTTGATTGGGATCATTGGTGCGGCCCCGGCCCGCTCATCCCCTACAGCCCGCAGGTCGGGCACCGCAGCTGGCGCCTGGAGCAGACGTCGGGGCAAGGCCACCTCTACGACTGGGGCATTCATCTGATCGACGCCACGCGCTTCATCCTCGGCGAGACGTCGCCCACCGCGATCAGCGCCACCGGCGGCATCTATCGGCTCAAGGACAAGATCACCACGCCCGATACGCTCACCGTGCAGTTTGAATTTGCCCGTTGCCCCGTCACCTGGCGGCACCGGCTGTGGGGCTCCGCCGAGCTCGCGCCCGAGTTCAACAACGGCATCTTTTTCTACGGGGAAAAGGGCACCGTGTTTGTGACCGACCAGCGTTGGATTTTTATGCCCAACGGCAAAGGCGCCGAACGCCAAGTCAACGAAACCAAGTCCGACCTCGTCCCGCTTCACGTCGCGGAATTTCTCGACGCCGTGCGCCACCGCAAACCCGTCAGCGCCACCGTCGCCGAGGCGCATCTGTCCACGAGCGCAGTCAAGCTTGCGATGATCGCCTACGAGACCGGCGGCCGCCTCGCGTGGGATGCGAAGACCGAGCAGATCACCAACCACCCGGAAGCCGCCAAGCTGTTGAAGCGCGCCTACCGCGCGCCTTGGAAACACCCCCACGTCGGCTGAAAAGTAGGGCGGCGTCTCCGACCCGCCCTCCAAGCCCGCGCCTCGTCTGGGTCCGGTCCGCCGCACGCCCGCGCTCACGCCTCCACCAGCCGCGGCACCGCCGCGATCACGAGCCGCTCGAAATTGGCCGCACCTTTCGCGGCATTTTCCAACGTGTGGGCGTGAGACAGTTTCTCATCGGAGAGCCCCGCGCCCATGTTGGTGATGCAAGAGACGCCGACGACTTTCATCCCGCAGTGCCGCGCGATCAGACACTCCGGCACGCTCGACATTCCGACCGCATCTGCGCCCCATCCCTTGATCATCCGGATCTCCGCCGGGGTCTCAAACGACGGCCCGCGCAGCGCGAGGTAAACTCCCCGGTGAAGCGGAATCATCTCCGCCACCGCCGCCTGTGAAATCTTCTCCGACAACGCCGGATCCCATGCATCGCTCATCCCGAAGAACCGAGGACCAAAGGTCTCGTCGTTTGCGCCCGTCAGGGGATTCAAGCCGAGGGCGTTGATGTGATCGGTGATCAACATCAGTTGGCTCACCCCGATGGGCGCCCGCAAGCTGCCCGCCGCATTGGACAAAAACAGGACCTCGACGCCCACCGCGCGGAGCGTCCGCACCATCGTCTTCAGCGGATACGGGTCATCGGTCTCGTAAAAATGTTTGCGGCCCTTGAGCACAACGACGTCGACCCCGTTTAATTTTCCCGCGACCAACGCCCCGGTATGGCCTTGCACCGTCAGCACCGGAAATCCCGGCAACTCGGCATAGGGCAGCGTCACCGCTCCCTCCACGCGGTCGGCCAGACCGCCCAAGCCCGAACCCAGCACGATGGCGAGTTTCGGCGCCCGCCCCGCCAGCGCCGCCATCAAGGCTGCCGCCGAGTGTTTCACGTTCTCTACATGGAGTTGCTGCACCGTCATATTCATGCGCCCACTGCTACCCGAACCCCGCGCCGCTGCAACGCCTAGAGTTGCGCCCCCCGAAAAAATGCCCGAACTGACCGCAATGACCGGCCCATCGCCCTCCCTCGTTCCGCCCGCCCGGCCCTGCCCCGCCAAGGTCGCTGTCGTGGACTGGGGTCGCACGCGCTACGAACCCGCACGTGTCGCGCAAGAAGCCCTCGTCGCCCGCCATTTGGCCGGCCAGATCGGCGACACGCTGGTCTTCACCGAACACGAGCCTGTGTTCACCGTCGGCCTCCGCGCCGGCGCCGAGAAACACCTGATCTGGGACTCCACCCGGCTCGCCGCCGAGGGCGTCGAACTCGCCCCGACCAACCGCGGCGGCGATATCACCTACCACGGTCCCGGCCAACTCGTCGGCTACCCCATCGTCTCCCTCGCCGCCCGCAAAGACCTGCACGCCTACCTTCGCTTCCTCGAGCAGGTCATCATCAACGCCGTCGGCTCCCTCGGCCTCACCGCCACGCGACGTCCCGGCCTCACCGGCATCTGGATCGGCCCGCGTAAAGTCGCCGCCCTCGGTGTCGCCGTACGCCGCTGGATCACTTACCACGGCTTCGCCCTCAACGTAAACGCCCACCTCCCCCACTTCGCCGGCATCGTCCCCTGCGGCATTGCCGCCACCGAAGGCACCGTCACCTCCCTCCACACCGAACTCGGCCACGACCTCGACCTCGCCGCCGTCCAAAAAATCGTCGCCGAGGAATTCCAAACCCTCTGGCCCTCCTTCCTCTCTTCCGATCCGGATTCGCCCGCGAAATCCGCTGAAAACGCGAATCGCTGAACTCTCCTCTCCTTTTCTCTCCGCTTTCGCGTGTTTCGCGGGCCCACTCTTCTGCATCCCTTCCCTTTATTCTCTCCGAAATTCGCGACCATTTGCGTGCATTCGCGGTTAAAATTCTTTTCCTCCTGCGGTCTCTTCCGTCCCTCTCGCCTCCATCCTCCCGCATCTCGCCTCCCTCATGGACACCACGCGTAAACCTTCCTGGCTCCGCGCCAAACTTCCCAGCGGCCCCGGCTACCAAGCCGTCCGCTCCCTCGTGGACGAACACAAGCTCCACACCGTCTGCCAGAGCGCGCAGTGCCCCAACCTCGGCGAGTGCTGGTCCCGCGGCACCGCCACCGTCATGATCCTCGGCAACATCTGCACGCGCTCCTGCAACTTCTGCGCGATCCAGACCGGCCGCCCCACCGAGCTCGACCTCGGCGAACCCGCCCGCGTCGCCGATGCCGTCGCCAAGATGGGCCTCCGCCACTGCGTCATCACCTCCGTCGCCCGCGACGA
>CAMBRG010000061.1 GCA_945869845.1 Opitutus sp. GAS368 | reverse complement strand
ACCTACGGCCCGCGCGTGGTGGAGCAGATGGAGCTGCGCCGCGTGCCCGCGTTCAACCTCGACACCCCGCTCACCAACATCCTCGACATCGTCGCCCTCGCCCTCGGCAAACGCGTGCGCGAAATCGTCGTCTGCACGATGGACCGCCCTCGCCACGCGAAGCTCATCGAGGAGATCCGCGCCTCCGGCGCCGCCCTCCGCCTCATCTCCGACGGCGACATCACCGCCGCCGTCGCCCCCGCGTTGCACGACGCCGCGGTCGATCTCTACTTCGGCATCGGCGGTTCGCCCGAAGGCGTGCTCACCGCCGCCGCCCTCCGCGCCCTCGGCGGCGACATCCAACTGCGCATGTGGCCCCGCGACGCCGCCGAGCGCGCCGATCTACTCAAGGCCGGCGTGACCGAGGCCCAGCTCAAGAAAATCTACCGCGCCGACGAACTCGTGACCGGCGACAGCGTGATCTTCTGCGCGACCGGCATCAGCGACAGCCCGTTGCTCCCCGGCGTGCGCGTGACCGGCCACCGCGCGATCACGCATTCGATTTTGATGCGCGCCAAGAGTCGCAGCGTCCGCCGCATCGAGACCATGCACGACCTGCGCCACAAAACGATCCGCCTCCGCGGCGATTCCCGCGAACGCACGGTCTGAGAAAGTGTGGAAAAACCCTCCAAGTTTTTTAACCACGGATGGACCCGGATTAACCCGGATAAAGTCGGGGAACCGGCTTCACCTCCGGGGTGACACCCATCGCCCGATCCTTTTGCATCTTTGTTGGGCCCGACCTCGGGTCGGGCCGTTCGGTGCGTCGGACGCCAAAAAGAGGAAACGGCCTCACGCAAGGTGAGGCCCTACCCTGAGAAAAATCAGCCGCCCTCCGCTCTCAGCTCCCGGCTCTCGGCTCCACCTCCCCCAGACCGACCTTGCATTCCGTTCTGAGCGTCGCATGGTCCCCTTCCTGTTCTTTGATTGGTTTCGCGCCCAATCCTATCCGTGGTGCCTTTTGAGGCGCCGCATTTGAATTTTCCCACTTTGGGGGTGTTCTGGATTCGACCCTTGGTTGGCGTGCGTTACTGCCGGTCGAGAGTGAAGTTCTCTCGTTAATCCCGCTTCAAAAACATAACAGGCAATAACGAAGAAATGCCCCTGGCTGCCTAATTAGCAGTCACGTTTGTCCCTCAACTCCTGCTAGGGGGAACGAACGTCGACAGCAGGAATAGTGCGCGGAGCCACTCGCGGTTTGCGCACCGTATCTTCATCCGGGAGTTGGTTGGGAACTGAGCGCGCGTTCACGCATAGCCCCGACGAGATCAATATAACGCTATACCGGTAGATGTGGCGCGCAAAGGCTGAGGACACGTGGGTTCAACTCCCACCACCTCCACCATTTTTAAAACCCATCGTGCCCGTTCACGCCGATGGAGTTATTCAACGTACCCGGCGTGCGACCGGGGATGAGATCGCGGGCGGGCAGCGGAAGGAGCGCGGACGGTGAGTGGGGCGAGGTTCACGCGGTCCGGAGGTGGTCGCGCGTGAGTTGTGCGGGCGAGGCGCAACCGGCGAGCGCGAGCGTGAGGTCGAGTTCAGCCAGAAAATTATCCAGCACCCAGCCAACGCCGGCCTCGCCGGCGGTAGCAAGGCCGTAAACCAAGGGGCGGCCAAGGCCGACGTAGTTCACGCCGAGCGCGAGCGCCTTTACCGCGTCGGCGCCCGAGCGGAGCCCGCTGTCGAATCCGATAACCATTCTTCCCCCGACAGCGGCGACAATTTCGGGGAGTGCCGCGATAGCGGAAATACTGCCGTCCAGCTGACGACCGCCGTGGTTCGACACGATGATGCCCTCGACGCCGCTCACGAGCGCGCGGCGCGCGTCATCGGGGTGAAGAATGCCCTTCAGCGTGATGGGAAGTTTTGTGTTCGCGCGGAGCCACACGAGATCGGCCCACGTGAGTCTGAGGTCGTTAAAGACGGCCAGGAAGTGTTTCACCGCCCCAACCGTGTGCTCCTCCGGCGTTCGCGTGAGCGCCGCCCGAAAAACGGGATCACTCGTGTAGTTCGCCAGGCCCTTGCCGAGGAGAAACGGGTTATGGCCGAGATCGAGATCGCGGGGCCGCCAGCCGAGCAGGCGGGTGTCGAGGGTGACGACGACTGCGGTATAGCCGGCGCTCTCGGCGCGGCGGAGAAAACTGCGCGTGAGCTCGCGGTCGCGGCTCCAGTAGAGTTGGAAAAAGCGCGTCGCCGTGCCCATTGCATCTGCGACTTCCTCCAATGTGCGCGAGGACTGGCAGCTCAGGGTGAAGGGAATTTGGCGTGCGGCGGACGCACGAGCGGCGGGGAGTTCGCCCTCGGGGTGATAGAGTTCGTACAGGCCGATTGGCGCGACAATGAGTGGGGCGGCGGCGGGCTGACCGTGAATCGTGGTGGCGAGCGAGCGCGTGGAAATGTCAGTGAGCATTCGCGGCACGATTTGCCAGCGAAGGAAATCAGCGCGGTTGGCGTTCATCGTCTCCCCGTTGCCCGCGCCGCTAATGTAAGCGAACGCTTCGGGTGGGAGAGCGACGCGCGCGCGCTCACGGAGGGCGTCGAGGGAGATTGGGAGAGCGGGGGCGCCGTGTTCGCGGCCCTCCCAATAGATCTTCATCTGGTGATCGACGCCGAACCCGCGTGACGCGGTCGTAGGGCCGGGGGAAAGGGATGCGTTCATGCGCGGGAATTTGCTTTGAGCGCGGTGAACTCTATTTCGTCGCAGCAGCCCGGGTGCGCGAGGCCCTTTACTTCGAGCAATGTGCTGGCAGGGCGGCTCTCGCCGAGGAAACGGTTTCGCACGGCGGAAAAATTCGAGAAATCTGCGGTGTCGGTGAGATAGGTTTGCGCGCGGACGACATCGGCGAAGCTCATGTCGGCCTCGGCCAGAATGGGAGCAAGCAGGCCGAAAATAAACTCGGTCTGCTTAGTAGCGTCGTGCGGCGCGACGACATTGCTATCGGCGTCGAGCGCGAGCTGGCCCGTGACGAAAAGCAGCGTGGCCGATCCGAGATCGATGCGGATTGCGGGCGTGTAGGAGCCGCGCGGAGCGGACTGGCCGGGGGGCGCAATAAAAGATTTTTTCACAGTGAGTGGATAGCGGGCGCGGAGGCGAAGGGGTTGACTGGGAAGGTGGACATTTTCCCGGGGTTGAGCAGTCCGAGCGGATCAACGGAGTGCTTCAAGGCGTGGCGCGCGGCGGTGCCCTCGGGCGTAGTGGCAGTGAGGTGATAAGTGTGGGTGTGGCCGACGCTGATGCCGATGGCGCGGCGCCGGCGAGTTGTAGGGATCGACCATGAAAACTTAAATCCTCAACCGCGGAATCTAGGTTCATAGGTTGGTTGCGCTGCGCCGCCCTCAGCCGAGCTCGTGGAGATAACGAGATCACAACCACGATACCTACGGCGCCACCCCAAGGGCGACGAACGCCGTCAAGGCATCAAGCTGGGCCTCCGTGTAATGCGGGTGCGCCTCCATCTTGGCGGTCGGCACGAGTCCCTTAGGATCAATGATATACCGCCGGAAATAGTCCGGGGCGCCGCGAGCCTGCGCGGCCAGCAACGCGAAGGGACGGTCACTTTTAGTCCCGCCGAAAACCTCCGCCGGGCCGCGATGGCAACTGGCGCAGGAATGAATCCAAAGCTCCCGGCCCTGACGAACGACCTCCCCCGCCCTAGCCCAAGGGCCGCCAAACAAGGCGCCGAAACGACTCTCGAGTCGGGCGATTTCCAAGGTCGTCACGCCCCACGGACGCTTGTGCCCCGCGTCGATCAACTCCGCCACCGAGGGGACCACGGAGGCGGCCACACTGAGCACGTAAGGTCCGGGGTTGAACCGCAGTCCAGCCGGAGGCCACTTTTCCGGACCTTGCCCGTTGATTTCAAGGACCAGAAACGGGCGGTAGTCGCGAATGAACGTGGTCAGGTAAACGGCGGCGTAGCCATCGGAGCACGTCGCCAGCAGCGTGTCTGCGCCCCCCTGCACGGGTAGCGCCGCCCATAGGTCGGACAGAAAGACGACCGTGACCTCCTGCTCCCCGGGGCCGAATTCCCCTGCCAGACGGAGCTTAGTCTTCGGCAGACGCGCCAAGTCCGACCAGCGGGCGTAGCGCCTAGCCCCCGGATCGGCTCCCGCGAGCAGGCCCGTGACGGCGAGATCCAGATCCGAGGCGCGATCGGCGTAAAGGGGTAGCTCCGGAGCGTTGGCTCCCAGACCGAGGGAAGGCAGCAGCAAGACCAGCGAAAGCACCCCCACGCGCCGATTCGCGGAATATCTGACCGGAGCGACCCGCGAGTCCGAGCAACGCCGGCGCTGGGACCAGCGCGAGGCGAACCGACGCGCGAGTGCGCCAAGCCGGGAAAGCATTTGGACGGGGAACATCGATCGGTCCGGTCGCCCGGCTGCACCCGCTTCGCCGAACCAAGCGGTCATGGTTTCAAGGTTGGGGGACAATCTCGATGGCGCTGATGGTGGGATTTCCGAGCTGACCTGTGAACTTGATGTCGAGATCGCCATCGTTGATCTCGACCGGAATTGACTCAACATAGGCTTTGCGGGCCCCGCCGGCCCGCACGAAGAGGTCGAAGTCATTGAAGGCGCGCCCCTCGACATCAAAACTGAATACACATTGGCGAGGTCCGTCGATCGCTTCGTAGGTGACCGCAAAGTGCAACTTCACCAGGTAGTTCCCGTTCGGAATCCTACGCACAAAACGGGTCATGCCATACCGCTCCGAGCGGTAAACGGATGGGGTTTCGGTGTTCGCGATCGAGAGCTCGGGACGATCCATCGTGTCCCCATCGAGGAAATCGTGGGAGGGGAGCCATTTTTTTCCCGTCTCGTCAGTCAACGGCGCCGACAGGCCGGCGACGATGCGAATCGTGCTACCGGCGACGATCGACGCAGTCCCCGCTGCGGGCGCTGCCCCGCTGGACTCAGGGATCGCGGGCGAAACGGATAGGAGGAGCAGGGCGATGAGGCCGGTACGCAGGAAGGGCGGCAGGCGAGGATTTAGGGTCTTCATGGGGAATCGTGCAACGATTGGTGCTAAGACGAAAGCGATCACGCCGAACGAGCGGCCAACCCGTAGAGCGCGGCGGCATTATCGTGAAAGATACGCTGCTTCCACTCCTTCGGGAGAAACTGCAGAGTCATCCGCGGATTGTCGAAGTCCCAATGCGGGTAATCGCTCGAGTACATGATATTTCCCGGCGCGTTGATCATCTCAAGGATCTGCAAGAAGTGGGAGGACTTCTCGGGTTCCTCGACGGGCTGCGTCGTCACAAAGACATGATCACGAATGTACTGGCTCGGGAGCTTGCGCAGCCAGGGAACCTCTGAGCGCAGCGCCTTGTAGTTCTTGTCCATTCGCCACATCAGCTGGGGCAGCCAAGCAAGGCCGCCCTCGACAGCGACGAACCTCAATTGGGGGAACTTCTCGAAAGCGCCTTCGCACACAAGGGAGTTGATGTGTCCCATGAAATTCAGGGGGACGATGTTGTGCCACTCGAAGTACCGGGTGGGGCGACCCGCGGGCGTGGGCGCCCCGGCGGTGCCAGCGCCCTCAGTCCCGGGATGTACGGCCACCGGCAGGTTGTACTCGGACGCGGCCTCGAAGATGGGATGGAAGAAGCGCTGTCCGAACAGCCGCGACGAACCGCTCGCCATCAGCACCTGGACGAAACGCTTGTCGGGTGCGCAGCGACGGATCTCGCGCGCGGCAGCCTCGGGATCCGAGTGGTTCACGACGATGGAGCCACGGAACCTCGGCGATCGCCCGAGCCAGCGTTCGGCGAGGTTCCGATTGTAGGCAGTAGCAATCGCGTTCCCCCAGTCGGGATCCGTGTGCACGGAAATCCCCAGCACGTGCGACCCCGTCAGGATCGCGAAGTCGATGCCGAAACGATCGAGGTGATCCGTGATCATGAAATCGGGATCGCTGCCGGCCATCGCACCCGACGGGGTGCGGGCATCCTCGCGCTGCACCCCGACCGAGGAGTTGTAGCCGGTCCCGGGCATCAGGATGCCGTGGTAATCCGCGTAGGCTTGCCAAGCGCGTGACAAGTAGGGCCTAAGTTCCTCGCGCACGTTCGCGAACGCGTTGTGCACGTCGGTGTCGATGAGGCCGGGTCGGGCAGTGATCGCAGGGGTGTTTTCCAGCATAAAGGGTAAGCCTCAGGATGGCCCGCCAGCCTTGCCGCCGGGCAGCACGACGCAGAGCAACCCGCCCTCTGACTCGACCGGGAAACGCTCCAGGTTTTCCAGGCTGGCCGCCGCGTCTCCGCCGGACTCGACGGGAATTTTTTTCAGCCTCGTGGTGGGATCCACGAGGTGCTCGCCCGTGCGGAGATCAAACTCCCAGCCGTGCCAAGGGCAGCGCAGGATGCAACCGTCGAGTCCGTAATCGTACTCGTACACCCGCGAGGGCAAGGTCGTGCCGGTGATCTTGCCTAGGCAAACGGGCGCGCCGCCATGCGGGCAGACGTTGCGGTAGGCGTGGACCTTACCGGCCACATTGAAAAGGCCGATTTCCACCCCCGCCACGTGCACGAGTTTACGCGAGCCGGGCGGGAGATCACTCTCTTTCATTACAGGATAGCGGTGCATGCTAGGAGGGACGGCGAGGATTACCGGCGCAGGATCGCTCCCAGCGCGGTCAGGACAAGATCGACGCTCCGCACGGTCGCGCCGTGGCCCATCAGCCCGATGCGCCACGCGTGGCCGGCCATCCACTTTTCACTCACGGGGATAGTGAGCGGATTCACGGTGCGGAAAACCTCGCGCAACCGGGCGCAGCCGTGATCCATGATCTGGAGGTACTGCGGGTCCATGTGCGCGAGCGTGGGCGCGCCGAGGGCGCGCAGGACGCGCTGGGGGACGGAACTGGTACCTGGCCCGGGCAACAGACGTTTGTTAGGCTGCATCAGAAGATGGGAACGGAACCGGAGGTGGGCGGAGCGCAAGGGGAGGGAAGGCTGGCGGCGGGAGCGCGATCACTTTCGCGCAGCCGCGGCCCGCACATCCTCCGGCAAAAATGTCTCGTCCCAGACATCGGCAAGTTTGACCGGTCGGCCCAGCACGCCGATGGCGGTGAGCTCGGTGATTTCATTCGCAAGACGCACCGGATCGATCTGCCCGATCCGCTCCCCTTTCGAGGGATCACCCTCGACGAGCTTGAACTCTCGCATCACTCCCACGCTGTAGGCGATGAACTCGGGAACCATTTTCGGATTCAGCGAACCGATGAGCGCATCAGCTTCCTTCCGGTCGCCCTCAATATAGTCACGCCAACCGCGGATCGACGCGGCCGTAAACGCCCGCGCCACCGCCGGATTCTTGGTCAGAAACGAGCGACTCGTATACCATATCCGGTAGGGTCTGATGCCGGCATCCGACAACAACAGCGTGCCGGCATCGGCCCCCTGCTGCCGCACGTAGAAAGGCTCATTGGTGATAAAGCACTGCTGCACGAATTTCTTGTCCGCCAAGAATCGGCTCAGGCCGTAGTCCAGCGGCAACGTCGACATTTTCAGGCCCATCTTCTTCTCCAAAATCTTCAGCCACACCGCGCCCGGCTCCGCCATGAGTCCGCGGCCGTCGAGGTCCTTGAAATCACGGATGCCACTTTCTTTGTGGAATAAGATCGCCTGAGGATCGCGCTGCATCAGCGCGCCGAGCGCCACCAGTGGAACCCCCTGCCCGGCCGCCACCAGAAGTTCATCGGTCCGCCCGACGCCGAATTCCACCGCACCGGTCGCGACTTTCTGGCGCGGGATCGCATTCGGCCCGCCTTGGTTGATCGTCACGTCGAGGCCGACTTCGCGATAGTAGCCCTTGACTAGCGCCTGATAAAATCCGCCGTGCTCCGGTTGCGCATACCAATCCGTCTGCACCGTTATCTTCGTCAGGGGCGGCGCGGCGCCCGCGGAAGGGGCCGACGCCTTTTCGCCGCACCCGGTCAGGCCGATCAGGACAAACGCGAAGGATAAGCCGATGGAGAATCGTTTCATAGTAAGAGTGTTCATTCCTTCTTGACCATCGAATCGTGCCAAGAGTGGAGCAGGCGCCAGTGGAGCCAATTGACTCCGCCGACAAACAGGAAACCCATCACGCAGGCGACCAGACCGGTCGCGAAGAGGGCGGGCGTCTTGAGCTGAGAGAAATACGAGATCGTCATGTAGCCGATGCCCCCCACCCCGCCCTGCGCGCTGCCCGCAAGAAAGTCCCCGACGATCGCCCCGATGGGCGCAAGCGTGCCGGCGATCTTCATCCCCGTGAGAAAATAGGGCATCGCCCCAGGGATCCTCAGGTAGCGCACCTCCTGCGCCCGGGTGGCACTGCACATTACAAAAAGCTCCCGGAGATTACGGTCGACCGAAATGAAGCCCATCGTGGTGTTCGCCACGACGGGGAAAAAGCCGATCACGAAGGTTATGGCCACGATGCTGGGCAACCCCTGCCCAAGCCACAGCACGAAGATGGGCGCGAGGATCGTCACCGGCATCATCTGCAGCACCAGGATCAGCGGGTAGAAAGACGCCTTGATGCGCGGCGAGAATCCGAGCGCCATCGCCATCAGGAATCCGACCGTCACCGCGGACGTGAACCCCAGGAGCGCGCCGCGGACCGTCACCAGCGCGGCGGACCAAAGGACCGCCCGCTCATCCCAGGCGGCCGCCAAGATCTCGTGAGGAGCCGGGAAGACGAAACTCGGCACCCTGAAAACGGCCTTGAACGCATACCAGAGGACGATCAGGGCCACCGCGGTGAGGGCGGGCAGCAGGCAGGCCGCCAGACGGGATTGAGATGTCGTGCTCATGCTATGCAGGACGCACGGCGCGAAGCGCCTGCGCGGTCGTGGCCAGCAAACGTAGGAACGCCGGGGACTCCCGCAACTCCGCCTGCCTCGGATAAGCAAACGGGACGTCAATCACCGCCGTGACGCGGCCAGGATTCGCGCCCAGCACGACAATGCGGGAGGACAGGAACACGGCTTCCGCGACCGAGTGCGTGACGAAGAAGCCCGTGAAAGGGTCGCGACTGCGGATCGCGAGCAGGTCTTCGTTGAGCCGGTCACGCGTCATCTCGTCCAGCGCCCCGAAGGGCTCGTCGAGCAGCAGAATGTCTGGTGCCACGCTGAGCGCCCGCGCGATCGAGACCCGCATCTTCATCCCGCCGGAGAGCTGCCAGGGATATTTTTCCGCCGCCCCGGCAAGGCCGACGACCTCCAGCATCCGGGCGACGCACTCTCGGCGGTGCACCGGGTCGTCCCCGCGCAGCAGCAACGGTAGCTCCACATTTTCCGCCACCCGCCGCCACGGTATGAGATTGGCATCCTGGAAGACGAAGAACATCCGCTTGCGCGCCTTTTCCGGCGCCACCTCCTCGACCGTGATCGACCCCTCGCTGGCGGAGGTGAGCCCCGCGATCAGGCGCAGGAGGGTCGATTTTCCGCAGCCGCT
The DNA here is from genome assembly GCA_945869845.1 of Opitutus sp. GAS368. Taxonomy (GTDB): domain Bacteria; phylum Verrucomicrobiota; class Verrucomicrobiia; order Opitutales; family Opitutaceae; genus Tous-C4FEB. The sequence goes on along the minus strand of CAMBRG010000061.1, from coordinate 8,739 downwards.
GGGTCCGATGAAGCTGACGAACTCGCCCCGGTTCACCTCCAGATCGATGCCATCCAGCACGAGCGGTCCGGAGCCGAATCGCTTTTTCAGCGCACTGACCTTGACGATAGGGCCCGCATTCATCCGTCGATCACCCCTGCGCCCCGGCACTCGGCGGGGCAAGTTCGAACCGGTTGTGTGGGTAAGACTTCATCTTGCCCGGGTTCAGCAGGCCGGCCGGGTCGACTTCCGCCTTTAGCGCGCGCTTGTCCGCGATATTGGGATGCCTGCCCCCCTCCTCCAAGCGGTAGGTGTGGGGATTGGCGATCCCGACGCCGATTTCCCCACAAACCCGGATGATCTCCTGCAGGCGCTCCTCGGACCGGAAGAAAACCAACGGGATGCCGATAATCACGATGTGACCGCCGGTGCCGTCCATCCCGCCCGGGGTGAACTTGATTCCCCCGGCCATCCATTCCAAGTGGAACATGATCTCGCCGGGAAACCGGCGATGCAACTCGGCGAACTGCTCGCGGAAATTGGGGCCGAAGCCGGACTGCAGGTAGGTGACGGTAGGATCGGACTTCAACGCCCACAGCGTGGTGTGGTTCCAGGTGTAATCCGTGATGAAGGGCGGCCGCGGCGGATCCGGGAGCGGTTGGCGGTAGACGCACGCCAAGCCCGCCGCTGCGGACGAAGCGATCACCTCGTCCGCCAGGGAGCGAGCCACGAGCAGAAAGGACGCGTGCTCCCCGGATCTGAGATGCTTCGCCAGCGGTTTGAAATACGAGGGGATGGGCCACTCGAACTGGGTGACGAGCCGCTTATGCCACGCGTCATTTCGCGCCGCGCGGTCGGACCAATCCAGCAGCCGGTCCCAGTCCGGCGAACTGAGTATGAGCTGCTCGTAGTCGGCCTTGGGCGCGAGCCGCATCTCGACCTCGACCATGAAACCCGTGGTCCCGTAGGTGTGGAGCGCCCGCAGCGAGTCGCGCTCCTCCATGCGCAGCAGCCGAGGCTCTTCCTCGCAGGTCATCACAGTCACCGACTTGACGTTGTCACCGGCGTTGATGCCGCCCCACGTGATGGAGCCGATCCCGCCGGACCCGCCGCAGAGAAACCCGCCGATCGTGCTCTTGACCCAGGTCGACGGGAGGCACCTCAGCTCCCAGCCCGCCGCCCGCGCCACTCCCTCGATGGTGCCGAGCCGCGCTCCGGCCTCGGCCCGCACTACTCCTCCAGCCACCGAGTGGATGCGATCGAGGCGCGCCATATCGACCACCACACCGCCGTAGAGCGGAACGCATTGACCGTAGTTCCCGGTGCCCGCACCCCGCGAAACAATCGGCACCCCGGCACGGAAACAGAACCGTACCACCGCGCGCAACTCATCGATCGAGCCGGGACGCACCGCCAGGTCAGCCCGCTTGCCGTCCAGTTGGCGGCTCAGGACCGGGGAATACCAAAAGAAGTCCTTCGAAAGCCCGGCCAAGGCCTCGTCGCTGTCGATCACATGCTCGGCGCCGAGCAGGGCACGTAACTCGTCGCGCAAGCACTCGAGGCGATCATTCATGGTTAAGGTATAGGTAGATGCGGTAGAGAAAACAAAGGGCGGCGGGAAAAATCCCGCCGCCTTGAGTGATTGATTGGCTGGTAAGCTGCTTAGAACTTGTAGGTGAAGTTCAGCTTGCCCTGGATGGGGGGCGCTTTGGTGATGATGGTGTTGGACGCGAAGACCGGGTCGGAACCGTTGAAGTAGTCCTCGCTGGTGATGTTGGTGAGCTCGAGCATGATCTGGATCTGGCCACGGCGATAGTAGACGTTGGCTCCCCAAATGACCGTCGAAGGAAGGCTGAGCGAGCGCTCGTAGTTGTGGTAGTAGCTGCCGCGGATGCGGGGACCGCCGGAGATTTCAATGCCGTTGCCGAGATCGTAGCTGGCGATGAGGTTGGCGGAGCCTTGGGGCGAGCCGGCGAATAGACCGTCGGGGTTGTTCTTCGCGATCAGCCCAGTGGCGTCGCCGAAATCTATGGCAAGACCGCCCGCAATCAACGGCGTGTAGTAATCTTGGGTCGCGCCGTAGCGGTAGCCGGGGCGGGTGATGAGCTGGGTTTCTTTTACGCCGTAGTTGGCGATCAAGGAGAACTGTTTTGTCACCATCCAAGTTGATTCAAGCTCCACGCCTTGGGAACGGAGACCGTCTTGGGCGTTGGTGAAGTTATTGAAGCGGCGGCGGGTGGAATCGAAGACGGAAAGCCCGGCGAAGAGCGTGTTGTCGAGCAGGGAGACCTTGACGCCGCCCTCAACGAGACCGGTCTCGCCGAAGTTGGCCTCGGAAGCGACGGTGCCGGCTTGGGACGGGGTGAGTGCGGTTCCGTAAACACCGGAGGCGTAGAGCGAGACGTTGGGCGAGATCTTGTAGACCGGGTTCACGCTGGCCATGTAGTAGTTCTTGCCGCCTTTGGCCACCTGCTGGCCCCGACGGGCGTTGCGCTCGTAAGAACCGGGGATGGTGTTTTTGAAGCTGGCTCCCTCGACACGGGCCGAAACGAACGTGCTGAAAGCATCGGAGAATTTGAGTTCGCCGACGCTGAAAAGCGCGAGCTGGTAGAGATCAGTGCTGGCACCTTGGGACCAGAGATTACGGGTGTCGCCGAAAAGCGGGCGCTGGGGACCGGTGAGAATGACCGAATTGGCGCTGATTTGCTTCTGGCTGATGTCGCGGCGGGAGAAAGGCTCGGCCGCAAAGTCTTGGAGCTGTTGGGCCCAGCTATACCGAATCGATCCGCCAGAGGCCAAGCTTGAGAGAATGCCGTTGAATTTCTGATCAACGGTAATCTTGTTTTCGACGATAAACTGCTTCATGTTGAATGCGTAACCGTATGAGGAAACCTTCTCGCTTTCGATCCAGTCGATAATGAACTGGTTCTTCAGGGTGAGCGTCGAGGAGCGGGTGTTTACGAGGTCCGCGAAGTAGAGGAAATTCTGGGCATTTGCGAAGTCGCCGGAGTCGGCGACCACTTGGTCGCCAGTGATTTTCGTCGTGAGGGCTTTACCGCCCGCATTGAAAAACGCGGAGGTGTAGGCGCCGGTCGTCGGGTGGAGCAGGGCTTGCAGCTGGGGCGAAAGTGTCGCGACATAACTGGCGGGCGGGATGATCGCGCCGCCGCTATTGTCGAAAAGATTGTTCCCGATGGTCGCCGCCGCGCCGCCAAAACCGATGAAGGGAACCGCTCCGGGGAGGACGTAGCCGCCGGCCGCAGCGCTCCTGCGGTCGATCGCTTCGCCGACAATGTAGTTGCCGTTAGTGAGCAGGTCCTGGGTGACGCGATTCCAGCCGGCGTTTTCGTTGGACTTGTAGTTGTAGTATTCCGCGCCGGTGAACAAGGAAACGTCCGGGGCGATCTGGGCCTTGATAGCGCCGTAGAGCGAATTGTAGTCGTTCTTCACGTTCTTGTAGTAAGAACCGGCGTTTTGACTGGTGAGCGAGACACGGTAAGCCATGGGCTTGCCGAAGGCGAGAATCGGGCCGCCGACGTCGAGCTGCGTATTGAAGTAGTCATACGTGCCGACGGTGGTGCGGATGGAACCGCGGAATTTGTCGAAGTAAGGCGACTTCGGGAGGAAGTTGATATAGCCGCCGCCTTGGGTCGGGCCGTAGTTGCCGGGGGCGGGACCGCGCACGATGTCCATGCCGTCGAGCGAGCCGAACGAGGTGGGCATTTCATTGCGTTGAAAGGCGCGCTGCATGCCGTTGAAGAACGTGCCGGCGAAGTCTCCGCGAATGAACGGGGTGCCGGGCACACCGTAGAAGTTGGGGCGTTCGCCGCCGGGAATCACCCGTGCGACGTCATCGAAATTACGGACGCCCAATTTTTGCATCAACTCGGGCGTCAGCACAGTGACCGAGCGGGGGATATCGAGAACAGATTTCGCCGAGCCGAAGACGGAGTCGCTGCTCCGCGAGGTGGGCATCAGACCGCCGGCGGCCGCCGCGGCGGACTCGGTGACGATGAATTTTTCGAGTTCAGTGATGCCGCCGGAGGTACCGGAGGTCTTCGGGGCCGTTTGGGCAAACAGCGCGCTCGGGAGCGTGCTGGCGAGCGCAAGCAAGATGCCGGCGCGGATCGTTTTCGTGGTCATATAGTACATGTTTAGGGGTTACGTATTGATCTGCAGACGGCACTTGTGTACCGACGGGGGGAAATGATGGCCTTGTGGCTTCCCATGCCGGCGCCGCGCCGAACAATCGGCGCCCTGAAGCGAAAGCGGGCGCGGATCATCGCGCGTACTTCATCGACCGAGCTCGGGCGCACCCCGAGACCGGCCCGCTTGCTATCCAACTGGCATCGCAGCACTGGGGAAAACCAGAAAAAGTCCCTCGCAAGCCGGGCCAGCGCGCTCTCCCTCCCGCGCAGAGAGTCGGCACCCAGCAGGGCACGCCACTCGGCCGTCAGGGCATCGGAAAGGTCGGTCATCGGGACGGTATTTCGAGGGAGCAAGGTTCGCGCTGAGGACATCTAACGACTACTTAGCAGGTCTGATGCCAAATACAAAAACGTTTCCGTAAATGGGAAAAAGCGCGAGGAGAGTGGCAGCACGGCGGCAAGCTAGGTTGGGGGTAGCGACGCGAAGGCGGTGGCGGACGCCGAAATGAGCACTGTACAAAAACGTTTTTGTCAAGCAGACTTCTGTCATCACAATTCTGGCCACCATCCGCGGCGTGGCATTCGCGCTGCTTCCGATATCCCAAATATTTCGATGCTCATTGTACGCTGCGCCCGCGTCCCCGCTGCCCTACTCCCCGCCCGTCTCGCCAGCGCGCCGATCGACCCTATCGAGCCGACCGTGCTGTGCGATCTGGCCGTTGAAGGGAGCAGGATCAAGGCTGTCGCTCCCGCCGGCGGTCTCGGACATCACTCCCCGGCCCGGGAGTTCGATGCCGGCGGTTCGTTGGTGTTTCCCGGCTTCATCGACGCCCACGTTCATCTCGACAAGACCCACACATGGCACCGGGCGCCCAACCGGTCCCGCACGTTTATCGGTGCCCTGCAAGCCCTGTCGGACGACAAGTCGCACTGGTCCGAAGCCGACCTGCAGCGCCGAGCCGGGTTCGCGCTGCGCTCGGCGTGGGCACACGGCACGCGAGTGATCCGGACGCACGTCGACACCAGCACGCAGTGGGGAGAGCGCAGCCACTCCGTGATGGCGGGGCTCCGCCGGGAGTGGGCCGGTCGCATCACTCTTCAGACGGTCCCGCTGTGCGGCGGCAACGACTACCTGACCGCCGATGGTGAAAAGATGGCGGATCTCGCTCTGCGCCACGGCGCGAGCGCGCTGGGCGGCTATTTCACGATGTCCGACGACCTGCCCGCTCAGCTGGACCGCATGCTGGCCATCGCGCAGGAGCGCGGCGTCGGGGTGGATCTGCACGTGGACGAGAGCGGCAACCCCAGGGCGGAATGCCTCCGGTTCGTGGCCGAGGCGGTCCTGAGGTCTAGCTTCAGCCTGCCCGTGGTTTGCGGCCATTGCTGCAGCCTCTCGGTTCAGGATCACGCCCGCGCCCAATCCACGATCGCGCTGATCCGGGCAGCGCGCATCGGCATCATCTCGCTGCCGGACTGCAACCTGTACCTGCAAGACCGCCGGTGCGCCGCCGCACAGTTTCCCCGCACTCCGCTTTGGCGCGGGATAACGCTGGTGCACGATCTCATGGATGCCGGGATCGCCGTGGCCTGCGCCAGCGACAATGTCCGCGACGCGTTTCACGCGTTCGGCGACTACAACCTGGCCGAGGTTTTCGCGCACAGCGTGCGCCTGGCGCATCTCGACGCACGACTGGAGGAATCCGTCCGCGTAGTCACCAGTACCGCGGCCGAACTCATTGGCGAGCCTGACCATGGGCGGATCGCGCCCGGCGCTTGGGCCCGTCTAGTGGTGTTTGAGGCCCACCGTTTCAGCGAGTTACTGAGTCGCCCGCGCTCACCCAGGCTCTGTATCGATGCCGAAGAGATTCACCATCCACACACCCCCGACTTCGCAGAGCTCAACGATCGGTAAGCCTTTTCTCCATGCTCATCCGCCTCTCCAAGATCTCCCTGGTAGCTTCCTCGGCCTTCTTTCTGCTCCTAGTTGTTTTCAACAACCTGACGGACTACGGTTCGAATTTCGAATTCGTGCGCCACGTGCTTTCGATGGACACGACCTTTCCGGGCAATCAGGGGATGTGGCGGGCGCTGAATTCACCGGTCATCCACCATGCTTTCTACGCATCCATCATTCTCTGGGAGTTGGTGGCCGGAGGCTTGTTGGCGGTGGCCGCTTGGCGCATGTGGAAAGAGCGCGCCGAATCGGGAGACGCTTGGCGCAAGGCCACCTCCCTTGCCGTAGCAGGCCTGACGGTGAGCCTTCTCCAGTGGTTCATCGCCTTCATCACCGTGGGAGGCGAGTGGTTTCTGATGTGGCAGTCGAGTATCTGGAACGGGCAGACTGCGGCGGCCCGAATGTTCACCGTCTTCGCCCTGATTCTTATATTCCTGAACCAGCGCGACCACGACAACGTCTAGGGACGCGGCCCACTTTTCCGCCTGGGCACTTTTCACCATGCTTACGAAAACCATCATCCACCCGACCGGATTCGCCGCGCCACGCGGTGCCTACAGCCCTGGCATCCTGCTGGAAAATGCGGGCGCCAGGACGCTCTACGCGACCGGGCAACTCGCGGTTGATCCTTCCGGCAACGTCATCGCACCCGGCGATGCGACCGCGCAGAGCGAGTACGTCTTCAAACTGGTAGGGGAGATACTTCGGGCCGCAGGGATGACGTTTGAGCACGTCGTGCGCGCGCAGACCTACCTGACGAACATGGACGACTTCCCAAAGTTCTCCGCCGTACGGAACCGCTACCTCGGTGGATCCTTGGCCGCGAGCACCTTGATCGAGGTCAAGGGGCTCGCCCGCCCCGGTTGCTGCGTCGAGATCGAGATCACCGCCGCCGCATGAGCAGGCCCATGCCCGTCACACCCCTCTGCATCGCGGATGACGCGACTTTTTGGCCCTGGCATCGCTGGCCCGAGTTTCACCGTTGGCCGGATCGCGAGCGTACCCTGGTCATACTACCCCTGGCCGGCAGCGCCGACTGGGGCCTCGGACATCCTATGGATTCCGAGGAGACGGTGCTGCTGAGTGTGCTGCGCGAAGCTTCCCAGCAGCGGCCATCGAATCTCCCGCTCCTAGTGCTGCCCCCGGTGCGTTTTGTGCTCGGGCCGGATGCCGGTTGCGCATTCGCGGTGGATCCCCCCCTCGCCCACGGCCTGCTGGCAGAACTCCTCGCCTCGGTCTCAGCCTCCGGCTTCCGCAAGGTTGTCCTGTACAACTCCAGCCCCTGGAACGAGGAACTCATCGCCACCGTCGCGCGCGATAACCGAATCGCGCTGGGACTGCAGATCTTTCGCGTCAGCCTCAGCGGTCTGGGACTGGACCTCCACCCGACGCGCAGCCAGTCCCGCGGGCAATTCCAGACCCTCGTCACCGCCCTGACGGGCCGAGAGCCGGAAGCGCTCCCGGTCGAGGTCACCGCTCCCGCCACGCGACCATGGGGTGACGAGCGGGTGTATCCCCTCCTGAATGCCCCGCTGCCGCTGGAGGCCGCGCGCGCCGCGGGGGCGTCGATTCTTTCCACTGCGGCCGGTCGATTGCTAGGGCTGCTGAGCGAGATCAACCTGTGTGCTCCACTGCCCAATGCAGGGAGAATCCTTCCCGCTCAACCCTGAAGGTTCCGCCACCATGAACCCGGCTCCCGTCACGTCTTTTCCTTCTTACCGGTCCCGCTGCCTGACCGCGATGACGCCGCGCCAGATCGCGGGTCTTGCCGACAAGAAATGGGCGCCGGTGATCATCGTCACCGGCGCGATCGAGCAGCACGGCCCGCACCTCCCGGTGGCCGTGGACTCCTTCCTCGGCCAAGTTTGGCTCGAGGTTGCGCTACCCAAGTTGGCGAGCGACGTATCGTGCTACGTCGCGCCGCCCATCACGGTCGGCAAGAGCAACGAACACACTGGATTCCCCGGGACGCTCTCAATCTCAAAGGACACCTTGCGCGGACTCCTTCTGGCGCAGGCACGCCAGATTAGCGCCTGGGGATTCCGCCATATCGCCATCATCAACACCCATGGCGGAAACTCCGCCGTGATCACTTATACCCTCCGCGAAATCTCGGCCACGCTGGGGCTGCGTTGCGGAGTGCTGCTCTCGAAGGTCGATCATGGGCTGGGCGCCCAGGAAATGACCTACGGTTACCATGCCAACACGGTGGAAACCGCTCTGATGCGAGCCACCGCCGGATGCCACGTTGATATGTCATTGGCCGTGCGGGAGTATTGCGGTCAGGCCGACTCATCTGGAAACCTCCGCCCCGAGCGCGCCCCGGCCACGATAGGTTGGATCACATCCGACCTATCCCGATCCGGCGTGATGGGCGACGCCACAGCCGGCACGGTCGAACAAGGACACCGGTGGCGCGAGCAAATCGCGTCCGCCTACGCCGCAGCGATAACCGATCTCGCCCGCGCGGCCAAAGCCGACGTCGTGCCGGCGTGACAGGAGTGTAAGCTCCGCGGCTTCCCCACCACTAAGGCCGAGGGGCAAATGATTGGGACCCGGCGTTAGCCTGCATGCACCCTGCGGGCCGACTGCGTCGGGGCGAACCGCGACGAAGTCGCCTTTTCGCCCTTGTGGACGGCGAAACGCGGATGCGCCTTA
>CAMBRG010000060.1 GCA_945869845.1 Opitutus sp. GAS368 | reverse complement strand
TGGGCAGCGCATGGTCAGTTGAGCGAAAGGAAATTCTTCAAAATGGTCATACCGCCCTCGGTCGCGATGGACTCGGGGTGGAATTGCACGCCCCAGATGGGCAACGTGCGGTGGCGGAGGCCCATGACCTCGCCCTCGGCGGTTTCGGCGGTGATTTCAAGTGCGGCGGGGAAGGTCGCGCGGTCCACGAGCAGCGAGTGGTAACGGGTGGCGGCGAAGCCCTGGGGCATCCCGCGAAAAACATCGGTATCTTTGTGCAAGATCGGGGATGTTTTGCCGTGCATGAGACGGCCGGCGCGGATAACATTTCCGCCGAAGTAATGGCCGATGGACTGGTGGCCGAGGCAGACGCCGAGGATGGGCTTTTTGCCGGCGAAGGCACCGATCATCTCGAGGGAAACGCCGGCCTCGGCAGGCGAGCAGGGGCCGGGGGAAATGAGGATGCGGTCGGGGTTGAGCGCGAGGGCCTCGGCGGGCGTGATCTGGTCGTTGCGGAAGACGCGTTGGGCCACGCCCAACTGCCCAAAATATTGGACGAGGTTGAACGTGAAGGAGTCGTAGTTGTCGATGACGAGCAGCACGGTTTGAAAGGACATTACCTCGCGGATTGACAGCGGGGTCAAGCGTGCGGGTAGGGTGGCGCTCGCGATGACCGAACCCTTTCAACTGTTAAAGACGGACACCGTCACCGCCGCCCGCCGCGGGCGTTTGCGGACTCGGCACGGGATGATCGAGACCCCGATCTTCATGCCGGTAGGCACTCAGGGCACGGTGAAGTCGCTCACACCGCAGCATTTGAAGGATATCGGCTCGCAAATCATTTTGGGGAATACCTACCACCTCAATCTGCGGCCGACTTCGGAGGTGATCCGCGACTTGGGCGGGTTGCACAAGTTCATGGGCTGGGACGGGCCGATCCTCACGGACAGCGGCGGGTTTCAGGTGTTTTCCCTGGCGAAGTTGCGCGACATCCGGGAGGACGGCGTGGCGTTTCAATCGCACCTCGACGGGAAGAAACTTTTTCTCGGGCCGAAGGAAGTCATGTCGATCCAGCAAAATCTGGGCAGTGACATCGCGATGGTGATCGACGAGTGCCCGCCGTGGCCGTGCGAACGCGACGCGTGCGCGGCGGCGGTCGGGCGGAGTTACCGCTGGGCGCAGCAGTGCAAGCAGATCGCCACCGACAACGGGTTTCTCGGCGCGGGGCACCATGTCTTTGCAATCGTCCAAGGTTCGACGTTTGACGACCTGCGGCGTGAGGCGGCTGAGTCGTTAGCGGCGCTGGATTTCCCGGGTTACGCGGTGGGCGGGGTGAGTGTGGGCGAGCCGGAGCCGGAGATGTTGAAACAGGTGGGCGCGAGCACGCCGTTTATGCCGGCGGACAAACCGCGCTACACGATGGGTCTGGGCACGCCGCCGCAGCTTTTGAAGATGGTGGCGCTCGGGGTGGACATGTTTGACTGCGTGCTGCCAAGCCGCGTCGCACGCAACGGCCTCGTCTTCACGCCGGACGGGCCGATCAACCTCAAGAACGAGAAACATCGCGCCGACCCGAATCCCATCGTTGCCGGCCTCGACAACTACACGTGCCGGAATTTTTCGCGCGCGTATCTGCGGCATCTGCTGATGGCGGGCGAGATGTTGGCGTCGACGCTTTGCACGCTGCACAACCTGCACTTTTATCTCGATCTGATGGCGCAGGCCCGGGCCCACATCGAGGCGGGAGACTACGGCGGGTGGCACCGCGCGTGGGTTGACCGTTACGAAACCGGCGCGCGGGCGCGGGTGGCGTAAAAACTGATACGCGGCGTGTTTTGATTAGCTGATTGGAAGCCGGATTTCCGGTCCGCGCCCCCGAAAACTCTAGCCCCGCGCTTTTCAGGTCCGCGGGGGTTCTTACTCTGCCGGCAAGCGACGAGTGACTTTACTCGTAAGCCTTCAGCAAAGCTCGGAGCTGCTCTTCCCACGGCCGGAGCTTTCGTCGGTCATGATACCACAGCCCCACCAGAATCCCCGCAACGATGAGCGGCCAGATCACGAATGCCGGTAGCAAAATCTCGTCGCCCGCCTTCCCGACCGCTCGCAGCTGAAAAACAACGACGGGCAAGATCGCCAATACCGCGCCGTGCAGCCACGCCACCCACTTCAACCTCAGGCGCGCGAATCGGGCTTCGTCCAAAAGCGTCCGGATGCCGGCACTAATTGACGGCCCGTCCGTCGCGGCGCGCCGCCGGGCCCGCCGGTGCTCACGCAGGAAAAAAAACACCGCAAACCACGGAAGTCCCAGCATCAAAAACGCCCCCCACTCGTTCATAAAATCGACGCGTCCGCCCCCGGGCGCCGCTCCAATCTGGCTCACGATCGCCCGCCCGGTGATCACCGCGAGCATCCCGATCACGATCGCGATGAACACCACGAAGCCCCGGTTTCTGCGCTCCAGCTCGGCCAAAAACCGCCGCCGGTCCCGCTCGATGATTTCGGCTGACGGCCGGTTGTGCGACGAACGCCACACGTGTTCAATTTCAGCGAAGTTCATGGGTGATCTCCTTCATAGCCTCCGACAGTTTTTGTTTTAGCCGGCTAATCCTCACACCGACGTTGCTCTCAGAAATTCCGTGGATCGCCGCCATCTCCGCGTAGCCCACGCCGTCGAGATGCAGCAGCATCAGGGAACGGTCCACCGGTGGCAGCGCCCGGATATGGGTGTAAATCAGTTCGAGCGTCTCCCGCTCCCGCGCCGACCCCGACGCCGCGTCGCCCCCACCGCCCGCCGATCCTTCCACCATGGCTCCGAACTGCTCCACCCTTCGCTCGTAGTTTTTCTGTCTCCGCCGCCACGTGAGCGCCGCATTGTGAGCCACGCGGTAGATAAACGTCCCGGCTTGGGCCCCTTCGCGAAACGCCGGCACCGCCCGCCACACCGCCAGCAACAGTTCCTGCATCAGATCATGCCTGTCCGCACCGACTGCGAACCCGTTGGCGACATGGTGCAGCATCGCCCCGTGCGTGTTCAACCAGCGTTCGAAGCATGCGTTATGTTCGTCAGGATTCACAGGTGTGCCGCTCCATTAGATGCAGCCCGCCCGTTTTCCTTACACACCGCGAATCGCTTTTTTGAATTTCCCTCATCTCGCCGGTGTCCCGACAACTGATGGGAAGCCGGATTTTTTTGGGGAAACGGATTCAGACCACTGCAGTCCCCGAATCCTCACGCCCGCCTGACCGGCCAGCGCACCAAAGAGCGAGTTGTCGAAGACCCCGAGGCGGAAATTCATCACCCCATCCGCTTTGGACGGCCGGGTGGCTGATATTCGGACGTCAGTCGTGGTGATCATGATGCAGGGAGACACACCTCCGGCAGGTCGCTTTCAACCCCTGAGTCTTCGGGGCTGTTTCCAACGCGTTGGTCTGAACGAAGTCCTCGATTGCGCCGTCCTGATCGTTGTCGCCGCTCTCGAATACGGGCTTGGCGTCGGCCTAGTCAGGCAGAGGGCAATCGTCTTCGATGAGCGCTCCCTGATCGATGATTGTGCGGTTAGGTCGCCGTTTTTGATCAAGCTGTCGGCGTGGTTTCCGTGAACCCGCTTGCCGTTCGATCTGATGGCGCGGGCGCGGGCGCACCTCGAGGCCGGCGACTGCGGCGGGTGGCACCGCGCTTGGGTCGAGCGTTACGAAACCGGGGCACGGGCTCGGGCGGGATAAGTTGCGCTCGCCAAGCCCGGAGGTTGGAAACTCAATTCGGCGCTTCATCTAACATTTCCTCCAATGCGCATTCTCGTCACCGGCGGCGCCGGGTTTCTCGGTTCCCACCTTTGTGATCGGTTGATCGCCGACGGTCATGACGTCACGGTCATCGACAATCTGTTCACCGGCCGGAAGCAGAACATCGCGCACCTGTTGCAGCACCCGCGCTTTGAGTTTGTGCGGCACGATGTGATCGATCCGTTCAAGTTCGAGGTGGACCAGATCTACAATCTCGCCTGCCCCGCTTCGCCGCCGCACTACCAGTTCAACCCGATCAAGACGACCAAGACCTCCGTCATGGGCGCGATCAATTGCCTCGGCCTCGCCAAGCGCGTGCGGGCCCGGGTCTTTCAGGCCAGCACGAGCGAGGTCTACGGCGATCCGGCGATCCATCCGCAGCCTGAAAGCTACTGGGGCAACGTGAATCCCATCGGCAAACGCTCCTGCTACGACGAGGGCAAGCGCTGCGCCGAGACGTTGTTTTTCGATTACCACCGCGAGAACGGGGTCGATATCCGCGTCGTCCGCATTTTCAACACCTACGGCCCGCGCATGCATGAGGCCGATGGTCGCGTCGTCTCCAACTTCATCGTCCAGGCCCTGCGCGGGCAGGACATCACGATCTACGGCGACGGCTCGCAGACGCGTTCGTTCTGCTATGTGGACGATCTCATCGAGGGCTGGCTCCGGCTGATGGCGCAGACCGAGACGGTGGGCCCGTTCAATCTGGGTAACCCCGGTGAGTTCACGATGCTCCAGCTCGCCGAACTCACGCTCAAACTCGTCGGCGGAAAGTCGAAGATCGTCTACAAGCCGCTGCCGGCCGACGACCCAAAGCAGCGCCGCCCCGACATCACCTTGGCGCAGAAAGTCCTCGGCGGCTGGACGCCGAAAGTGCCGCTCGAAGAAGGTCTCGCGCGCACGATCGCTTATTTCAAGCCGCGGGTCTGAGCCGAAGCGCGCGCCCGGTCCGGTGCGGTGTGCCCACCCGCTTCGGCACCTGAGATGCAACCCATTCCTTGATGAATCGCCGCGGGTTTTCTCCGCGGCGGGTCGCTCTCGCCCTCGTTGCTGGTGCGGTGCCCACGGCGCGGGCGGCAGACTTGATCCGGCCCAAAGTGATTGTGATACCAGCGCCGTTTAGTTTTTAGACTTTCCGTCGTAGGCAGCCTGCTTGCAGGCGCTCGGTGCGTCCGCCAGCGGACGGCCTACAAAAGTCCACATCTCATCTGCGGTTGGTATGATGGCCACGTTTGAGATTGGCGCCGACACCGGGGACAAGCCCGGCGAGCTCCAATTCTGGGTGGAGCGTGCGAAACTCACGCAGACGCTCACCGGGCCCGGGATTGGGCCAAAGTTGAAGGGCAAACTCCGCGGCCCTGACTCCTTCGGCGCGGGCCGGCGCGGGGGCGATTTGCCATTTGCCAAGGTCCGAGCCGCACCTAGCGTCTCGGCCTGCTCATGCTCTCGTTTCTCTTCAAAAAGTTTTCCGGCCGTCACTACCGCAAGTTCCTTGAAAAGTGCCGTCCGATCGTGGCGCGCATCAATGAAATCGAGCTGACCTATCAGGCTCTCACCGACGAGCAACTCCGCGCCAAGACCGACGAATTCCGCGCGCGCATCGCCGCCGCCACCGACAAGAAAGCCGCTCTCGCCGAGTTGCTTCCCGAGGCTTTCGCCACCGTTAAGAACGCGGCTCGCCGCATGAAGGGTCGAAAAGTTGTCGTCTGCGAACACGAGCTCACGTGGGACATGGTGCACTTCGACGTCCAGCTGATCGGCGGCATGGCGATCCACGAAGGCAAAATCGCCGAGATGGCGACCGGCGAAGGCAAGACCCTCGTCTCCACGTTGCCGCTCTACCTGAACACGCTCACCGGTCGCAACACGCAGCTCGTCACCGTCAACGACTACCTCGCCCGCCGCGACTCCGAGTGGATGGGGCACCTCTATAGTTTTCTCGGGGTCTCCGTCGGCTGTATCCAGCAACAGATGTCGCCCGATCTCCGCCGCGAGATGTATGGCCGCGACATCACCTACGGCACCGCCAGCGAGTTTGGCTTCGATTACCTCCGCGACAACGGCATGGCCACGCGCAAAGAAGACCAAGTCCAGCGCGACCACTGGTTCTGCATCGTGGACGAAATCGACTCCATCCTCGTCGACGAGGCCCGCACGCCACTCATCATTTCCGGCCCCGCGCCGATTGAGCGCGAGCAGCCCTTTACCCGCATCAAGCCGCCCATCGAAAAACTGGTCAACGACCAGACCCGCCTCTGCAACCGGCTCGTTTCCGACGCGATGGCCCTGCTCGAAAAGCCCACTCCTACCGTCGAAGACCGCGACCAAGCCGCGCGCAAGATGCTTCAGGTGAAAATGGGCGGACCCAACAACAAGCAGCTCCTCCGCCTCCTCGAGACGCCCGACTACCGCAAGCTCCTCGACAAGGTTGAGACCGACCTCAACTCCGATCTCAATAAGTCCGAACTTTACCGCGTCAAAGAAGACCTGCTCTACGTCGTCGACGAGCGCCAGCATCAGGCCGACTTGACCGAGATCGGTCGCAAACAGCTCCGCCCCGACAACGCCGACGCGTTCGTCCTCCCCGATCTCGCCACCGAGTTCTCCGATCTCGAAAAGGAGCCGATCGCGCCCGAGCAGCGCGAAGCCAAGAAGCTCGCCGCCCAGACGCGCTACGCCGAGATCTCCGAGGAGATTCACGCCATTTCCCAGCTCCTTCGCGCCTATTCGCTTTACGAAAAGGACGTCGAATACGTCGTCCAAGAGGGCAAGGTCATGATCGTCGACGAGAACACTGGCCGCGTCATGCCCGGCCGCCGTTGGTCCGATGGACTCCATCAAGCCGTCGAGGCCAAGGAGAACGTCATGATCGAGCGCGAGACCCGCACCTACGCGACGATCACGATCCAAAACTACTTCCGCATGTATGAAAAACTCGCGGGCATGACCGGCACCGCCGAGACCGAGGCCACCGAGTTTCAGGACATCTACCGCCTCGCCGTGCAGGTCATCCCGACCAACCAGTCGTGCATCCGCGTCGATCGCAACGATTCCATTTTCAAGACCCGCCGCGACAAGTTCACTGCGGTCGTCAAAGAAATCGAGGAAGCCAACAAGCGCGGCCAACCCGTGCTGGTCGGCACCGTGAGCGTCGAGTCTTCCGAAGTGCTCTCGCGCATGTTGAAGCGCACCGGGGTGATCCACGCCGTCCTCAACGCCAAATTCCACCAGCAGGAAGCCGAGATCGTCTCCCGTGCTGGCCAACGCGGTGCCGTCACCATCGCCACCAATATGGCCGGCCGCGGCACCGACATCAAACTCGGCGAGGGCGTCCGCGATCTCGGTGGCCTCATGGTCATCGGCACCGAGCGCCACCAGAGCCGGCGCGTCGACCGTCAGCTCCGTGGCCGTTGCTCCCGCCAAGGCGACCCCGGCCGCACGAAGTTTTTCCTGTCGCTCGAAGACGAGCTGATGCGGCTCTTTTTGCAGGGCAATCTCGCCTCGCGCCTCATGGAAGGCTCCATGCAGGAAGGCGAGGAGTTGGAGCATCCGTGGCTCAACCGCTCCATCGAAAGCGCGCAGAAGAAGGTGGAGCAGCAAAACTTCTCCGTCCGCAAACGCCTGCTGCAATACGATGACGTGCTCAACCAGCAGCGCGAAGTCATCTACGGCATCCGCAACGCCGCGATCCACGCCGACCGGCCGAAGGAGATCATTTTTGAGCAGGTGACCGAGGAGATCGAAGTGCGCCTCGCCGTCGCGGGCTTTGGCGAAAAAGGCGGTGCCACGGCCGGCGGCACCGAGAGCCTCGTCGGCTGGCTCAACACGCATTTCCCGATCGCCATCACGGCGGCGGAACTCACCGGCAACGACGTCGCGGCGCTTACCGCCAAACTCGTGGACCGCGTGAAAGAGGCTTACGGCGTAAAGGAGTCGGTCGAGGTTCCCGAGGCGCTCGGCTCGCTCGAGCGCTACGTCGTCATCAACGCCATCGACCACCACTGGCAGGAGCATCTCACGGAGATGGAAAATCTCCGTCAGTCCGTCGGCTTGCGCAGCTACGGCCAGAAAGACCCGCTCGTGGAATACAAGAGCGAGGCCTACAAGTATTTTGAGGAGCTCATGAACAACGTGCGGCTCCAGATCTGCACGGGTCTTTTCCGCAGCGCGTCCAACATCGAGAGCTTTGAAAACATGCTCTCCCTGCTCAGCCGCACGGCCCGCGCTGTCGGTCCGACCGACGCTTCGGCGGCCCCGCGTTTGCAGACCAACACGACCGTGACGGGCGGCGGCACCGCGGCGGCGCCCGAGGCCGCACCCGAGCCGGAGGTTCAGTTGCCCAAGATCACGATTCGCCGCGATACGCCGAAAGTCGGTCGCAACGATCCGTGCCCGTGTGGCAGCGGCAAAAAATTCAAGAACTGCCACGGCGCGTGAGCCCGGAGGAGACAGCGCCCGAGGCGGATCCTTACGATCCCAAGCCGTCGTTCTGGCAGACTCACGTCAATTACGTCGCGGCGGCGGTAGTCTTCGTTTTCACGGTCGGGCTGACGGTGCTGGCGTTCCCGCCGTTCAAGACGCCGGAGCTCGCCTATGCCTGCCTGGTGCCCGGGATTTACTGGGCCTATCGGCGTCCGAGCTTCCGGCTTTACGCGGCGACGATGCTCGGTGCGCAGGCTGTGGCCTGGACCGTTCTCTTCGGTTGGCTGCACCACGTCACTTGGGCAGGGTTGCTGCTGCTCGGACCGTTTATCGGTGGGTGGGTGGGCCTGTGGTTTCTCGCGGTGTGGTGGGCGATGCCCCGCATGATCGGCCGGCCGACGATGGTGCGGCTCGCGGTGTTGCTCGGTCTGGCGGGCCTGTGGGGCATGAACGAATGGCTGCGCACGTTTGTGCTCAGCGGCTTTCCCTGGTTGCCGCTGGCGGCCAGCCAGTGGGAACGGGTGAGTGTGTTGCAACTCGCCGCCTACACCGGGCAGGCCGGACCGGCCTTCGTGCTGGTCGGCATGAACATCGGGTTTGCCGCTTACGCGCACCGGCTGTTTCGCGAGGGCGTGACCGGCCTCAACAAACGCAGCCAAGAGTTTTTCCTCGCGGTATTTCTGCTTTTTGTGGCCCTCAGCACGCACGTGCAGGAGACGTTTAATCGCGCATCGTTCCAGACCTTGCTGGGTCGGTTCGCCTTTGTGCAGCCCTACATTGCCCAAGACGTGAAATGGGATCCAGCCAAGGCTCCGGGGATTCTCGAAGCGCTGGAGCAGACGACCCTCACCGCCGCGATTACCCGCCCCGATCTGATCCTGTGGCCCGAGGCCGTCACGCCGTGGGCGGTGCGCGGTGATTCCAATGTGCGCGGCTTCGTCGAGTCGCTCGCGCAGCGCGCCAAGACGCCGCTGCTGCTGGGCTCGATCGCAATCGAAGACCGGGGCGCGCCAACCGAGCGCTGGTTTAACGGCGCCTTCCTCGTCACGCCTGACCAAGGGCTGCAAGACGCCTACTACGCGAAACGAAAGCTCGTGCCCTTCGGTGAATTTGTGCCGTTCCGCCCCGTCTTGGGCTGGTTAAATAAGTTTGTGCCCATCGGTGAAGACTTCGAACGCGGCACGGATGCGGCCCCGCTGTTGGTGTCGATCCGCGGCGAGGCGACCGCCTTTGGCCCGTTGATCTGCTACGAAGACATTTTCCCGCAACTGGCCCGGCAAAGCGTGCGCTCCGGGGCCGATGTGCTCGTGGTGGCCACCAACAACGGCTGGTTCGGCGAGGGCGGCGCCGCCTACCAACACGCCGCGCATGCGGTGCTGCGCGCGATCGAAAACCGCCGGCCGTTGTTGCGCTGCGGTAACGGCGGCTGGAGCGGTTGGATCGACGAGTTTGGCAACGCTCGCTTCACGATGCGCGATGCGAACGACCGCATCTACTTTCGCGGCGCCGAAGTGACGTCGGTGATGCGTGACTCCCGCTGGATCGGACGCACGAGCTTTTACACGGATCACGGCGATTGGTTTATTTTGCTGAGTCTCGGCCTGGCGGTAGGGGCGTGGTTACTCCTCCGCTTGCCTCTGCCTCCGACCGAAACTGAATAGTCGAAGGAGTCGAGTTTTTGGCGGGTTTTTTGCGCTGACACTGTGGCACTACGTTTGGGAGTTTTCTGCGATGGCTCCCAAACTTCTCCGCCGCGCCGTCGAGGCGCTTTCCACCTTCAAGATCGAAACGCCCTCCTGGGGTTTCGCCGATACCGGCACCCGTTTTGGTAAATTTTTCCAAGACGCCGCGGCCATCGACACCAACGACAAGCTCGCTGATGCCGGCCAGGTTCACGCGTTGACCGGCTGCTGCCCGACCGTCGCCGTCCACGTACTCTGGGATTTTCAACCCGGTCAGGACCCGAAGGCCGTCGCGAAACTCGCGCGGAAACACGGCGTGAAAATCGGCGCCATCAATCCGAACTTGTTTCAAGATCAGGACTACAAGTGGGGTTCTTTCGGCCACAACGACCCGGCCGTCCGCGCCCGCGCGCTCAAGCATTGCACCGATTCCGTCGCCCTCATGAGCGGCACCGGCAGCGAGTATCTTTCCCTCTGGTTTGCCGACGGCACCAACTATCCCGGCCAAGGCAGCATCCGCGACCGCAAGAAATTTTTCGAAGACTCGCTCCGTGCGCTCCACGCAAAACTTGGCCCGAAGCAGACCATGCTCGTGGAATACAAACCCTTTGAGCCCGCCTTCTACGCGACCGACATCGCCGATTGGGGCATGGCCTTTTTGCTCGCCAAAAAAGCCGGCCCCCGCGCCAAAGTGCTCGTCGATACCGGCCACCACTACGTTGCGCAAAATATCGAGCAGATCGTCGCCTGGCTCCTCGATGAGGACATGCTCGGCGGTTTTCATTTCAACGACCGCCGCTACGCCGACGACGACCTCACGCTGGGCTCGATCGATCCGTATCAGGTGTTCCGCATCTTCCACGAGATCCACGCCTTCGCCGCCGATCGCGGGAAGGCTCCGAAAATCGCCTACATGGTGGACCAGTGCCACAACGAGAAACCCAAGATCGAAGCGATGATCCAGACGGTCGTGATGGCGCAGGAACTTTTTGCCAAGGCCGCGCTCGTCGACCACGAAGCTTTGCGCCGCGCGCAGGCGAAAAACAATGTCGTCGATGCCGAGTTACTTCTGAAGCAGGCGTTCTTCACCGATGTGGCGCCGGCCCTCGCCGCGTGGCGGAAGGCGCAGAAGCTCCCCGCCGACCCGCTCGCCGAACACCGCCGCAGCGGCTACGAAAAGACCGCCGCCGCCGACCGCCGCGCCCGCCGCAAGGCTCTCGGTCTCGGCCACGGCGGCAGCTTTGCCTGAGGCGGAATCAAGGGGTAGGGACGTCTCTCCGGGGCGTCCTCCGAGCCGTAGCAGGCAGGGGAGTCGCCTGAGGCGGACGGCTCGGGGAGTCGTCCCTACCCAAAGCCGACTTTTGAAGGAGGCCTCGATTCCGGAGCGGCTCTCGGCATTGTGCCTCCATGCGTTTTCTCTTATCCCTATTTCTCGGTTCGTGGGTATCGGTCGTTGCGAGCGCCGCGGATCTCGGGCCGCGACCGCTCATCGCCGCCCACGCGCACAACGACTATGAACATCCGCGCCCGTTGTTCGACGCGTTGGCTTGTGGTTTCGCCGGCATCGAGGCCGACATCCACCTCGTGGATGGCCGCCTGCTCGTCGCGCACGATCGCAAGTCCGTAAAACCCGAGCGCACCTTGGAGGCGCTCTATCTGGATCCGTTGCGCGCCCGCGTCAGGGAAAACGGCGGTCGGGTTTATCGGGACGGTCCCACGATCACGCTGTTGGTTGACGTTAAAAGCGAAGCGGTCGCGACCTACGCCGCGCTCCACGAGACGCTGGGCCGTTATGCCGAAATGCTCACCGTCTACCGTAACGGCGGCGCGAGTCCCGGCGCAGTGTCGGTGATTCTTTCCGGCAACCGCGCCCGGGCCGAACTGGCCGGCCAGGCGTTGCGTTTCGCCGCGCTCGATGGGCGCATCGAAGACCTCGCCGCCAACCCCCCCGCGGCCCTCGTGCCTTGGATTAGCGACAACTGGCAAAATGTCTCGGCGTGGAAGTGGGCGGGCCCAATCCCCGACGCCGAACGTCAAAAAATCCGCGACTTGATCGCGCAGGCGCACGCGCAGGGGCGGCGGCTGCGATTTTGGGCTACGCCCGACAAGCCCGAGGTCTGGCAGGTGTTGCGGTCCGAGGGCGTGGACCTGATTGGTACCGACCACCTCGCCGGGCTGCGGGATTTCTTGCTCGCGCCACCCGTTGCGCCGGGCCGGTGAGCCGGCGGGGGTCGATTTTGGAACGGCCGGCCCGCGCGCCGGTGCGGCGTCGTGGGATCGATGGGGTTCTCGTCTTCGCTCGACGTCCCGTTTTGAAACCCGAAGTTTTTATGATTCGGTGGAGGGAGCTGCGTGCAGTTGCAGAACGCGACGAGGGCGTCGCGGCTCCAGAAAAGTGAACTCGAAATAAACTACGCCGGACCGCCTCCTGACGCCGTCGGCGATGGCGGCGATCAGCGTTTGAAGTCGGTGTTCGGCCGCTCGAGGTCGAGCTCCTTGATCCAGGCGTTGCGGTAGCGCACGTCGTGGCCCTCGGCTTGGAGTTTCAGGCCGCCGGGTTGATCGGTGATGCCCTTGCCGCCGTTGTTGCCGCCGTCGAGGCCGGAGTTGGCGCCGCCCCAGACCTGTTGGATAACTTGGTTGGAGTGAACTTTGATGCCGTTGAAATAGAGCGTAACGCGCGCGGGCTCGGTGAGGACGCCGTCCTTGAAACGGGCGGCGCGGAACTGGAGATCGTAGGCGTTCCATTGGCCGAGACCTTTGTAGGCGAAGTAGGGCGACGGCGTTTCGTTGATGACGGCGCCCATGCCGTGCTTGGTGGCGTCGCTGTCGCAGATCTGGATTTCGTAGCGGTTCTGCAAATAGACGCCGCTGTTACCGCCGGTTTTCATGACGAGGAACTCGATGTGCAGGCGGAAATCGCGGTAGGCCTTTTTGGTGACGATATCGGCCGCGCCGTATTTACCGCCGACGGCGGCGGAGTCGTCGGTTTGCAGGGCGGTCGCGCCGGGCACGATGGGGTCGGCAACGATGGGCCATTTGATCGGCAGGGCCGAGGCGAAGCGCGGACCGGTCCAGTAGGTCCACTTGGCGTCGAGGGTTTCGCGGGTGCCGTCGAGTAAGATGTCCGCGCCGGCGATGGGCGGAGCGCCGACACCGACTTGGGCACGGGCGGCGGTGAAGCAGGTAATCGACAGCGCGAGAACGAGCAGGCGCGGGTGAAGGAAACGGTGGGAGATCATGGTGGGGATGGGGGCGTGGGAGACGGATTTAGCAGTTGGTAGATGTGATGGTCGACGAAGTGGTCGTAAAGCCATTCGGCTTTTTTGAGGGTGCTGACTTGGGCGAAGCCGAGACGTCGCACGAGGCCGGCGGCGCGGTGGTTCTCGGTGGCGACGGCGACGATGACGCGGTCGACGCGGAGTTGGGTGAACGCGTGGGCGATCACGGCTTGGCAGGCGGCGCGCATGATGCCGCGGCCCTCGGCGGCGGGCACGAGCCAGTAGGCGGGGAAGGCGACGCGGGCGGCCCAGTCAATGCGGTTGTGCCAGATTACGCCGACGAGTTCGCCTGCAGCCCAGATACCGCAGGCGAAGGCGCGGGTCTTTTCGCGGTCACGCCGGGCCTCGCTGATAAATTTTTGCGAGTGGGCGGGCTTCTTGGTGGCATCGACCCACGGCAGCCAGGTGCGGAGAGTTTTCCGATTGGCGTCCACGAGCGCGAAGAGAGCAGGGGTGTCGGTAAGTTGAAGGAGGCGCAGTTCGAGACCGGGGTTGATCGGGTGGCGCAACATTGTGGGCCGACCATGCGCGCGGGTCGCGCGGAGACCAATCGGAAAGTATGCAGCCTTGATCGGGCATTTGTGAAAAGGCCGACTCTAGCACCGACCGGTGGTCGGTGGTCTGGGTCAAGCAGCCCGACCAGCGGTCGGGCCTACAGCGGCGGGCGATCGGGTCTGAGCTCATGGGCGGGACGCCCATGCCACTGCGAACCTCAGCGCGCGTGATCGTCAACGCGGCCCTCGGGGGTGCGATTCAGGACGAAGGGCGCCGATTGTAGCACCGACCGGTGGTCGGTGGTCTGGGTCAAGCAGCCCGACCAGCGGTCGGGCCTACAGCGGCGGGCGATCGGGTCCGAGCTCATGGGCGGGACGCCCATGCCACTGCGAACTTCAGCGGGCGTGATCGTCAACGCGGCCCTCGGGCGCGCGAACAACAACCGGGGGCGGCGGAGGGGCGGGCGGAGCGACGCGCTCGGGCGCGCGCCGGTCGGGCGTCGACCGATCAGGTGCGGGGGCGGAGGGGCGGGAGGTGCGCTCGCCGCCGCCGGAATCGCGGCGGTTCGATTCGGGGCGTGACTCACGGGGAGCCTCGGAGCGGGGGCGGTCGGGATTAGGGGTGGGCCGGAGCTCGCGCGGGGCTTCGGGGCGAGGGCGCTCGGGATCGGGTGTTGATCGGGGCTCGCGGGGGCCGGGGGGACGAGGGCGCTCGGGATCGCCGGTGGGCGGCAGGTTGCCCGTCGGACGCTCGCGGCGACGTTCGCCGGGGGGCAGGCCGCCGATGTTGTGGGCGGGCGGCATCACGACGGGCGGAGGCGAGAGCGTGGGTGGGGCGTTGACGATGACGCTGGTAGTGGTTGGGCGGGTATCGGGGCGTGAGCGCGGGCCGGAGTCGGGGCGGCGGGGAGAATCGGAATCCGGGCGGCGTGGGTGTTCGTGGTAGGGGCGGGGATGCACGATGACGACGGGGCGGCGGGGATCGTTGACGATGACGGTCGGACGCGAGTGGCGGTGCACGGACGGTTGCCAAGGCCGGCCGACGACGACGGTGACGCCGGGCGCGGGTGGGCGGTAAGGGAAAGCGGGGCGGACCCAGACGGTTTGCGGGCGGCGGCGCCAATCGCCGACGACGATAGTGCGCGTGCGCCAGTCGCAATCGTAGGAGAGCCACGAGCCGACGCCGAAACCGAGGCCAAAAAAGAGGGAAGGCTGCGTCCAGCCGTAGGGCCGGCTCACGTAAACGACGGCGGGATCGTAGCGGGGCACGTAGATCACGGTCGGCGACGCGGGCTCGATGAGAATGACTTCGCCCTCGGTGATGACTTTTTGCTGCGGGGTGTCGATGAGGGTGCCGGCGGCGCGGGCCCGGGCTCGAAGACGTTGCACGGCCTGCATGACCTCGGCGGGCTGGGCGAGGAAAGCGGTGCCGAGCTGCTGGGTCCACGCGAGGTTTTCATCGAGCCACTTGATGACATCGGGGTAGCGGGCGAGGCTGCGCACGCTTTCGTCCCACGCCTGATTATCGATCAGGAGCGGATCTTGGTTGGCGGCGAGGTACCGGGCGGCGAGGACGATGTCGGAGGACGAGGCGGACGCCGGCAGAATGAGGGCGATGAGCGCGTCGGGGTAGAGGGCGACGGGGCCGAGCAGGGATTCGAGTTGGGCGTCGGAGAGCTTGGGGGCGGCGGCCGGATCGCCCGCGTTATAAACAATGCCCGATTTGGGCAGGGCGGAGGCGGCGGGTGCGTCGATGGTCAGTGCGAGCGTGAGTAAGAGGGTGGCGACGAGACCGGAGGCAGAGAAAGCGGCGGGTAATTTCATAGGGCGAAGGGGAGAGGAGCGTAGACCAAGGGCGACGCGGAATGTGCCGCGAGATTGGGGGGCGCGACCCAAGCGACGAAAAACTTGCCATGGGCCATCGGGCTCAGCCGGGAACGCGATTTTACAGCTTCAGGCTGGCGGCTTCGAGGGCGGCGGAGAAATCGGGGAGGCGTTTGCGTTTGGCGTAGGCTTGGAAGCGGCGGATGGCGTCGGGGGAAAGCTTTACGGTCTTGCGGAGCTTGTTGAGGGACTTACGGCCGGCACCCGTACGCACGCCCCCGTGGGTGAGAACCGCCCGCGCCGGATCGAAGTAGTCGAGCACGTCGCGCCCGGCGTCGAAGCGAGTTTCGAGGTTGGCGGCGGTGGTTTTAGCCGAGGTGGTGGAGGAGGAGTTTTTTTCATTGGGTCGGGAGCGGCGGGCGGAAATCAGGCGGAGGGTGTTGCCTCCGCATGGGTGGCGACCTTAGCAAAATTCCCCGGGAACAACCTCAGTTATGCTGGGCTCGATTTCAACCGCGGGTTGGCTTGGGCCGTGGAGGGTGCTATCTTTGTACACCATGAAAACGCTTTTGATCGTCGGGGCGACGGGGTTGGTGGGGCGTGCGGTGCTGCGGCTCGCGCTGGGGGACGCGAGCATTGGGCGTGTGATCGCGCCGACGCGGCGGGCGTTGGAGATGCGGCACGAGAAATTGGTAAATCCGGTGGTGGACTTCGAGGCGTTGCCGGTGGGCGCGGAGTGGTGGCGGGTCGACGCGGTGGTCTGCGCGCTGGGCACGACGATCAAAAAAGCGGGCTCGCAAGCGGCCTTTCGGAAGGTGGATCACGACCATCCGCTCGCGGTGGCGCGGCTCGCGCGGGCGGCGGGTGCGCAGGCTTACGGGCTCACATCATCGATGGGCGCAAACGCGAAGTCTCCGGTGTTTTATCTGCGCACCAAGGGCGAGACGGAACGTGACCTCGCCGGAGCGGGTTTTGCTTCGCTCACGGTCGTGCGGCCTTCGTTGATCGGCGGCGAACGTGACGAGCGGCGCTGGGGTGAGGTGCTGGGGCTAAAGTTATTTACAGCGCTGGGGCCGGTGCTGCCGCGACGTTATCGAATTGTGCCGGCGGAGCGGATCGCGGCGAGGTTGCTCGCAAGCGTGATTTCAGCGCAGCCGGCGGTGCGGATCGTGGAGTCGGAAGCGATCTGAGGACGGCTGGGGCGGGTCGGGCGGGTGTTCGCGCGGATGCTTCTTGTAGGAGCGAGCTTGCTCGCGATTCAGGGCGGGGAAAGTCGCGAGCAAGCTCGCTCCCACAACTCGGGCTCGCGGCCGGCGGCGAAGTGTTTCGCTTTCGGGCAAACGCCCGGTTTTGGTGGTGGTCGTTTCTTCGCACTCATGAAAATAAAATCCGCCATCTTTGAAGTCAGCTCGCCCGACCTGAAGTCGTGTCCCAATTGGAACCGGCCCGAGTTCGCGTTCATCGGCCGTTCGAATGTGGGCAAGTCCTCGCTCATCAACCTGCTCGCGGAGCAGAAGGGGTTGGCGATGGTTTCGGACAAGCCGGGCAAGACGAAGCTGATCAATTTTTTCATCATGAACGGTTCGTGGTGTCTCGTGGATTTGCCGGGCTACGGCTACGCGAGCGCATCGAAGCTGGACCGGCACGGGTTCAACGTGGCGGTGGCTGATTACATCGAGCAGCGCGAGACCTTGCGCACGGTGTTTGTGCTAATCGACTCGCGGCTGGAGCCGCAAAAAATCGATTTGGACTTCCTGCGCTGGCTGGGCACGTGTCGCACGCCGTTTGCCCTGATCTTCACCAAGGCGGACAAACAGTCGGCGACCAAAACCGCCGCGAACGTGAAGGTCTTTTTGGCGCGACTCACCGAATGGCGCGAGGAACCGCCGACCTACTATATCAGCTCGTCCGTCGAAAAGACGGGGCGCAGCGACGTGTTGAATCATATCGACCAGCTGTTGAGCAAGCGGGCCGAGGCGTGAGATTTCGCCGGGGGGCGGAGGAGAATCAGCTCGCATCACCGGCTGGCGGTTTCGCAGTTTGTGTTCCTCTTATCCCATGCGTTCCCCCCTTGCGTTCGTCCTGCGGCCGATGGTCGCGGTGCTTCTCGGATCAGTCCTGAGCCCGTTCTGCGCGGCCCAGAGCCCGGCTGAAAAACCGGCGCTCATCCTTCAAAAATGGTCGGGTGCGCTCAACGTCCCTGACCCCGTCGCGGTCGGAGTCGATCCTCAGGGCCGCGTCTATGTGGCGGCGACGACGCGGCGTAAGGTGGCCGACCTCGACATCCGGGAGCACCGGATGTGGATCGCGCGCGATGTCGGTCTGACGAGTGTCGCGGATAAAACCGCGTTTTTTCGCGAAGAATTGGCGCCGGGCAAACTGCGCGCGCCGCGCGGCGGGCTCAAGGATCACAACGGCGACGGCTCCATCGATTGGAAGGATCTTACGTCTTTCTCCGAGCGCATTTATCAGCTCCGCGACACTGACGGCGATGGCACGGCGGACAAAATGACCGTCTTTGCTGAAGGGTTTAACGCCGAAGCCACCGGCATCGCCGCCGGCGTGATGTATCACGATGGCTGGGTTTACGCCACGATCGCGCCCGATCTTTGGCGGTTTAAGGACACCGACGATGACGGCGTCGCCGATATCCGCGAAGTGGTCGCGCATGGGTTCGGCGTTCACCTCGCCTACGCGGGACACGATATGCACGGCCTGAGTGTGGGGCCTGACGGGCGGATTTATTGGAGCATTGGCGACAAGGGCTCCAACGTGACCTCAAAGGAGGGAAAGAATTTTTACTATCCCAACGAAGGCGCGATCTTCCGGGTCGAACCCGATGGCACGAACTTCGAAGTCTACGCCCGCGGGGTGCGCAATCCGCAGGAGCCGGCGTTCGATGATTTCGGCGATCTCATCGTGGTGGACAACGATGCCGACATGAAGGGTGAGCGCGAGCGCTTCGCCTACATCGTCGAGGGCAGCGACACCGGTTGGCGCTGCAATTATCAGTACATGGCCGAGGCGAGCCCTTGGATGCGCGAAGGACTGTGGAAACCGCTCTTTCCGGGTCAGGCGGCTTATTTTTTACCGGCGATTTCGAATTATTCCGACGGACCGGCGGGCTTCCGCTATGACCCGGGCACAGCGTTGGGTGCGGCGCAGCGCGGGATGTTTTTTCTCAACGAATTTCCTTCCGGAAAACTGCGCGGCTTCCGCGCCGAGCGCGACGGGGCGACGTTTAAGATGGTCGATGCGAGCGTCGTCCACGAAGGCGTGATGGGCATCGGTCTCGCCTGGCATCCCGACGGGTCGCTGTTCCTGGCGGATTGGATCGGAGGTTATCCGCTCGACGGCCTCGGGGCGATCTGGCGCGTCGATGCGCCGGCCGGAGCCGCGGACCCGGCGCGCCTCGAAACGCATCGCCTGTTGCGCGCGGGCTTTGCCGCCACGACCGATG
>CAMBRG010000059.1 GCA_945869845.1 Opitutus sp. GAS368 | reverse complement strand
GTCTACGGCCTCGACCACGCTCGCGGCGACGCCGTCGTCATCATGATGGCCGACGCCTCCGATGCCCCCGCCGACGCCGTTCGCTACTGGCACCTGCTCGGCCAAGGTTTCGATTGCGCCTTTGGCAGTCGCTTCATCAAGGGCGGCTCAGTCCACGATTACCCGCGCATCAAGCTCATGGTTAACCGTCTCGCCAATTTCTTCGTGCGCGTCGGCTTTAACATTCCTCTCAACGACACCACCAACGCCTTCAAGGCCTACCGCCGCCCCGTGATCGACGGCTGCCGGCCCTTCCTCGCCCCGCACTTTAATTTAACGGTCGAGATTCCACTCAAAGCCATCGCCCGGGGCTACAGTTTCACGATTACCCCGATCAGCTGGCACAACCGCAAGTTCGGGGTCGCCAAGTTGAAGATCAAGGAGATGGGCAGCCGCTACTTTTTCATCTGCGCCTATGTCTGGCTGGAAAAATACTTCAGCCGGGGCGATTACCGCCGCCGCACCTAAAAATTTCGTCACCAAATTCTCACCGAACCTTACAAATCGGCACTCGACAAGCTTCCCTCCGAGCGACTCGTCTTTCCAAACAATAACCATGAAAACCAACCGTCCACCCTCCATCACCCGGGTCCAAACGCTCTTTAAGGCGTTCGCCCCCCTGATCGCGCTCGCCACCGCACCTACTCTCCGCACGGCCAAGGCCGGCTGGCTCGCCCTGCTCGCCCTCACAGCGGCCCTCGTCGTTGCTCCCGGCCTGATCGCCCAAGGTGTTACCACCGCCGGCATCGGCGGTTTTGTCACCGACAAAGCCAATAACCCTGTCTCCGGGGCTTCCGTAACCGTGACTCACCAACCGTCCGGCACGGTGGCGACGACGCTGACCCGCGCGAACGGTCAGTACTCGGTCTCCGGCTTGCGCGTCGGCGGCCCCTACAGCGTGAACATCTCGTCCTCGAAGATCTCCGCCGCGGAAAAGGGTGAAATTTTTCTCGAGGTCGGTGCCAACAACGATATCTCGTTCGTCGTCACCTCCGACGTTGTGATCCTTGGGGCCGTGAGCGTGTCGGTTGACAAAGACCTGACCTTCGGCGTCGGCAAAATGGGATCTGGAAGCAGCTTTGACTCGGAAGCGATCGCCAACACCGCGTCGGTTCGCAACAGCGTGCAGGACATAGCCCGTCTCGATTCGCGCATGTTCCTCGGCTCACTTGACCAGGGCGGCCAGCTCAGCGCCCAGGGGCAGAATTTCCGCTACAATTCGTTCCTCATCGACGGCGTTCAGGCGGGTGACCCCTTTGGCCTCAACTCCAACGGCTTCTCCTCCCTAGCCAGCCCGGTTCCGCTCGAAGCCCTGGAAACCCTGAGCATCCAGCTCTCCCCCTACGACGTCCGCTACGCCGGCTTCACCGGCGCGGTCATCAACGCCGTTACCCGTTCCGGCACCAACAAGTACCGGGGCAGCGTTTACTACCAGGTGAGCAACGAGAGCCTCCGCGCCAAGAATCCACTCACCGGCGTGAAGGAAGCCTTCGATGAGAAGAATTTCGGCACGACACTCGGCGGCCCAATCATCAAGAACAAACTCTTCTTCTCGTTCACCTACGACAAGCTGGAGCGCGAAACCGTCCCGCCGCAAGCGACGTTCGTGCCGGATGCCGCTGGCCTCGCCGCGATCGACTCGATCATCGCCCGCGCGAAGTCGCAGAATTACGACGCGGGCACGCTTGCCGGCCCCAGCACCAACCTGCAGGAGCAGGTAACCTACATCGGCAAGATCGACTGGAATATCTCCCGCGATCACCGCTTAGCCGCCACCTATCGCCGCAACTACGGCCAAAACACGAGCTTCGCCAATTACAGCAGCTCGACGGCCACGTCGCTGAGCAATCACTGGTTCGACCAGCCGCGCAATACCGACAGCTACACCGCGCAGCTCAACAGCCAGTGGACCGCCGACTTCCGCACGGAAGCCACGGTATCGATGACCGACTATGATGGAACACCCGCCAACCGCGGCACGCCGTTCCCGATGGTCCGCGTCGAAGGCCTGACCGGGCGTCGTCTTGATACCGGCGCCACGATCACCAGCGGCGCGATCATCTTCGGCACCGAAAACAGCCGTCAGCTGAACCGCCTCGTCAGTAAGGAAAAGCAGTTCAAGCTCTCCGGCGACTACACCTTTGGCGACCACACCCTCACGGCGGGCGGCGAGCAGATCACCACCGACTACTCGAACGCCTTCGTGCAAAACACAATGGGCAACTACACGTTCGCCTCGCCTGCGACGTTCCTCGCCGGCACCCCCCCGACGAACTTCATCCTCCAGAAGCCCTACCCTGGTTTCTCGATCAATGACGCCATCGCCAACTGGACCTACACCGCTCTGGCCGGCTTTGTGCAAGACACGTGGCGCCCGAATCCGCAACTGACCATCATGGCTGGTATCCGTTTCGACCTGCCCGTGGTTGACGAGGCTCCCCCGATCGCCCCGGGCTTCGCCACCGCTGGCTTCGCCGACTCCAAGGGCATCCCGATCACCCGCAACAACACCACCAACGATGGCAACTCGACCTACGCTCCGCGCCTCGGCTTCACTTACGAAGTTGAGAGCAAGCGCAAGACCCAGGTGCGCGGCGGCGTCGGCCTCTTCCAAGGCAAGAACCCAGCTGTGTGGCTTTCGAATGCGTTCTCGAACGCCGGCTCGGTCTACAACTACACCGCGTCGGTCGCCGAGCGCCCGCTGATTACGTTTAACCCGAACGCCGCTACACAGTCCGTTCCCGGCTCCGCCAACCCGCCGCCCAACGTCAACATCACCGATGCCAACTTCCGCCAGCCGGCGATGTGGAAGAGCAACATCGCGATCGACCACCAGCTGCCGTGGTTGGATGCGATCCTGTCGGTTGAGTACTACTACAACGATGTCGATGCCGGCCTAAATACCGAGTTCCTCAACTACCGCCAAGCTAACGACGGCGACGGCACTGGGCTCGCTCCTGACGGCCGCCTCCGCTTCGGCTCGGCCGCCAGCATCGTCAGCTCGACCAGCGGCAACATCGCCGGTCGTCGCCGCGTCTCGAACTTCGCGGACGTTGCTTACCTCACCAATACCGACAAGGGAGAGGCCAGCGGCGTCACGATTAGTCTCAACCGCCCGATGAAGAACAACTGGGCGTGGTCGGCCTCCTGGACCAACGGTAACGCCACGGAGGTCAGCCCAATGACCTCGTCGGTCGCCATGTCCAACTATTCGAATCGCGCCGCGTTCAATCCGAACGAGAACACCGACTCAGTCTCGAACACGAACATCAAAGACACCGTCGTGCTATCGATCACGCGGCGCTTCGAGTTCGTCAAGAACGCCCCGACCACCGTGAACCTCAGCTACATCGGCCGCACTGGCCGCCCCTACTCGTGGGTCTTCTACGGTGACGCTAATGGCGACGGCATCACCTTCAACGACCTGCTCTACGTACCCTCGGGGCCGAATGATGCGCGCGTGGCTTGGGCCGACACCGCTCAGCGCGATGCGTTCTTCCGCTTAGTCGAGACCACATCCCTCAAGGACTTCATGGGCTCCAATCCCGCGCGTAACTCCGAAACGTCCCCGTGGCTGCAGACGGTCGACCTGAAGCTCACCCAGCAGATCCCGCTCTTCAAGTCGGTCCGCGCCGAGGTGTTCGCGAACATCCTGAATTTCGCAAATCTCTTCAACAGCGACTGGGGCATCCAGGAGGAGGTTCCGTTCTCCTACCGCCGCGCGGTCGCCGGGGCGACCCTCAACCCGACCGCGAACAACGGCAAGGGCCAGTGGAACTACGTCTTCAATTCGACCACGCTCAACGGCGTGCCGGTGACGGTCGACGAGACTCCGGTGTCGCGCTGGCAGGCCCAGATCGGCATGCGGATCAAGTTCTGATCCGACGCCGCACGTCACTCATCAAAGACGGCCGCAGGTCATCCTGCGGCCGTCTTTTTTTTGCCCCAAGCGGCAAGTAACGAAGCCCGAGCTGCCCGAAGAGGTAGGTCGCATAATTTGCGTGCGCCGCTCGCCGCTGTTAATCCTGGCGCGGCTCCGCTAAATAACCGATCGCTGCTCGTCAGTACTTCATAAATTTTGTTTCATAAAAGGGGAGCTGGGGCCCTCCCTTCTGCCCCCTTTTGATCCTCTCCTTGCGATTTTCGAACGCTCACCTTCGATCTTCCCTTTCGGCAACGCCAAGCTCGATCTCTTCTTTGATTTCTTCAACTTCGGCTCGTTCCTCAGCCGCGACTTCTTCGGCTCCTTCGAAGAGGCCACGCTGCAGAGCAACGACGTCTTCCGCCGCCGCAACTTGGGTGGCGCCGCCTACGGAGCCGATGGTCGCATCCGTCCTACCCTCGGCAATCCGTCGAATCTCGTGATCCACAACGGCCAAAGCCGCTGGCGCATCCAGCTCGGCGCGAAGCTGTCGTTCTCATACCAGCGCCGTTTGGTTTTTAGACGTTCCGTCGTAGGCAGCCTACTTGCAGGCGCTCGGTGCGTCCGCCAGCGGACGGCCTACAAAAGTCCAAATTTCATGTGACGTTGGTATAAGCAGAGCCACCCCACTCCCCGCGCTCACGCCGCTCCTTAACCGGAGCGGCGTTTTTTTTGCCCCGCCCAGATTGGCACCGTTTTGTCACCGGAGCGTCATGAAAAACGCACAATACGCGGGTACTTTTCAAAGAGATGCGCACCCCACTTCGTTCAACTCGTCTACTCTCTGTTTTAGTTTTCTTCGCTCATTTTGGCTCTGGTCTGTTGCCTTCACTTTCCGCCCACAATCGGCAGATCCCACCGACGCCAGCTGAGGTCGCTTGGTCGCGTACCGCCGCCATCGTAGAGAAACTCCGCAACGATCCCCGGGCTTACCTACCGCCGCGCCCCCCTGCGCCCGCCGGCGTAACTGACCTCGAATTCAGTGAGTTTTTTGTCCCAATCGTGGGTGATCGTGGTCTTGAATTAACGGACAAAATCCGTGCCCTCCACGGTCAACGGGTCCGGCTGCTCGGCTTCATGGTGCGTCAAGCTCTGCCGACTCCCGGCGTTTTGCTTTTTGCGCCCCAACCCATCCAAGTCGACGAAGTAGAATACGGCAACTGCGATGACCTACCGCCTCAGGTTGTCCGCACGTTTGTTCCCTTACCCGCCGGCGTTCAAGTTCCACTTGCCGCAGGTGCTCTCCTGCTCACCGGCACGCTCGAAGTCGGTCAGCAGTCTGAAATCGACGGTCGCAATTCCCTCATCCGGCTACGCCTGGATACCCCGGAACTCACCCCACACACCCGGTCCCGCCCCGTCGTTTCCGCCAACTCTCCCTCCGCAAAAATTTCCTCCCAACCATGAAAAATAAATACTTAGTCATTCCGCTCGCCGCGCTTTGTGGCTTGCTCGTCTCGTCTGTCCAAGCAGCGCCCACCATCTCGCGGCTCACGCCCCCCAGCGCCCTTTTTTCGTTCGGCGACGCAAAACCTCCAATCATCGCCCGCTTCCTCCCCGGTCAACGTTTTGACCTTCAAGCCACCATCTCGCCCGACGCGGGAGCAAAAATTGTCGGAGTGAAGTTCATCGTTAACGGCGTTCCCCTGACTGGCGCGGTCAATTTGACCGGTGCCACCGTTGCCGGCTTACCGGCTAACACCGCTGTCGCTACCCAACGCGCTTACAGCAACACGACTCCCGGCGTTCACATCCTCACGGTCACCACCACCGACGATAAAGGCGTTTCTGCTTCTGCTTCGGGAAACTTCGAGATCGTCGCTCTCGGCACTGCCTCCGGGGCTAAAGTAAAAAATATCATTTTTCTGATCGGCGACGGCATGGGCATCGCCCACCGCACTGCCGCTCGCATCATGGCCAACGGCGTCTCCCAAGGCAAAGCCCTCGCCCCGCTCGCGATGGATACCTTCCCCATCACCGGGATCCTCCAGACTTCTTCCCTCAATTCCATTGTGACTGACTCCGCTCCCGGCGCGTCTTGCTACTCCACCGGGAATAAGCAAAACAACAATCAGGAGGGTGCTTTTCCAGACGACACCGTCGATTTCTTCGACAATCCTCGGATGGAATACCTCGGTGAGTACCTCGCTCGCACGGAAGGCAAGTCCCTCGGTATCGTAGCCACGTCCGACGTGTTCGACGCCACCCCGGCCGCTTGGGCGATCCACACTTCCAATCGCGGTGCTGGCACGGGAATCATCGATCAATATCTGGACGAATCCACCACCACAGCCAATCTGACGGTTCTCCTTGGCGGAGGTCGTAAATGGTTCCTGCCCGCCACGACGGCCGGGTCTGCCCGCGCCAATTCCTCCGACTACGTCCTTCCCGCCGAACTCGCCACCGGTTGGGGAGTCACTGCGGGTGCCCTCGACCCAAATCGCGATGTCATCGCAGGCTTTGAATCGAAAGGCTTCACCTACGCGGCCAACGCCACCCAGCTCAAGGCCTCCGCCGCCGGTGCGACCAAGCTCCTCGGTCTCTTCGCTCTCTCCAATATGAACGTTGCCCTCGACAAAATCGATGGCCGGCGTGGCAGCGGTTCGGTGGTGAAAGACTTTGGTTTCCCGGATCAACCCATGCTCGACGAAATGACCGATGCAGCCCTCGCCGTTTTGAGCAAAAATCCGAAGGGATTCGTCGTCATGATCGAAGCCGCCAGCATCGACAAGCAAGCTCACGGCATGGATTCCGAGCGCTGGATTCTTGATACCCTGGAGTTCGATCGCGCCGTCGCCCGCGCCCGCGCCTTCGCGGCGGTGAACCCCGATACGCTCGTCATCGTCACCGCCGACCACGAGTGTGCTGGCGTCAACATCATCGGTGCCTCGACCGTGACCAACGCCAGC
The DNA here is from genome assembly GCA_945869845.1 of Opitutus sp. GAS368. GTDB lineage: Bacteria > Verrucomicrobiota > Verrucomicrobiia > Opitutales > Opitutaceae > Tous-C4FEB. The sequence continues at coordinate 12,336 of CAMBRG010000059.1, read as the reverse complement.
CTCGCCGCCCGTGCCAATAATCCTGCCAGCGGCGTAGTCGGGCTTCGCGACCAAGTTGTTGGCGTCTACGAGGCCGCTGGCTTCCCCGTCTACAGCATGCTGGCCGACGGCTATCCGGCGACCACCAACCCCAATAGAAAGATGCTGATTGGCTATGCGGCCAACAGCGACCGCTACGAAGATTGGTTCAGCAACCCCCTCCCGCTCCGGGACAGTCAGCAACCGTTCAACGGTACCGCCCCGCTCAACACCTACCCAGCCGATCCGACGAAGCGTGACGTCACCGGCGGGTATTTTATCGCCGGCCAAGTCCCCGGCAGCAGCGCCGCTCACACCGCCTCGGATATTCCCCTCTACGCCTACGGCCGTGGCGCTGTCGCCTTCACCGGCTCCTATGACAACACCGATGTCTTCTTCAAGATGATGTCCGGTGTCCTCGTCGGCACCTCGACCACGCTCTCAGAGCGCTGATCCCCGGGAGCGCGGTCGCCCCCGGCCGCCCTCGGCACTCAAGCCGCTCCTTAACCGGAGCGGCTTTTTTTGCCCCAAAAAACCCCTTGTTCGCCTCACCCGGTTCCCCTTTCAATCTCATTTTCACGATCTTCGCTCTCCCCTCTCCGCAATCCACGTTTTGACCATGATCTATCTCCTCGGCGGTTCCGGCTACGTCGGCCAAGCTTATCAAGTCCTCCTCACGCAAAAGGGCATCCCCTTCCGCAATCTCAAGCGCTCCGAGGTCAACTACGCCGACCCCGCGGTCCTCACCGCCGCCCTCCGCGCCGACAAACCCGCTTTCCTCATCAACGCCGCCGGCTACACCGGCAAACCCAACGTCGACGCCTGCGAGCTCCATAAAGCCGAGTGCCTCGACGGCAACGCCGTCCTCCCCGGCCGCATCGCCGAGGCCTGCGCCGCCGCCGGCGTCCCCTGGGGGCACGTTTCCTCCGGCTGCATCTTCACCGGCTCCCGTCCCGATGGCACCGGCTTCGTCGAGACCGACGCCCCCAATTTCACCTTCCGCCAAAACAATTGCTCCTTTTACAGCGGCACGAAGGCCCTCGGCGAAGAGGTCCTCACCGGCACCCCCAACGTTTATCTTTGGCGCCTCCGCATTCCGTTCGATCACCGCGAGAGCCCGCGCAACTACCTCACCAAGCTCATGCGCTACCAGCGTCTACTCGAGGCCACCAATTCCATCTCCCAACTCCAGGAGTTCGTCGCCGCCACGTTTGCGTGCTGGGAAAAACGCGTCCCCTTCGGCACCTACAACGTCACCAATCCCGGCCAAGTCACCACCCGCCAAGTCGTCGACCACATCCTGAAGAGCGGCGTCCTCAAAAAGGACTACATCTTTTTCAAAGACGAATCCGAGTTCATGCACGTCGCCGCGAAGACCCCGCGCTCCAACTGCACCATGAACTCCGCCAAACTCGCCTCCGTCGGCATCCAAATGACCGAAGTCAACGAGGCCCTCGAGCGCGACCTCCGCAACTGGACGAAAAGTTGAACTACGAAGAATCCAAGAATCCAAAAACCCCGATCAATCAACAGATCGAAACTCTAGCCTCATCCGCCATTGATGCGTCCGTCGGAGTCCACCGTGAACTTGGTCCGGGCTTGCTTGAGAGCGTCTACGAGCAATGCCTCCTCCATGAACTTACTACCCGTGGCATTTCGACAAAAACCCAGGTATCAGTTCCGGTTTCCTATCGCGGCCTGCACTTCGAAACGGGCTTCCGCGCCGACCTCATCCTCGACGATGCCTTGCTCATCGAATTGAAAGCGGTCGAATCTCTCCTGCCAGTTCACAAGGCCCAGATCATCACCTACCTAAAACTCACCCGTCTCCCGCTCGGCCTTCTCATAAATTTCAACGTGCCGCTCTTAAAGGACGGTCTTCACCGTTTCATCCATCCGGCCCTTCTCCGAAATTCTTAGCTTCTTCGCAGTTCCCACTATGAACCTCCTCGTCACCGGCGGCGCCGGCTTTATCGGCTCCAACTTTATCCGTCAGCGTCTCCTCGAAAAGGACTCGCCGCTCACCAAACTCGTCAACCTCGACGCCCTCACCTACGCCGGCAATCCCGCCAACCTCGCCGACCTCGCGTCCGACCCGCGCTACGTTTTCGCTCACGGCGATATCGGCGACACCGCCCTCGTGACCAAGCTCCTCGCCGAGCATCAGATCGATGCCGTCGCGAACTTCGCCGCCGAGTCCCACGTCGACCGTTCCATCGATTCGCCCGAGCCGTTTTTTCAGACCAACGTCGTCGGCACCCTCCGCCTGCTCAACTGCGTCAAAGCCCACTGGTCCAAGCTCGCCGAGCCCAGGAAAAGCGCCTTCCGATTCCTCCACGTCTCGACCGACGAAGTTTACGGCACGCTTTCCGCCTCCGCCGCTCCGTGGAACGAGGCCTGCCCCTACGAGCCCAACTCCCCCTACGCCGCCTCCAAGGCCGCCAGCGACCACGTCGTCCGCTCCTTCCAGCACACTTATCATCTGCCCACAGTCACGACCAACTGCTCCAATAACTACGGCCCGTATCACTTCCCCGAGAAGTTGATCCCGCTGATGATTCTCAACGCTCTCGAGGGAAAACCGCTCCCCGTTTACGGCGACGGCCAACAAATCCGCGACTGGCTCTACGTCGAAGACCACGCCAGCGCCATCTGGCTCGCGCTCACCAAGGGCCGCGTCGGCGAGACCTACAACGTCGGCGGTCTCAACGAGCGCCCCAACCTCGAAATCGTTAACCGCATCTGCTCGATCCTCGACCGGAAATCCCCTCGCACCGACGGCAAACCTTACGCTTCGCAAATCACCTACGTCGCCGACCGCCCCGGCCACGACCGCCGCTACGCCATCGATAGCGCCAAAATCCGCGCCGAGCTCGGCTGGGTGCCCAAAGAGAATTTCGACACCGGCATCGAAAAAACCGTCGACTGGTATCTCACCCACCGCAGTTGGACCGCCGACATTACCTCCAAAAAATACGCCCGCGAACGTCTGGGCACCAAAGCCTGAAAATCAAACGGCCAAGAACCGAAGAATCTAGATTCAGCTCTCGTTCCGGTTCTTCCCTTCGTCGCAGTTCAAATCCCCTCCCAATTCACCATGAAACGTAAAGGCATCATCCTCGCCGGCGGCTCCGGCACCCGGCTCTATCCCCTGACCATCGCTGTCTCCAAACAGCTGATGCCCGTCTACGACAAGCCGATGGTCTACTACCCGCTGTCCGTGCTGATGCTCGCCGGCATCCGGGAGATTCTCGTCATCTCGACGCCCACCGACCTGCCCCTCTTCCGCCGGCTCCTCGGCGACGGCTCGCAATTCGGCGTCACCCTCACCTACGCCGAGCAGCCCAGCCCCGACGGTCTCGCCCAAGCCTTTCACATCGCCAGCGACGTCGGCTTTTTGAAGAACGAACCCGCCGCCCTCGTCCTCGGCGACAATCTTTTCTACGGCCACGACCTTGTGAAATCCCTCGAGCGCGCCAGTGCCCGCACCTCCGGCTCGACCATTTTCGGCTACCACGTCGCCGATCCCAAGAGCTACGGCGTCGTCGAATTCGCCCCGGACGGCCGCGTCGTTTCCCTCGAAGAAAAGCCCGCCGAGCCGAAGTCCAACTACGCCATCCCGGGCATCTATTTCTACGACGCCGATGTCGTCACCCTCGCCCGCAGCCTCAAGCCCTCGAAACGCGGCGAGCTCGAGATCACCGACCTCAACCGTCTTTACCTCGAGCGCGGCGACCTCCACGTCGAAATCCTCGGCCGCGGCACCGCTTGGCTCGACACCGGCACCCACGACTCCCTCCTCGAAGCCGGCCAATTCGTCTCCGTCATTGAGAACCGTCAGGGCTTGAAAATCGCGTGCCTCGAAGAAATCGGTTTCCGCCAAGGTTGGCTCACCAAGGCCGCCCTCGAAGTCTCCATCGCGAAACTCGGCAAATCCAACTACGGCGCCTACCTCAAAAAAATTCTCGCCGAGTCCTAACCAAGGTGGCGGCGGGACCGGGCCCGCCAGTCCGACCTGTAGGCCCGACCGTCGGTCGGGCTCTGTTTTTTCGCCCGCAGATTTCAATCGGAGCCCGCAAAAAAATCTGCCCTCCTATCCGTCACACCTCCTCGCGCCGTGACGGTCTCGTTTCTCATCCCGCTCTACAACTGCCTCGCCTTCACGCAGGCGATGCTCGCCTCGCTGCGCGCGACGCTCCCCGCCGGACTCGCCCACGAGATCATTTTTATCGACGACGGCAGCACCGATGGCACCCGTCCTTGGCTCGCCTCCCTCGCGACCGATCCTGCAATCCGCGTCGTGCTCCAGCGCGAAAACCTCGGCTACGCCGCCGCCAACAACGCCGGTGCCGCCGTCGCCCGTGGTGAGTTTCTCGCCCTGCTCAACAACGACCTGGTTCTCACTCCACGCTGGCTTGAGCCCATGCTCGCCGCCCACCGCGCCTATGGCGACCGCGCCGGCCTCGTCGGCAATCTCCAACTCGACGCCGCCACCGGCGCCCTCGACCACGCCGGCATCGCGATCAACCTCCAAGGCAAACCCGAGCACCTCCGTCGCCTCCCTCTCGCCTCACGCCTTGCGCCTTGCGCCTTCCCTTACCGTCGCAGCGTGGCGGTGACCGGCGCCTGCGTCCTAGTTCGCCGCGCACTTTGGGAAAAACTCGGCGGCTTCGACGAAAAATTCATCAACGGCTGCGAAGACGTCGATCTCTGCTTCCGCGCCGCCGCCGCCGGCCACGTCAATCTCGTCGCCCTCCGCTCCGTCGTGAGTCACCACATCAGCTCATCCCCCGGCCGCAAACTTCGCGACGAGGCCAACACCCGCCACCTCGTGCTCCGGTGGCACGACACCTTTTGCCAACGGGGTGCCCGCCTCTGGTGCCGCGACCACCTCGCGACCTATCTCCGCGATCCGCGCGATTTCCCTGACCCAGCCGTCGCCCGCCAAGCGTTCTTCTACGCCCTCCATTTCCGCCGCACGCCGCCCCCCCGCGCCCTCACCGGCATGGCCCGCAATCTCAGCCGGGAGCTCTCCCGCTGGCAGAAGATTCTCTGACTCTTCTTCCGCTCATCGCGAGGCGCACCGCGCCGCGGCGATCCCGCTGGAATTGCAACGCGCGGCCTGCGCACCTCGCCGCCTTACCGGTCCAAGAATCCCACCTTGCCCCCGCCGCGCACCACTTCGCGCACCACCGACTGCGGTCGTTGATTCACCGTCAGAAACATGCGGCCGATGTATTCGCCGATCAGCCCCAGCAACACGAGCTGGGTCCCGGAAAAAATCAACAGCCCCGCCATCAGCCAGCCCCAGCCGGCCTCCGGGCCCTTGCCGCCCCACCACATCAAGACCACCCAGCCGAGGAAAACGATTCCCAACCCCGCCAACGCCACCCCGAGCACCGATGCCAGCCGCAGCGGCAGCACCGAAAAATTGATCCACGCGCTCAGCCACAACCGTATCAGCCGACGCAGCGTATAGCCGCTGGTGCCCGCCTGCCGCTCATCGTGCCGCACTTCGAGTGACCCGATCCGTTGCGTGATCTGCAAAATTAACCCGTCGATATACGGCAACGGCCCGCTGTTCTGCGCCGCTTCCTTCGCGACCAGCGCCGTCACGCACCGAAAGCTCGACAGATAAAATCCCGGCGGTTTATCGAGCGCCCAATCGGTCATGCGATTCGTGAACCAGCTTCCCGCATTGCGCCAAGCCGAGTGCTGTTTCACCGCGTAATGCCCAAACACCACATCAAGCTCCTGCGCTTTGGCGTGCGCCCACATCCGCACCGCCTCGTCCGGAGGATTTTGCCCGTCATCATCAAGATTCACGATGTGTGCTCCCTTCGCCTGCCGCCACCCGCTCAGCACCGCATTGTGCTCACCGAAATTTCGCGCGTGCTCCACGTAGATGATCGGCACCTGCGCCTCTTTGAGCAGCTGACGGGACACCGTCGCCGTCGCATCACGGCTGCCGTCGTTGACCAAAATGATCTCATGGCCGCCCTCGATCACCAAGGATTCGATCCGCTTCACGAGCGGTCCGATCGTCTCGGCACTATAATAAAGGGGTATTACAAAACTAAGCGCGGGGCCTGACATCCGCTCATTACCCAACAAAGAAGCGATCCAGCGCAAGAAAACCCTGCGCCCTATGCGCTGCTCCAGAATCACCCCGTCCGCACCTTCATCCGTAGCCGTGCAGCGGGAAACCCGCTAAAACGCACTCACCAACGGGCCAAAGCCCAAAACAGTTCGGCGGGAAGTGTTATGAATCGCTTTTCATTCAACGCCTCGTGCGATTCTGCGTTGGAGCGGAGGCCACGTGCTCAATTCGGGGCCATTGGCGTTCATTCGCGGTTAAATCCCTTGTGTCCCGCTCACTCGCCCGCGAGCTCCCGCACCATCTCCTGGGCCGCCACGAGCCCAAATGCGCCCGTCACCCACACGGCCGTTCCAAAGCCCGTCGCGCAGTCCAATTTCAAGTTCGCGCCCGGCTCCACCGTGGCCCGACACGTGCCGTCGGCCCACGGAAAAACCGGCTTCTCTTCCGTCCACACGCAACGCACCCCATACGTGTTGCCCTTCCCGCCGGCGAATCCGTGGTCGCGCCGCAGTTTCTTTCTCACCTGCCGCAGCAATTCGTCGCAGCCCGAGGCCCCGAGATCACCCGCCCGCAGCTGCGTCGCATCCCGCCGCCCGCCCGCCCCGCCCACGGTTACACACTTCAATCCGCGCTTCACCGCCTCGGCAATGATCAGCGCCTTGTGCGACATCAGATCCACCGCGTCCACCACCCCGTCCAACTTCTCCTCCAACAACCGTTCCGCCGAAGCCGGCGTAAAAAATTCCGCCACCGCCGTCACCCGACACGCCGGGTTGATCAACCGCACCCGCTCGGCCAGCACCGCGATCTTCGGCCGGCCAATCTGCCCGTCGAGCGCCGGCAATTGCCGGTTCACATTCGTCACGCACACATCGTCGAGATCGATTAACGTGATCGCCCCCACCCCGCTCCGGGCGAGGCCTTCGACCGTCCACGAGCCGACTCCGCCCACGCCAATCACCGCGACATGCGCCGCCCGCACTCGCGCCAGCGCCGCCATCCCCAACAGACGGCCCACCCCGCCAAATCGTTCTGCGTAATCGTCGCTCATCGCTCCAACGAAGCCCGCGCCGTTCGCACGGCGCGAGCGAAACCCGCGCCGCATCGTAGGAGCCCGCTTGCGGACGATCTCAACGCATTGCCCACGATGCAACGTGATCGCGCGCCAGCGCGTTCCTCCCCCAGGCCGCCCTCAGCTCTCAACGCTCAGCTTCGACCCAGCTTCAAAACTTAAACCCCATCTTCTTGAGCTCAGTATCAAGCTGCCACGCCCGCGCACGCGGCACCGCGAGCATTCCGGCGCGATCCAGCATCGCACCGTTCGGCACACTCCGAATGTTGATCCGCGCCGCTACCTCGGACTTCATGCCCAAACCCTCGACGAGCTGCGGCCATTTCACTTTTTTGTCTTTGATCACCTTGTCGACCGCTGGGCGTTTCTCGGCGGGATCCAGGTTCACACTCACGATTTCAACCCGCTCACGTTGCTCGAAATACTTCTCCTTGAGCGCATCGAATTCTTTCACCGACGCTTCGTTGTCGACGCTCCAATAGTGCAGGAAAACCGCCTTCTTGCCCCGTAACGCCACCGCATCGAACGGCTTTCCGTCCACCGAGGTGAACTTCAAATCAAACGGCGTTTTGCGCACTTCCATGATGCGAAGTTCGTCGGTCGCCCGCGACGCCAGCGTCTTGTTTTTGTGGTCCTTGAGTTGAGTTACCAGCTTCTCAGCCATGGCCGGACTCCGCCCTTTGATCACTTCGACGAAATTCATCTCTTGGTCGGCGATGAAGCGGTCGCCGCCCGGCTGTGCCGCCAACGCGTCGATCCTCTCCCGCGCCGCCTCGAGCGAATCCTTGTCGCCGATCAACCGCGCCTGCGCGTTCGCATTGGCCGCGGCCAACGCCATCACTGCCGCTTTGCTGTCATCGTCCGTGGCCGACTGCCGGGCGTTGATGATCGCGAAATTCAACTGCGAAAACCAAACATCGCGCAACGGGAGGAGTTTCCGGTCGTTGATGCCCTGCGCCACATCGCCGAGCTTACCGACCACGGTGCCCGTCCGCCGGTTTTTCGGATACTGCGCCAGCAGCGGCACGCCGCTCTTGATCAACTGGTCGAAACGCTCCGCCGAGGGCACCGCGCCTGGCTGGTCGCGGAGTTTAAAGAATGCATCGAAGGCGGCCTCGGCGACCGGATCAGAGGCCGGAGCCGCAGCCTTGGCGGGCGCTGCCGCCGGGGCCTGAGCGTTCAAGAGAGGGGTGAGCGCGAGTGCAGACGAAACCAACAGGATCCGACGAAACGTGTGGGAATTCATGGGTGGGAACAGAGGTTAATCTAGCGGGGTGAAACCAAACTCTATGACACCGTGCACAAAATTTTTCCGCTGAGAAGCCAGAATCCGTTTTTCCCACTCCCTAATTCCCGAGCAAAAGATTCACCGCCTCGACCGCGATTCGTTCCCGTTCCACGCCTTCTCCTGCAATCTCAACCCAGGGCTGTCCGAGCCCCACCAACGCCTCCCGCCACACCCGCCGCACCATCGCCCGCCCGGCGTCATCCGGGAAACAACGCTGCGGGTCCTCCGCCCAAGCCAGATCGGTGTCGCAAAACAAAAACAAATCGGTCGCCCGCACCCGCGCCTCCGCCTCAGCGCGCACCCACTCCGGACATTTTCCGGGGAACAGCAGATCGTTCCACAGCACGCACGTGAGCAGATCGGTGTCACAAATCACCACCCGCCGCGCCCGCTCGGCGGCGCGCTCTTCACTCGCCATCTGCCCGAGCGCGATCGTCCCCAAATCCTCCGCCGTGATCTTGCCGGCCTTCACCTCCCAAAACTCCCGCACAAATTCCTCCGCCCACGGCTCGCCAAGTTGCGCCGCCAAGTTCCGCGCCAAGGTCGTCTTCCCCGTGGACTCCGGTCCAAAAACCACCACGCGTTTCACCCCGCCGCTCACGTCCGCTCCTCCGTTGTTGGTGCGTCGGTGGGTCGTTTTTCCGCCAACCACCACGCCCGCCACCCGAGCAAGCCCAGCACCAGATAAACCCCAAACAGCAACGCCGTGAACGCCAGTTCGGCGCTGAAATAAGCCGGGATCGCCACCACGTTCGCCGCCGTAAAGAACGCCCAGTTCTCAATCTGCTTGCGCGCCTGCAACACTTGTCCCGCCACCTGCGCCATCGCGATAAACGCATCGCGCCACGGCATCACCGCATCCGTCCAGCCCCGCGCCGCCAACGCCCAAATCACCGTGGCCATCACCACCAATATCCCGACCCACACCCGCCCCGACCACGCCAGCCGCGTCACCGGCAACTCCTGCACGCGGCCGCCATCGCCCCGGTCATGCGCCCGGGTCCAGTTCCACCAGCCCCAACTCAGCGCCCCAAAAAAGAAAATCTGCAGAGCCGCATCGGCATAAAATTTCGCCCCGAAAAACAAAACTCCCTGCACCGTCACCGCCACCAGCCCCACCGGAAATGCCCACCGCGAGCGCCGCACCATCAGCACCACACCCGCAATGCCCAGCGCCAGATTCGCCCGGTCCAGCAGCGAAGCTCCGGCCAATCCATCCCAGATCGCGTGCGCCACCGCGCTCATTGCGCCGCCCCCTCCGGTCTCCATCCGTGTCCATCCGTGTCCATCCGTGGTTAAAAATCTTCGCCCGTTTTCGCCCTACTTATTGCCCACGACAAACGCTTCCATCGCCTCCCGCGTGATCGTGTGCCGCCCCGCACACCGCGGACACCGGATCTCGATCGCTTCATCTTCGCCAAAGAGTCCCGCCGCACCGCTTCGCATCGCCGGCTCCAGCACCTCCATCAATTTAGCCTGATTGCAGCCGCAGTGCCACCGGCACACCCGTTTCTCCAAAAACCCCAGCGACTCCGTCGTCGCCAAGGTCTTCGCACCTTCGGCCGTCAGCGCCTTCAACCAGGCCAGATCGCAGTCCGGATGCTCCGTCACCATGGCGAACTCCTCCTCGCCCACCTCAAAAAATCGCGCCAACCGTTGCTCGCTTTGTTCGTAGAATTTTTCCGCCGCCGCCACCGGGTCCGCCCCGGAGAACGTCACCGCGCTGCGGCGCTTCTCCCAGCGCCCGCGCACCACGTCGGAGTAAAATATATTCTCCGGCAGCGCCTTCACGTTCTCGTCAAAAATCCGTCCCGTCACCGTCCCCGTCTCGTTGTCACCCGTAAGAAACAGGTTCACGCGCGGCTCCTGAAAATTGATCGTCCACGCCGTAAGTTCGTTTCTCGGCCGCGACGACGTGTGCAGGACAAACGCCACGAGCGCCCGCTTGAACAACGCATCATGCTCCGGCGCCGGCTTCATCGCGTTCGCCCCGAGGTGCAGGTAGTAATCGACGAACAACGCCCCGAACTCCGCCCGCGCCACCATCGCGTTGCGTCCGCGCACAAAGTGGGTGGCGACCTCGGTCCCTGCATCGGCCAGATTCGGCGGTGTCGTGGATGGCATCGCTGCGACAGTCCCTCGATTCTTCCCGATGTCCAGCCCGTCCCCCGACCGCACGTCCAGAAATTTTGATTCCCCGCCTTCCTCATCCGTGTCCAGCTATGTCCAGCCGTGGTTAAAGACCTTCCCCTCTCCGTCGTCATCGTCGCCAAAAACGAAGCAGCCAATCTTCCGCGTTGCCTCGCCAGCGTCCGCGGCTGGACCGCCGAGGTCGTCGTCGCCCTCAACGCCACGACCGACGCCTCCGAAGCCCTCGCGCTCGCCGCCGGCGCTCAGGTCCACCACCTTCCTTGGCAGGGTTTCCGCGACACCAAAAACGCCGCCCTCGCTCTCGCCACCCAGCCTTGGGCGCTCTGCCTCGACGCCGACGAGGAGGTCTCCCCGGCCCTTCGCGCCGAACTCGTCGCGTTCTTCGCCCGGCCCGATCACGCGACGTTTGCCGGCGTGCGTTTCCCGCGGAAGGTCTGGTTCCTGGGTCGTTGGATCACCCACGGCGATTGGTATCCCGATCTCAGCTTGCGCCTCGTCCACCGCGCCCGCGCCCGTTGGGGCGGCGATCAATTCGTCCACGAAAAAATGGCATGCGACGGCCCCGTCGCGACCTTACGCGGCGATTTGCTTCACCACTCGTTCCCCACGCTTTCCAGTCACGTCGCGAAAATAAATCCCTTCGCCGACCTCTTTCTGCAACAGCATCAGGCGCGCGGCACCCGCTTCTCCGTCGCCGCCGCCATCACCCGCCCGCTCTGGCGCTTCGTCCGCGCCTACGTTTTCAAGCTCGGCTTCCTCGACGGTTTTCCCGGCTTCTACATCGCGTGGGCCACCGCCTTCGGCGCGTTCATCCGCTACAGCCGTCTCTACGAGGCCGAGCACCAGTCCCCGCCTACCGATGGCTGAGGAACTCCATCCCTTCAGTCGCCTGGCCGAGGAACTCGTCGGAGATTTCCGCGGCATCCCCTTTGACGAACCCCGGCGCTCCAAAAAGCGCCCGACCCAGCCCTTGGCCGGCCTCGTTGAGTCGATCCTGACCCAACACCAGATCGGCCGTGACTCCGCCGAGCATACCATCCGGGCGCACTGGCCGGCCTTGGTCGGCGTTGCGAATGCCGCTTACTCCCACGCCGTCCGCATCGAGCGCGAGAAGCGCCTGGTCGTCCACGTCGCCCACTCCGTTGTCCGCAACGAACTGTTCATGCACCGCGCCGAAATCGTCGCCCGCATCCAAAAACTCCCCGGGTGCTCCGGCATCAAAGAACTCAACCTCCGCGCGGGCTAACCGCGGCCGGGGGACCGAGGAAAAACTTAGATGGGTTTCTCCGCCTCGGGAGGCAAATGATGTTACAATTTGCAGCCGCGATACAGTCTGGCGTGGACAAGTCGCGCGCGACTTGCAGGGTTATTCACAAGTTACTCATAACCGATGGAAAACCTTAAAGGGGCAAAAGCCTCAAGTCAGAGGAACCGGGTGGTGATCAAAGTTAAGACCTTCGTGCTCGACACGAATGTTCTACTTCACGACCCCGAATCGATTTTCAAGTTTCAGAACAACAACCTCGCGATCCCAGTCGAGGTGCTTGAAGAACTCGATGGCATCAAGGGCGAGCAGTCCACCGAGCGCGGGCGCAATGCGCGACGGGTCCACCGCATCCTGCAGGAACTTTTGCCCGACTCCCGCTCAATGCTGGAAGGCGTGAAACTGGAGAACGGCGGGACGCTCTCCATCATCATCAATCCGTA
>CAMBRG010000058.1 GCA_945869845.1 Opitutus sp. GAS368 | reverse complement strand
GAGGGAGGTGAGGAATTTGTCGGTCTCGAGCAGGGTGAGCCGGTAGTGGGTGTTGTCGGCGCGGCCGTAGTTGAAGAAGCCGTGTTCTTGGCCGTCGTAAAGGTGGAGGTCGCAGCGGCCGCCGATTTTCTCGATCTCGGCCTGCATCTTTTGGGCGCTGGCGACGGTGATGTTTTTATCGGCGCGGCCGAGGAAATGGATCGTGGGCGGGAAGTCGCGGTAGAGGTTGTGCAGAGGGGAAATGGTTTTCCATTGGTCGCCCATGGCGGCTTCGACCTTGGCGAAGGCGCGGCTGCCGGGGCCGCGGTCGATCATGGAATTGAAGAGGATGAGCGCGTCGGGACGAGTGCTGGTGGTGGTAGTCTCGCCGGGCTCGTTGAGACCGCTGAGCGTGGTGACGGCGGCGGCGAGGAATCCGCCGGCGGAACCACCGGCGGCGGCGACACGCTTGGGGTCGAGGCCGAGCTCGGCGCTGTGTTGGCGGACCCAGCGCATGGCGGAGAAGGCGTCCATGATTGCTTCGCGCTGGGTGGTCTGGTGGCGGGAGCGGATGCGGTATTCGACGGAGATGGCGACGAGGCCGCGGGAGGCGAGGTAGCGGGCTTGGGCGTAGAAGTTGGACGGGGCGCCGATGTTGAAGCCGCCGCCGTGGTAGAAGACGATGCCGGGGACGGGTTTTTTGGGATCGTGGCCGGGCGGGTTGAAAATGCTGACGCTGAGGGTGACGGAACCGACGGTTTTGTAGGGTGCGATGCGGTCGGGCTTGATGTGGGCGGCGGCATCGGCGGCGGCGGCGTCCGCCTCTTCGCCGGCGCCGGCGCGGGCGGGTGCGGCGGGTTGGGCGGCGCGGACGGAGAGTGCGAGCGTGAGAAGGAGGAAAGTGGCGAGGAGGCGGGAGGGCATGGGCGGAGGGCGGGACTATTTGTCGGTGGCTTTTTTCTTGGCGCCTTTTTTGCCGGCACCGGCGCCGGCGGGTTCGGGGGCGATGGGGAGGGGGATGAAGTCGCGCTCCAAGATCATCCATTCCTGCAGGTGGCCTTTGAGGGTGCGTTCGAGGGCGGCGGTCTCTGGGCGGCCGGCGAGGTTGGTGAGTTCGGCGGGGTCGGCTTGAAGATCGTAGAACTCGAACATCGGGCGGGTGGGCGCGAAGTAGAGGGCGGTGAGTTTCGGGTCGAGTTTGCCGGCTTCGTTTTGGCGGACGAGTTCCTGCCAAAACGGCTGGCCGGCGAAGTCGACGGGCCAGTAGGGGAGCTGGCCCATGGCGTTGTAGATGAGTTTGTGGGTGGGCGTAACGACGACGCGGCCGAGGTCGAAGCTCGAAGAAGTGCCGGGGAGGCTGGAGGCATGGGGGCCGCGTTGGGCGAAGAGGTGGGTGCGCGGCGTGAACGGCGCGCCGCGGAGGAGGGGCGCGAAGCTTTTGCCGGTCATCTCGGGCGGGATGGGCACGCCGGCGGCGGCGAGGATGGTGGGAGCGAGGTCTTCGCCGCTGATGAGGGCGGCTGAGGCGGTGCCGGGCTGGACGACGCCGGGCCAGCGCACGAGGAGGGGAACGTGGATGCCGAATTCGTTGAGGGTGCCCTTGCCGCGGAACTGGGAGGCGCCGTTGTCGGCGATGAAGGCGACGAGGGTGTTCTCGGCGAGGCCGCGTTTTTCGAGCTCCGCGAGGACTTCGCCGACCCAGACATCGAGGTGGGCGATCTCGTCGTAGTAGGCGGCGAGGTCGGCGCGGACGAGGGGCGTGTCGGGATAGTGGGCGGGGAGGGTGAGGGTGGCGGGGTCGTGTTTGACCGGGCCGCGGTTGGTGAGCGGACGGTGGGGATCGCTGGAGCCGAGCTGGAGGAAGAAGGGTTTTGCGCTCGGCTTGAGGTCGAGGAATTCGCGGAACTGGGCGAGGCCGACGGCGTTTTCGCCGCCTTGGTTCACGTAGTCGAGGCGGTCGCGGAAGGTGGTGAGTTTGTATTTCTCGAAGGTGGCGCGGGACTCGGGGGTGGTGGCTGCGCCCTCGAGGTGGTAGGTGCGGCCGGCGACGCCGGTGAACCAGCCGGCGGCGCGGAGGGCTTCAGGGAAAGTTTTGATGTCGCGCGGGAGCGGAGCGGAGAAGCGGGTCATGCCGATGGCGACGGGGGAGCGGCCGGTCATGAGACTGGCGCGGGACGGGACGCACTGCGGGGTGGTGACGTAGGCGCGGTCGAAGCGCAGGCCTTGCGCGGCGAGGCGGTCGAGGTTGGGGGTTTTGACGTCGGGGTTACCGTAGGCGCCGAGGTGAGGGGCGCTATGGTCGTCGGAGAGGATGAGGAGAATGTTGGGCTTGGTCGCGGGGGCAGCGGCGGGCTGGGCGGCGAGGGTGGCCGTGGCGAACGGGAGCAGGAGGCCGAGGGCGAGGGAGAGGAGAGCGGGGCGCATGGGTGGGGAGGCTGGCGGGGGCGTGGCTTGGGCGGTGGCTTGGGCGGGGGCGTGGCTTGGGCTTGGCTTGGGCGGGCGGGTCGGAGACCGCGCCCTACTTTTTAGAAGCGGAGGGTGGTGGAGAGGGTGAGCTCGCGGGGGTCGGTGAAGACGAAGCGGTCCAAGGTGAGGCCATCGGTTTTATGGCGACGGACCTCGATGTCGTGCTCGTCGAGCAGATTGCGGACGTTAAGTTGGAAGCTGGCGCGGACGTTGCGGCCGAGAAATGATCCCCGGGCTTGGTAGCGCAGCATGCCGTCGAAACGCAGGCTCGGATCGCCGTATTTGATGCCGCCGTTGACACCCACACCCGAGTTGGCACCGGAGCCGAGCGGAGCCTGGCCGGGCTGGGTGGAGATGCGGCCGGCGACGATCGGGCTGAGGTAGCGGCCGCCAAGACCGGCGGACCAGCCTTTGAAGAGGGCGTCCCTAAACGTGTAGTTGGCGAAGAAATTGGCCTTGTGCTTCCGGTTACCGAAAGCGCCCTCGAAGTCGAGGCGACGGCCGTCGAGGTCGGCGCGGTTGACGGCGATCAGGTCGGCGAGCGTCGTGCCCTGAGTGCCACTGGCGTTGAGCACGTTGGCGCCGGGATTGGCCTTGACCAAGTCGGCGACGAATTGGTCGACCTGATCGAAGAGGAGCGTGGTGCGTTTGTAGACGTTGGCGCGTGTCTGGAGATTATAGGAATAGTTGACGATGAAGCGCAGGCTCTCGCCGACGTTGGCGGTGACGCGGAATTCGTAGCCTTTGTTCGCGTTGTCGAGGGAATCGGCGTTGGCCAGCGCGGTGGGGCGGAGTTCGGAGTATTTCGCCATTTGGGCGGTGGTATAGACGCGGTCGGAGGTGGAGCGGTCGCCATTGGGATCGTCGAGGATGGCGATTATCTGGTCGTAGCGGGGGGCGAAGGCATTGTTGACGCCCATGGAGCTGACCTGGTCGGTGACGTCGGTCGTGAAGTAACTCAGGCGGGCGACGATGCGGTCCTGGCGGAGGCTGAGCATCAGGCCGGCGTCGGAGCCGTTGCCTTGGGGCGCGGGCGGCACGCCGCCGTCGGCGCCGACGCGTTGGGCAAAATCGGGGAGGCCAAGATTCTTGGAGCGGTTAGCGAACACGGAGAGCCAATCGCGGGGGTGGACGACGATGCCGGCGGTGGTGGTGGTGCCGGAGAACGTGTAGGCGGATTTTGGAGAGTTCGCGTAAAAGCCCTGTACGCCGCTGCTGCCAGCCCAGATTCCGGTGGCATCGCGGGTCGGGGTGATGCGCGTTTGCGTCAGCTCGTCGCGACGGTAGCCGAGGGTGGTCACGATGCGGCGCTGCCACCACGTGCTTTGAAGTGCGAACATCTGGCTATCGATGGCGCGGCGGCTCTTGGTGCCGCCTTGCTGGACCCAACTGTTGGTGAGGGGCGTGGCGCGGCCGGGGACGGGGACGGTGAGCGAGGCGGGATTGAGTGGATCGGGAAGACGCTGGGAGGGGGAGTCGCCGAGGGTGACGTAGGCGCGACGCCAGACGGAGTTGTTGTCGTTGGTCGGATCGGCGTTGAACGGCGCGCCGAGCCAGACCTCGCGTGCAGAGAAGTTGACCGACTTCTCGACCTGATACTGGGCCATGCCGGCCATGCGGTGGTGCCCCCAGCGACCGGCGTTCTTTTCGTAGGCGAGGGTCGCGCGGAAATTGTCGCTGGCGGTGCGGCTGACACGGCGAAGCCACGCCGTCTCGAGGTAGGTGCCGCCGGCGTTGGGATTGAGCAAATTGCCGGCCGAATCGGTGGTCGGACGGAAATTGCCGAGAGCTTGGACGTTGAGCGGGTTGCGGAGGAGCCCATTGGGGTCGCCGCGAATTGTGACGTTGTCGCCGCCGACATCGTAGTTGGTCCAGGTGCCGAACTCGTGGTAGTAGCCGACCTCACCGATGAGCGAGGGGAGGAAGCGGTGTTCACCGATGACCGTGATGTGGTCGAAATCGTGCAAGGTGCGGCCGCCGGGGCCGGCGGCGTTGGCGCGGTAGGGCACGCGGGCGGGATCGTTCAGGATCGTGGGCACGAAGGCGCCGGCGGTGGCGGTGGACCAGGCGTTCAGCGCGTTCAGGACGAAATTTTGGTTTTCGACATAAACGAGACGTGTGGCCGTGAGGGGGCGGGTGTAGCCGAGGGCGGCCTGGGCCGCCGTGGGTGCGGTGGTGACGGTGGAGGCGACCGTGGTGCTGCCAGTGCCCCACCAACCCGTGATGCCGTCAACGACGGGGTAATTGCGGCCGAGGGTGCCACGAACTTTGCCGCGTTCGGCGTCGACGCGGATTTCAGTTTTTTCGAAGGGACGATAGGTGAGGGCGACGGTGCCGGCCCGGCGGGTCGAGGCGAGGTAGTCGCGCCAGCTGCCTTTGTGATCGTAGACGGCGTTGAGGCGGACGGCGAATTTTTGCGGGACAAGCGGGACATTGAGATCGAGCGTGGCGCGACCCTGATCGGCGGTGCCCGTCTGGAGTGAGGTCTCGGCGAAGCGGGAGCCGAACTGGGCGCGTTTGGGGGAGTTGTTGACGATGCCGCCAGCGGAGCCGATCCCGAAGAGTACGGAGTTGGGACCGCGGGAATCGTCAAGGCGCTCGGTGCTGTAGAAATCAGAGCCGAGGCGCGTCTCGAAGTAGTTGCGGGTGCTGTTGCCGAGGATGCCGCGGGAGCGAAAGTTGAAGGAGTTGCCGGCGGCGGTCTGGCTGGAGCCGTTGTTCACGCGAAGGGTGTCGCCGTCGTCGATTTGGCTGTTGTTGGCGTAAACCATGGCCTGCTCGAGGTTGGTGGCGCCGATGTCGATGAGGAACTCCTTGGTGAAGACGTCGATGATGGCGGGGGTGTCTTTGAGGGAGGAATTGAGGCGGCTACCGGCGAGGGAACTCGTGGCGACGTAGCCGACATCGCCGGAGGTGGAGACTTCGAATGGCGAGAGGACGACGGCGGCGTCGGGATTGCGCGACGCGGCGGTGCCGGCCGGAGCGGTCTGAGGTTCGGTAGAGGCTTTGGCGGGCGCGGCGGAAGTGGACGAAGCGGGTGCGGTGACGCTTTGGGCGAGGAGTGGGCCGGCGGGCGGCGAAAGGAGGACGAGCGAGGCGGCAGCGCAGAGACGGAGGAGAAGCGGGGGCATGGCGGGATTGAGTTTTGCGCGAACGAGGGGACTCGCGCGAGGTTGTGGCCCTTTAAAAAATGGTGCTTTTGCGTGTTGGCACAATCCCCGCCTTACACATCGGACTGACGATTTTCCACCTCGAGACGGCACGGCGCATGGGCGGGGCGTCGGTGCTCACTGCGGGCGACGAGCTGACGAGCGCGAGCCGATGCGGCACTAGCGGGTGAGCTTGAGGTAGGCGGCGGCGTAGCGGCGGCCGAACTCGCGGCAGGACGCGGAATCGAAGTGGGTCTGGTCGCCTTTGTCGGTCAGGCCCTCGGCGCTCACGAAGGCGGTGTGCGGAATCTTGGCGGGGAGTTCACGGTGCGCGCGGTCGACTTGGGTTTTGAATTCGTTCCACGGGGCGCCGGCGAAACGGCCAAGTTGGCCGACGATAAACGGGACCGTGGGCGCGCGGAGTTCGGCGCGGAAGCGGGCGATCAGGGCCTGTAGTTTGGTGGCGTAGGCGGGAGCGAGTTCGCGGTTAGAATCGGATTCGCCCTGGTGCCAGAGGATGCCCTGGAGCGTGCCGGCAGGGAGCGCGAGTTGCGCGCGGCGGAGCGCGTCGTCCCACGGGTGGCTTTGAGTGGGCTGATAGTAGTAGCCGGGAGTCCACGCGTCGATGGGCGAGCCGCCGACGGCGCAGGGGATCAGGCCGATGGTGACGCCGGGCGTGGCGGCGGCGATGGCGTCGGCAAACGAGCGGCCGAGGCCCACGCCGGCGGCGGATTTGTCGAAGTGCATCGGATCGACGGCGGGGACCCAGGCGCCGGATTTGTCGAGCATGAGGACGCGAGGGCGGGGGACTTTGTCGGATTCGGCGACGACCCCGCGGCCGGCCATGTTGGACTGGCCGACGAGGAGGAAGAGATGGAAGTTTTCTTTGGGCGGGACCGCGGGGGCCGCCGCATGGGCGAGTGCGATTGGGGCAAGAAGGGTAATCAGGGCGATTTGGAGGCGGCGAAGGGAGCGCATGGGATAGGGAGAATTGGATGGGACCATTAGCTCGGGCGCGCAATCACTACGACCGGAAAGCATTCCTTTTGCTCTTAACGCCGGCCGCAAAACTGGGCGGCCCACAGCCCGGCGATGGAGCAAGGGTGGAGCGGAGTCGTTCCAGCCGTGGAGGCCGAACACCGCCTTGACTCGACCTGTGGTATCATTACGATACTGGTTATGCTTCGGAAGGTTCGCCAGTTGATCGCGGATTTAGAAAACGTCGGGTTTTTCGATCGCAGCGGCAAAGGCAGCCATCGCAACTTCGTTCATCCCAGAGGCCCGCGAGTTACCGTTTCAGGAACGCCCGGGGATGATGCCTATCATTATCAGGAAAAACAAATTCGTCAGCGTATCAGAGAGGCTCAAAAATGAAACCAACCCCCGGCCAAATCAAAATTCACGCCCGCCGTTATCTCAAGGTGGTCGAATGGAGCGATGAAGATGGAGTCTATGTGGGCAGTGCGCCGCCGATCATCGGGCAGTGCTGCCACGGCGCGACCGAAGCCGAGGTGCTGGCGGAATTGGCGGTGATCGTCGACGAGTGGGTTGAGGTGTTTTTGCGGGAGGGTAAGCCGTTGCCGCCACCGTCCGCCGGCAAGAGCTACAGCGGTAAATTTTTGGTGCGGGTGTCGCCGGAAATTCACCAAAAAGCGGCGCTCAAGGCCCAAGCGCGAGGGGAAAGCCTCAATCAATTTGTCGCCGAGGCCATCGCTAGCGCATAGGCGGGAGTGAGTTTTTTTGAGGAAGGCCGGGCCGGCGGCGCGCTGGAGAAGGGCATCCAATCGCCGGTGACTCGGTGTTCAGCAGGCTCACCGCTCCAGGCTTTATTTCTGAACCCGAGCGTAGATCCCGCCGCAGGGCGTTCGTGCCTGCGGTTTCGGGGAAAGTCTTCGGGACGGTAGGTGTTGGGACTAATACCAATCGCCCGATCTTTTTGCATCTTTGTAGGACTCGAACTTGGTCGACGTCTACGTCGCCGGCCAGCGAGCGCGGCGCGGACCAAGGTCCGGCCCTGCTCCGCTCCGCCCTCGCTCGAGTTTTCGGTGGGTGAGGTCCGAACACCCCGGTTGCGTCATGAAGTGACCGGCTGCCTTGACGTGTGGTAGAAAAATAACCACGCTCCCCGATTCTCATGAATTTCGGCACACATCTCAAAGACCTCCGCATCGCCCAGGGCCTGACCCTGCGTGATTGCAGCGACCAACTCGGAGTCGATCCCAGCAACTGGAGCAAACTGGAGCGCGGCATCAACCCCGCCCCCAAAGACATTACGGTGCTCGAGGCTTGGGCAGACTTCTTCCAACTCGCGGGCGAAGCGAAGCAGGCATTTTTTGACGCGGCGGCGCTCTCGCGGCACGAGCTCCCGGCCGATCTCGCGGCCGATGAGCGGGTGTTGGCAGCGCTGCCCGCCTTCTTCCGCGCCGCCCGCGGGACCGAACTCGACGAGGCGAGTCTCAAGCAGTTCGTCGCCGACGTGCGAGCCCTCCACAGTCCCGACCCCAAAGCCCGCCGATGAACGGACGGAATACCGTGTGGGACGCCGTCAAGACGTTTCGCCGCACTCATCTAGCTGCGCAGGCGGACAAGCTGCCGGTCGATGTTTTCTCCCTCGTGGAGTTGGCGCTGCGGATCGACGTGATCCCGTTCGACGATCTGACCGCCCGCTATAAGGTGGATGCGGCACTGACCCAGGATTTCCAAAGTCTCTACGTCGACGCCGAGAGCTACGTGCTGTGGGAGAAAGGGCCGATTTGGAAACAAAACCGGCTGCGTTTCACCGTCGCGCACGAACTCGGTCACTACGTGCTGCACCGTGCTCAGGCCGAGCAGCTCAAGTTCGCGTCATTCGACGATTTCGCGCGACACTTCAAAGGCGGCGACACCGACCGCTATGGGGTCGAGCAGGAAGCCAACGAATTTGCCGGTCGCCTGCTCGTGCCGCGCGAACGCCTGGCGGAGCAATTCGACCGGTTCGCCGCCGGCATCGAAGCGATCATGCCGACCTGGCTGAAGTCGGAGGATTTGAGACTGAAGTTCGCGGATTCCGTGGCGCCGAAGTTCGGAGTGAATGCGCAGGTTCTGCTGACGCGCTTGGATCGTGAGGGCCTTTGGTCGGCACCGTGAGTGGTCCGCAAAATCGAACCGGGCAATTTTTATCTGTAGGCGAGCAACCACGATGATTATCCACCGCGAACTGGACGGAAGGCGTGGGCTCCATCAGAGCCCTGAGAGGAGGGGCCGACCTATGGGTTTTCGGTGAACTTCCGCCACGCGGTCATGCTGCGGGCGAGGGCTTCGCGGGGTTCGAGTTTGATGTTGTAGCCTTGGAAGCCGACCGGGCCGGTGTAGCCGACGGTGCGAAGTTTGCTCATGAAATCAGCGAGGTCGTAGGTGCCGGCGTCGAGCGGTTGGATGAGGCGGTCCCAACCCATCGCCTTCGTGTCGCCGGTGTCGGCTCCGCTGATCGAGACGAACATCAGGCGCGGCAGGGCGGCGCGGAGGACGGGGACGGGATCGCGTTCGGCGCCTTCGACTTTGAGCCAGTGGCAGAGGTTGAACGTCACGCCCAGATCGGGGCGGTTGAGTTGGTCGGCGATCCGTTGCGCGTCGTCGACGCGGGCGAGCCAGAACGCGGTGTGCGGATAGAGCGCGACGCGGACGCCGTTGGCGTGGGCGACGTCGGCGATGGCGCGGAGTTGGGTGAGAACGTAGGCGTCGGCCTCGGTCGAGGAGACGGCGTAGAGCGTGCCGTCGGCGCGAGCGACTTTGTTGATGGCGAGCCAAAGGGCGACGTCTTGCCCGCGCATCGCGACGAGCCAGCGGCGCAGCGCGTCGTTGGGTGCGGGCTGGGCGGGGTTGAGGTCGAGGACGTGGTAGCCGTTGAAAAACTTCAGGCCGCGGGCTTGGATCGCGGGCAGCATCGCCTCGTCGGGCACGCGGCCGCCGAAGCCGTCGTAACCGAGTTCCTTGAGCATCGCGGGGGCGATGTCGGCGCCACCGCGCGCGATGTTGTCCATCGCGAAAAAGGGGTTTTTCGGCGCGGCGGTGGCTGCGGTCGCGAGGGCAAGGAAGAGTCCGAGGCGGATGAAAGTGGGAACGGTTCTCATGGGAAAAGAGCGGTGGAATCAAGGTTCACCAGAAAACGGAGACGCCCTGCCATCGAGTGATCTCTTTGTCTTGGGTGACAAGGGTCAGATTGTGCTCGAGGGCGGTGGCGCAGATCAGGCGGTCGGCCGGATCTTTGTGCTCCCAGTCGAGTTGGACGGAGCGCCAGGCGACTTGGGGTGTGAGGGGCAAAATGCGGAAACGATGGGCGAGATCGTCCAGCCACGTGGAGGCATCGGGTTGCAGGTCGATTTCACCGGTGTGGGCTTTTCGGGCGATTTCGAGGAGGCTGATGGCGGCAAGAGCAAAGTCGTCCGAATCGGAGCGACCGGCCAGCGCGCGAACTTTGGGCGACAGGCGGGGCGAAGACTCGGCGATCCATAGCACCGCGTGCGTATCGAGCAGATACTTCATCCGGCGAGCGGGCCCCATTCTTCGAGCGGGATCGCGGGACCTTCGCGCAACTTGCCGAGCTTGGCCCGGCCCGTCATGCAACCGAGTACGCCGGTGCCGCGGCGACGGACGCGGAACTCAAAGGCGTGGTCGTCGGCTTCGACAATGATGACGGTGCCGGCGGCCGCGAGCCGGCGCATCCGGGGGAAGTCGCGTTGGAAGGCGCGGATGTTGGTTTTCATGGGTGGCAGTCAAACCTGACTGACGCCGCGGTCAAACGGCAAAAAGCGGGACGGAAGGCGCGGCAGCTGGACCGAAATACGGGCAGGATGCCCGTGCCACTTCGGGATTAGGCGAGGATGGCTTTGACGACTTCGCCGTGGACGTCGGTGAGGCGGTATTGGCGGCCTTGGAATTTAAACGTGAGGCGGGTGTGATCGATGCCGAGGCAGTGCATGATCGTCGCTTGGAGGTCGTGGATGTGCACGGGGTTTTCGACGACGTTGAAACCGAAATCGTCGGTGGTGCCGTGGGTCATGCCGCCCTTGATGCCGCCGCCGGCCATCCAGATGGAGAAGGCTTTGCCGTGGTGGTCGCGGCCGTATTTGTCGCGGTTGGCGTCGCCTTGCGCGTAGGGCGTGCGGCCGAATTCGCCGCCCCAGATGACGAGGGTCTCGTCGAGGAGGCCGCGTTGCTTGAGGTCTTTCACGAGAGCGGCGCTGGCTTGATCGACGTCGGTCGCGAGGCGCGGGAGGTGGTCTTGGAGGCCGCCGTGGTGATCCCAGTCGCGGTGGTAGAGCTGGATGAAACGCACGCCGCGCTCGGCGAGGCGGCGGGCGAGGAGACAGTTGCGGGCGAAGGAGCCGGGCTCGTTGACGTCGGCGCCGTAGCTATCGAGGGTGGCGTTGGTCTCGCCGGAGAGTTCCATGAGCTCGGGGACGCTGCGCTGCATGCGATAGGCCATTTCGAACTGGCCGATGCGCGTCTCGATCTCGGGGTCGCCGCTGGTGGCGAGTTGCTGGCGGTTCAAGTCGGCGATGCCGTCGAGCATGAGGCGGCGGCGCTCGCGCGTGAGGCCAGCGGGGTCGTTGAGGTAGAGGACGGGTTCGCCGCCGGCGCGGAATTGTACGCCTTGGTGCTGGCTCGGGAGGAAGCCGCTGCCCCAGAGACGCGCGAGCAGGCCTTGGCCGGAGCGGGCTTTGTTGACCGACAGCAGCACGACGAAGGACGGGAGATTTTCGTTGAGGCGGCCGAGACCGTAGTCGGTCCAGGCGCCCATGCTGGGGCGGCCGGGGAGTTGGCTGCCGCTCTGGAAAAACGTGATGGCCGGATCGTGGTTGATCGCCTCGGTGTGCATCGAGCGGATGACGCAGATCTCGTCGGCGATGTCGCGGATGCGGGGCAGAAGGTCGCTGATGACGGTGCCGCTTTTGCCGCCGGGCTTGAAGTCCCACTTGCTGGGCTGGACGGCGAGGCGGGACTGCGAGGCGACCATGCCGGTGATGCGTTGGCCGCGGCGGACGGAATCGGGGAGGTCTTCGTTGAAGCGCTGGCGGAGGACGGGTTTGTCGTCGAGGAGATCGAGGTGAGACGGACCGCCGGATTGGAAGAGACAGATGACGCGTTTGGCCTTCGGCGCGAAGTGAGGGAGGCCGGGGAGGGCGTTGGCGGAAGAGGGGGAGACGGAGAGAGGGAGAGAGGGGGAGAGGGAGAGAGAGGGGGCGGCGGAGGCGTCGCGGCCGAGGAGTTGGGCGAGGGCGGCGGTGCCGAGACCGAGGCCGGTCTTGGTGAGGAAGTCGCGACGGGAGTGGAAAGACTGGTAGTTGTGGCAGGACATGAACGGGGGGCGAGAGGCTGGGGGCGAGAGGCGAGAGGCGCGGCGGCTGGGGGTCAGTTCTTGGTAATGGTTTCGTCGAGGCTGAGGATCATGCTCGCGATGGCGGTGTGGGCGGCGAGTTCGGCGGGCGGGAGGAGCGGGTCCATCGGGGACGCGCCGATCTTCACGAAGGCGTAGGCGTCGGAGCCGTTCGCCGTGAACTCTGAGCGGAGTTGCGCGAGGGTCTTGGTGAGCACGGCGGTCTCGGTGGGCTTGGGGCGGCGGCCGGTGGCGAGGCGGAAGGCAAAGGCGACGCGGGCGGGATCGTCGGTGCCGCCCTCGCGCACCATGCGGGTGCCGAGCTGGCGGGCGGCCTCCAGGTAACCGGGCTCGTTCCAGAGAGCGAGGGCTTGTAGCGGGGTGTTGGTGCGGGCGCGGCGGACGGAACAGAACTCGCGGTCGGGCGCGTCGAACGTGGTCATCGCCGGATGCGGGATGGTGCGTTTCCAAAACGTGTAGAGGCTGCGGCGGTGAAGGTCGGCGCCGGCGCTCACGCCCCATTTGGTGCTCGGGTAGGGCGCGTCGACCACGATGCCTTCGTAGAGTTTTTCCGGTTGATAGGGATAGACGCTCGGGCCGCCGATCTGAGGCGTGAGCAGGCCGGAGACGGCGAGGGCTTGGTCGCGGATGAGTTCGGCCGGGAGGCGGACGCGGGGGCCGCGGGCGAGGAGCCGGTTCTCTGGATCGCGCGCGGTGAGCGCGGGGGTGGTCGCGCTCGATTGGCGATAGGTGGCGGAGAGGACGATCGTCTTGAGGAGCGCTTTGGTGTTCCAGCCGCCGTCGATAAAGTCGCGAGCGAGCGTGTCGAGCAGCTCGGGATGGCTCGGCCATTCGCTTTGGTAACCGAAATCCTCGAGGGTTTTCACGAGACCGGTGCCGAACAGTTGTGCCCAAAAACGGTTCACGACCACGCGGGCGGTGAGCGGGTGATCGGGCTGCGTGAGCCAGCGGGCGAGGCCAAGGCGGTTGTGGGGCGCGCCGACGGGCCACGGGGTGGAGAGCAACGCCTCGGGCACGCCGGCGGTGACGGGTTCGCCGGGTGCGTTGTAGTTGCCGCGGTCCAGCACGAAGGTGGGGCGGGGCTCGGGCAGCTCGTCCATGATCATGGCCGTGGGCAGGCTGCGGTGGAGGGCGAGGTGGGTTTCGTGCAACGCGGTACGACGTGCAGCGAGCGTGCGGGTCGGTTCGGCGTCGGCGAGCAAGGTGTCGCGCAGCCAACCGAGCGTCACGGCATCGGCGGTGCCCGCGGCGGCGCGGGCGGCGGCATAGGGCAGGGCCTCGGATTGAAAGCGGGCGCGGACGGCCGCGGCGTCCAGCGCGCGCGGGAAACTGCGGGCTTCGTCGAGCGCGCCGCGCCAGCGGGAGCCGGCCGGGGCGTTGTCGGCGCCGAGGAGAAACTCCGCCTGCTTGGGCTCACCTGGAAGTCCGTCGAAGAGGACGTGGACCAGTTGCTCCTGCCCGTCGATGAAACAGCGCACGCCGGCGGCGTTCTTTCCGCCCGAATACGCCACGGCGACGTGGCGCCACTGACCGGGACGGATCGCGGCGCCGACCGTGCGGACGACGACCGCGTAGGCGGGGAAGCGTTCGCTCAGACGGAGTTCGATCTCGCCGGCGATGAGACGCAGTTCGCGGCCGCGGCCGTAGCTGGCGTCGTCGGCGGAGCCGATGTAATTGATCGCGGAAAACAGGGCGACGTCGCGGGGATTGTCGGCGTCCGGGTTGAGCCAAAAAGCGAGGGTGAGGCCGGACTTCGCGCGGAAATCAAACGCGGTGGCCGCAAGTTTAGCCGCGGGCTGGGCCAGATCGGGCCGCCACGCAGAACCGAGGATGCCCGCCGGATCGGTCTCGGTGGGGAGGAGCGCGACGCCGGGGTCCGCGGCAAGCTTGGCGCGCGCGGCGGCGATCACCGGTTCAAGGCGGGTCGCGTCGGCGGGGCGCCATTGCCAAGCGGTGCGGGCGGGCGCGAGTTGGACGTCGAGGGCGGCCAGCTCGCGGGTCTGCTCGGCGAGAGTGTCCTGTTGGGCGCGGGTCGGAGCAGGAATCATCGGGACCGCGTTGGCGACGCGGCCATCTTCCCCGCGTTCGGAGGTCTGGTTGAAAAAAGCGAACAGGCGGTAGTAATCGCGTTGGGTGACCGGATCGAATTTATGGTCGTGGCATTTCGCGCACTCCATCGTGAGGCCGAGCCACGCGGTGCTGAGGGTGCGGACGCGGTCGGCGACGTATTCGACGCGGTATTCTTCCTCGATGATGCCGCCCTCGGAACTGATGACATGGTTGCGGGCGAAGCCGGTGGCGATGCGTTGCTCGAGGGTGGGCTGGGGCAGGAGATCGCCGGCGATTTGCTCGGTGATGAAGCGGTCGTAGGGGAGATTGGCGTTGAAGGCGTCGTTCACCCAGTCGCGCCAGCGCCACATGGTGCGGGATGAGTCGTTGTTGAAACCGTGCGTGTCGGCGTAGCGGGCGGCGTCGAGCCACTCGATGGTCTGGCGTTCGCCGAAGTGGGGCGAGGCGAGGAGGCGGTCCACGGCGTCGGCGAAGGCGGGCTCGCCGCGTTTCTTCACGTCGGCGGCGAACACATCGAGTTCGGCGGGGGTGGGCGGGAGGCCGGTGAGATCGAAGCTGGCGCGGCGCAGCCACGTTTCTGGCGCGGCGGCGGGGGACGGGGCGAGCTTTTCGGCTTTGAGGCGGGCGAGAACGAAGGCGTCGAGCGGATTTTGAATTTTCGATTTTGGATGCTGAACTGTCGCTGCGCTCGGTAATTCGATTTTCGGAATTGGGGCGCGGACCGGGGCGACGAAGGCCCAGTGTTTTTCGTAGGCGGCGCCCTCGGCGACCCAGCGCCGGAGGAGCGCGGTCTGCTCAGGGGTGACGTGCTTGTTGGACGTGGGCGGGGGCATCTGCTCGTCGGGGTCTTTCGAAAGCAGACGGGCGATCAATTCACTCTCCTCGGGTTTACCGGGGGCGATGATGAAGAAGCCGTCGCGGTCGCGGGTGGCGTCTTCGCGTTCGTCGAGGCGGAGCTTGGCCTCGCGGTGGTGGGCGTCCTGACCGTGGCAGTGGAAACAGTTTTCCGACAGGATGGGACGGATATCGCGGTTGAACTGGATCTTCTCCGGCGTTTCCGAGGCGCGGACGGACGTGACCATGAACAGGGCAAACAGGTAGAAGGCAGCGGTCAGGGAGGGCATCGGCGAAAAAGGGCGCGGGCGGGGAAACAGCGAGGCGGTAAGGGGAGCGTTCGCGGCGGACGGCGGGGCGCAAACGTGAAGTGGGTTGACGGGCGAAAATCAACCGTCGGCGGAGTGAAAGATTACGGGGTCGGGCGGAAGAGCCGCGGGAGGAAATCGGCGAGGTAGCCGCGCCAAACGGGCCAGCTGTGGTTGCCGGTGGTGAGGTGCCACTCGTGGTTCACGCCGCCGGCTTTGAGCTTGGCGACGAACTCCTCGTTGCGCGGCAAGAGAAAGTCGTCGGCGCCGCAGGCGATCCAGAGGAGGCGCAGTTTGGCGTTGGTGCCTTTGGCGTCGCCGCTCGCGGCTTGGGTGACGGGTTCGTCTGCGGGCACGCCGCTGAAAGAGCCGACGTAGGCGAAGCGGTCGAGGTGGGCGAGGCCGACGGTGAGGGCTTGGCCGCCGCCCATGCTGAGGCCGACGATACCGCGTTGGGTGACGTCCGGGGAGATTCGATACACGGATTCGACGAGGGGCAGGGCGTCGTCGAGGAGCTCGCGGGTGAAGGCGGCCATGGCTTGGCTGCGATTGGCCGGATCGCGGGTGGCGGCGGGGGTGAACGGGTGGCCGTCGATCATCATCACGACCATCGGACGCGCTTTGCCCGCGGCGATGAGGCTATCGAGAATCCAATGGGCTTTGCCGTGGGCGACCCAAGTCTGCTCGTTGTCGCCGGAGCCGTGCTGGAGGACGAGCAACGGGTAGGCGGCGGTGCGGCCGGTTTCGTAGCCGGGCGGGGTGTAAACCCAGACGGACCGGGGGCGGCCGAGGGCTTTGGAGCGGTAGGTGTGCTGGTGGACGGTGCCGTGGGGAACGTCCTGAAAATCCCAGGGCGACGGGTGGGCGGCGGCGAGGTGGAGGATGCTGGTGCGCGGCTCGCGCATCGGTTTGATGGCGGAGTTGGCGGGGTCGATCATGGCGACGCCATCGACGTTGAAGCTGTATTCCCAGACACCGGCGGGGATCGAGTCGGGCGGGGCGGTGTAAGACCACAGGCCATCGTCGGCGCGAGTGAGGGGGACGGGAGCTTTGGTCCACTGGCCGCGGAGAACGACTTTCTGAGCGGCGGAGGCGCGGAGGCGGAAGGCGACGCTGCGGTCGGCGTTGATCTCGGGGGAGATTACGGGCGCGGGGCGGGCGGGCGTCGGGGCGGGAGTGGCCGCGGGGACGAGAGCCGGAGTCTGCGCGAGGGCGGGAAAGGTCGCGAAGGTGGCGAGGAAAAGGTGAAGGAAAGAGAGGACGATTTTCATGAGAAAGGAAAACGGAGGACGGCGATAACGGTGCCGTCGAGGGACCGATCACGGAGCGGGCTTGGCGGCGAAGGCGGCGGATTCGACGGCGGCTTTGGTGGGGATGTCGGGTTTTTCGAGGAAGCCGAGGTCGCGGAACCAGTCGATAAAGCGATCGGGCCAAGTGCCGAGAGGGATACCGCTGCGGGCTTTGATGCCGCCGCCGTGGGTGCCGCGACCGTAGATGTGCATTTCGAGATTCGGCACGCCGCGTTGGAGCATGGCGGTGAAATACTCGGCGGCCCAGAGCGCGTGCACGCGGTCGCCCGAACCGGGAGAGGCGATGAAGCTCGGCGGCACGTGGCGCGGAATCGCGGGCGTCCCGCCCTTGGCGAAGGGCGTGGGGCCGGGATAAATGAGACCGACGAAATCGGGGCGCGGGGAGATCGCGGCGAGGGGATCGGCGGGTGCGTTGTTTTTTGCGGCGAAGTCGTCGAAGAAAATCGCGGCGGGCGCGGAGAGTTCGGCGCCGGCGGAGAAGCCGAGCAGGCCGATCTTGGCGGGGTCGAGTTTCCATTTCGCGGCGTTGGCGCGGACGAGGCGGACGGCTTGGAAGGCGTCGTTTACCGCGTCGACTTTGGCGTCGTAGCCGTCGACGCGCAGCCGGTGGCGCAGGACGATGGTGGAGATGCCGTGGCGGGCGAAGAGCGGGACGCAATCGTGACCCTCGGGTCCGATCCAGAGGATTTTGTGCCCGCCGCCGGCGATGACGATAATGACCGCGCCGTTGTTGGCCCGGTCTGAGGCGAGGTGAACCTCGATGCTGGGGTTGTGGATGTTGAGCGTGCTTTGAACTTTGCCGCCGGGAGCGACGCCGCCGGAGGTGGTGTTGTAGGCCTCGGCCTCGTGGAGGCGCTCGCGTTTCAAGAGCGGGGAATCGGGCGGGTAGAGCGGGAGGACGATACCGCCGGGCAGCGCGGTGGCGGGGAGAAACGGACCGTCGGCAGGCGTGCGGGCGACCGGGGCTTCGGCGGCGAAGAGGGGGAGATGGAGAGACGGGGAGACGGAGAGCAGGAAGGCGAGAGCGAGGGAGCGGAGGGACATTGAAGACGAGGGGGGTTGAGGGTTTAAGGGGCGGACAATTCGCGGAGTTTGATGGCGCGGAACTCGGCGGCGTCGCCGTGATCGGTGAGCATGAGGTGGCCGCGGAGCTTTTGGCCGAAGTCGGGGTATTTCGCGAATTTGCTTTTGGCGATGCCGGCTTTGACGGCGGGGCTGCCGAGTTCGTAGGCGAGGACGAGGCGGTCGTTGAGCCAGTGCTCGACGAGCGGGCCGCGGACGACGACGCGCGAGCGATTCCATTGGCCGGCGGGATTCAGGGGGCGGTCCGCCGCGGGCGGGAGAACCTCGTAGAAGGAGGCGGTTCTGGATTCGGCGTGGAGCGTGGCCCATTTTGGGGCGTCGTCGTCGATCATCTGATATTCGTGGCCGGGAGCGCCCGGGCGATTTTCGGTGACGAGATATTTTATCCCGTTGTTGCCGTCTTTTTCGATGCGCCAGTCCCAGCTCAGCTCGAAATTATCAAAAGTCTGCTCGGTGATGAGGTCGCCGGTTTTGATGCCGGCGATTTTTTTGAGGATGCCGTTTTCGACGCGCCAGCCGGGGCCGATGGGGGTGCCGGCGGGCTTGCCGTAGAGGCGCCAACCATTGAGCGATTGGCCGTCGAAGAGCGGGCGCCAGCCGGCGGCTTTTTCTTCGGCGGTGAGGGCGGGCGCCGAGGCCGGCGCGGAGGCAGAGGCGGCGCGAACGCCGAGGGACAGCGCGGTGAGGATTGTGAGGGAGCTTATGACGAGGCCGACCGGAACGGAGACGGCGAGTGCATGGGTGGTGGTGAGAAAGGAGCGGTGATTCATGGAGAATTGGGGGCAGCAAAAAGTTTAGCGCGATCATCCTCGCAGCGCGGCTAGCGCAGCAGGGAGGGAGAACGCTTCGACGCCATCCCCGAGTCCATAGGAATCCTCGCCGGCATGAATTACGATCCGTTTCGTCGCCTTGATGTCGTCGCAGCCGAGGTAAAACCCTTTCGACACTACCGGAGCGGAGGAGCGTTTGATTTCAATGGCCCAGCGTCCTTTCGGCGGAATCTCCAGCACGAGATCGATCTCGGCGCCGACCGCGGTCCGGTAAAACCATGCTTGCGTGCCGGCGGGCGCAGCGGTCAACAGGTTTTCGATCACAAAGCCCTCCCAACTTCCGCCGGTCACGGGATGGCCGAGCACGGTGTCGAGGTCGCGTAGCCCGAGCAGGGCATGCACCAAACCGCTGTCGCGCACATAGACTTTGGGCGAACGGACCAAGCGCTTGCCGGCGTTCTTTGCCCAAGGCTGCAAGCGGCGGACGAGGAGCAGGTCAACCATGAGGTCGAGATAGCGTCCCACGGTCTGGCCGCTGACGCCGATGGCGCCGGCGACGGCGGCCGCGTTCAGAAGCGTGCCCTGTTCGTGGGCTAGCATGGTCCAGAAGCGGCGCAACGTTTCGGCCGGAATTTTCGGGCCGAGCAGAGGAATGTCCCGCTCGAGATAGGTGCCGATGAAGTCCTCGCGCCACTCGACGCTCGCGGCATCGTCCCGCGCCAGAAAGCTGTCGGGGAAGCCGCCGCGCAACCACAGCCGATCCCGGTCGGTCCGTTTTTTGGCGGCGGCTTCCTCCACCAGCAGCGGCGTGAGTTCGGAATAGGCGATGCGCCTAGCCAGGGTCTCGGACGACTGCTTGAGGAGTTCGATCGACGCCGATCCGAGCAGCAGAAAATGGCCGTTGCGGCGGCCCTTTCTGCGCCGCTCATCGATGACGCCCCGCAGAATCTCGAAGAGCCCCGGCACGCGTTGAATTTTATCCAGAATGACCAAGCGGTCTTCTTGCGTTTTGAAGTAGAGTTCCGGGTCGGAAAGTTTGGCCCGGTGCGAAGGTAGCTCCAGATCCAAGTAAACAGACGTGGCGTCGGTTGCCCCGGCGAGGCGGAGCGCCAGCGTCGTTTTGCCGACCTGACGCGGACCCAAGACGGCGACGGCGGGAAAACGCGCGAGCAGGTCGCGGATTCGAGCCTCGGTCAAACGACTGATCATATCGT